>JABGPF010000146.1 GCA_018645065.1 Phycisphaerales bacterium
GATCTTACCTTTGGCTCCGATCGCCTTATCGGTAAGCGGGAGCCAGAGTGCTCCGGCTCCGCTGAACTCGGCGGCGGAACCTTTGTCGCGGCCGGCGGAGTACTTGACCTTACCGATTGTCCGCAGATCGCGCCCGCCGCTGGTAGCGTCTTTACCGTTCTTGTCAAGTTTCCAGTGGGCCAGCAGTTTAGTCGAACCGAACTTGGTTTGCCCTTCGTAAAGTTTGGCGATTTCCTCTTCATTCAGTACGCGATCGTAAATGCGTACGTCATCGATCTGTCCTATGAATTGACGTTGGGTGTCGTTTGGGAAGTCGTCTGAGCCTTGCCCGAGTTTCATCACAACGCCGCCACCAGTGAGAATCGGGCTGCGCGGGCTGCCGCGGTCGGGTACGCCGTCGAGTATGTGCGTGATCGATTTCTTACCGTCGGTATAAAATCGCCACGTCTGAAAACTGGGCAAGACCAACTGGTGCCACTTGCCGTCATTAATTTTCGGTCCGCCCCGGGAGTGTCCCGCACCGGCGGCACGAATATTCACATGCCCTTTTTCGCCCATGTAGATGCACTTGTCGCCAGTTTGCCATTTACCGTTGAGCGATCCGACAGTAAAGATCGGCCCGCCGGTTTTCGACGTGGTTTTCACCCACAGCGAAAGCGTGTAACGATCTTGCCCGAAGTTAACGACGGGCTCGGCCGCATTGGCGGACGCAGCGATCAGCAATCCCAAAACGGGAACGATAAGTAAACGATGCAAATTAGACATATTCGGCGGAACTCCTATCTGGCGTTTTTTTAATCGCACAACAGTTTAAAATTTTTCATATCTGCTCGTGGGCGTGCCCGCAGCAGTTTGTGTATTGGTTCAAACGTTTTGATGATCTTCTGGTAATCGGCGTCGTCGGTCGATTCGAAAATTGGTTTTCCGCATTTTTGCGTTCCACCGGCTGATTTCGCCAACGGAGCCAGCAGGAAATTATTATTCTGCGGTTTCATCACGCGGGTGTAGAACTTGCGCGGAACGCCCTTCTTGTGGCAGCTCAGGCAACGCCGCGTCACAACGTCCTTCAATACGGGCTCAAGCTGCTGGGGCATCATGCGCCTGCTGCCCAGACGCGCCTTGTGGTTCGACGACGACGTACCGTAATACGGGACATTCAAATCGATCCAGAGGTAAACTCGCTTCTGGTCGGCCAGCGGCACGTTAACTCGCTTCTTACCCTTTTTGTCGGGGTGTCCGGTGCGGATAATATCGGCGAGTTTACTGGCCGGACTGCCCCATCGCATAGGTTTGATTTCGAGCACATTGGCGCCCGCGCCGTTAATCGTCCATATCCATTCGGTGTACGGGCTCATACCGCGAACCTTATCATACTTAGCGCCCGACGGGCTACCGTGCCGCCCCCAGTTCCGCTCAGACTGCGTTCCGGTGCGAGCGAGGATATCGTACGAAACGTTGAAGAAGTCGGTCATGTCGCCGGTCAGGTCGACGTTGCCCGGCTGATCTTTCTCGTTGTGACATTTGATGCAGTTGCGATCGAAAACGCCCTGCACCACTTCCTGATAACTGAACCCCTTGACGCCCCATGCGGGGACCTGGAGCTTTTGAGGTTTGGTCCGTGCTGCTGAAGCCATCACCTTCGGGCCGCTCGAAGCCACAGAGTTGCGGTCAGCGTGACAACCAACGCAACCCTGAACCTCGCCGGGCATGAGATGCGTGAACGATCTCATACGCTGCAGGGCCCGTCCTTCTGCGTCGAGCGCCAGGAAGTAAATCGGAACTTCCGAGGGGACCTGGAACGCGGCGCTTCCGTCTTTCTGGACATCGGCGAATCCCCACACCTTCTTCGGCGCGTATGTCGCTCCGCACGAGACCAGCGGAAACTGGAAACCAAACACCGCGATGTTCCGCATGCCATGCCCGTCGAGCCGCTTATTGTTCTGCGGTGAGTGAGTGGATTTTTCAATCTCCTGAATAACGGCGATCTGCTTAATCTGGCCGCGTTTGACGTGCGGTTCGAGCCCGTTGTAAACGTCCTGCATGTAGATAGTCGCCCAGGCTCCGGAGACACTTCCGTCTTCCGGCAGCTTGGCGATCGTACCGAACAGTAGCGGCGGACGCTTGACCTTGACCACGGGCATCGGGCAATACCACCCCATACCGCCCTCAGGCGAGATCAGCGATACCACGTTGGCGTCAAAGTCGCGAAGCTGGATCGTCCCGCCCTTGGAGACTAAGAATCGCTTGTCGCTGATGGCGAAAGGTTTTTCATACTGCCCGCGAACCCGCATATCGAGCATACCGTTGCCCCAGGGCCCCCCGCCGATGCGATGGGCGTAAATGTCGATCTCCGGGGTAAGGTTGCGGATCGCTTTCTTGGAATTAACGCCCTTGGACGGGTCGATAGCGATAATCCCGCCGCGACATGAACCGTTGTGATTCGTCGCGGTGGCGATAACCTGGTTGGTGCCCGGGATCGGCTGGGCGTCCATGAATGTGCCCGGAGATATCACGCGATTACCGTAATAAACGCTGAGCCCCGTCCCGTCGGGCTTAATCGCCCACAAGCTCTGGATCGGGCACGCCGGGCGGTCAACATACTCCCATCGCGTGTAGATAATACGTCCGTCGTTAAGCACCGAAGGCGTAAAGTCCATCAGGTAGTTGGCGCTTAAGCGTATCTGCTTTGAACCGTCGGACTCCATTCGGTAGAGCACCGGCGAGGTCACCACGTAGCAATACGCGTACGCCGGTTTGCGATCGGAAATGAACCCGATCCCGCCGTCGGGCAGCCAGCACGGGTCAAGGTTATTGAACTTACCCGTAGTCAGTTGTTTGAGGCCCTTACCGTCGATACCGATTTTGAATATCTGGTAGTTGCTCTTCTCGTCGGGGTAAAACGATATGTCCGCAATGTGCCCGACCGGGTTAGAAGCCACATGCCCGCCGCGACGCAGAGCAAACACAACCTCCTTGGCGTCGTAGGACAGATCGGCGGTGGTTATCATCCCTTCGCCCGCATCATAAATGCACTTGGTTTCGCCCGTGTCAGCCGAGTAAACATACAACCCACCGCCGGGACGAAAACCCTCAACGTGATAAACGTAAACGTGCGAAATGTTCAGCGGTTTACGCTTTACCAGAAGTATCTTTTTGAACCCGAGTTTTCCATCGAGCAGTTCCTTACGCATCGCTTTGGCCGCGGGCGTTCGCTCGTTGGCGGGCTTCATTAGTTCGGTTAGCTGAGCCTTGGATATCTGCTCGGAGTAGACCGCTATTTCAGCCGCTCCGGGATTCGGAGAGTTCGGATGCGACGAAAGGAATTTTATGCGAAGCTTCTTGACCGTCTGTTTTTTAAAGTTAATGAGCTGGGGTCCGCGTCGGCGCTGGAGCGTTCCTTTTGTCGCGGGGGCTTTGGCGTCATTTAGATAGACTTCGTAATCCTTGAAACACTCCAGCAGAGGGCTGGTGGTGCGAGCCCAGTAGACCGCTTGGGAGGCCTCAACGGGCTTGTCCCAACGGATTTCAATCCACCCGTCAGGGGTTCCCTTCACCGCCCAGTCCGAACCGGAAACCATCCCGTTTATCGCCTTTACGGGATGATACTCGCGGCTGAAGATACTGCTTGCCCAGGCCCTGGCGCCGAGAGCGACATTTTTGGGCGCGGCAGCGGGCTTGTCGGCGCCGAACGATACGGACGTAAGGATCGCGACAAGAAGCGTCGAACAATAGACTGCGGCTGATTTTCGCATTGGATACTCCATGGAGACCGACAGTCTCGCTATTTGCTCTGCAGTTCGAAATTTTTCATGTCAGCACGCGGTATGCTCTTCAGCAGCTTGTGTATTGGATCGAACGTTTTGATGATCTTCTGGTAGTCCGCGTCGTCGGTCGATTTGAAGATCGCCTTCCCGCACTTCTCAGTCCCGCCAGCCGCCTTAGCCAGCGGAGCAAGCAGGAAGTTATTGTTCTTGGGATTCTCGAATCGCGTGTAGAACTTGCGGGGCAGTTTGCCCTTGTGGCAGGAGTCGCAGCGAGTTTTGGCGACTTCCTTCAGCGTCGCGTCAAGCTTGGGCGGGTACATGCGACGGCTTCCGATTCGCGCCTTGTGGTTCGAGGACGCCGTACCGTAATACGGAACGTTCAGGTCGATCCAGAGGTAAACGCGTTTCCGATCGGCAGCGGGCACGTCAACTCGCTTCTTGCCCTTTTTGTCCGGGTGACCCGAGCCGATAATTTTGGCCAGCTTACTGGCTGGGCTGCCCCAGCGATACGGTGCGATTTCATACGTATTGTGCCCGGCGCCATTGATCGACCAGATCCATTCAGTGTACGGGCTCATTCCGCGGAACTCATCGCCCTCGGGGCCAACTCGCGTACCGTGAACCCCCCACTTCCACATGCCCATCGTCCCTGTTCGGGCGAGTATGTCGTACGAAACGTTGAAGAAGTCAGTCTTATCGCCGCTGAGGTCAACGTTTCCGGGCTGCTTGCGTTCGTTGTGGCACTTGATGCAGTGCTTGTCGAACACGGGTTGAACGACTTCGGCGAACGAGAAGCCCTTGACTCCCCAGTCCGGTTTGATAAGTTTCTGGGGTGCGGTTGTGAAGCGTTTAGCTCCCAGTCGCGGAGCGGCGGAGTTTCTGTCGGCGTGGCATCCTACGCAGCCCTGCACTTCGCCGGGCATAAAGTGGGTGAATGATCGCATGCGCTGCACGGCGCGTCCTTCTTTGTCCAACGCCAGGAAGTAAATCGGCACTTCCGAGGGGACCTGGAAGGCTGCTTTTCCGTCTTTGTCTACGTTTGCGAATCCCCATACCTTCTTGGCTGCGTAAGTAGCTCCGCACGAGACCAGCGGAAACTGGAATCCGAAGGCGGCGATTTTACGCTTCTTGCCCGTGTCGGGGTCGAAATTGTCCTGCGGGGTGTGGGTTGCTTTTTCCATCTCCTGGATGATCGCGACCTGGGTTATCTCACCGCGTTTGACCGCCGGCTCGAGCCCGTTATAAACATCCTGCATATAAACGCTGGCCCAGTTGCCGGTAACGCTTCCATCTTTGGGCAGGTCGATATTGCGGTTCATCGGCGTGCCGACGATACGCGGCGGAGTTTTCGTAGCCATAACCGGTTGTGGCGAGTAGAAGCCCATCTTGTCTCTCGGTCTGATCAGCGGAACAACATTCTGGCTGAAATCCCGCAATTCAAGCACACCAGCATTCGAGACGAGATACTTCTCCCCGCCGATGGGCATGGGCTTTTCATACGGACCGCGAAGCCCGTTACCGTATTGCCCGCCAATGCGGAAGATATCGACCTCGGGCGTCAGGTTGATCATAGCCTTCAGATTGTTCGAGCCCTTGGTCGGATCGATCAGCACAATCCCGCCGCGACACGGTCCGTTGTGGTTGGTGGCGGTGGCCAGGAACGTCTTTTTGCCTGGAACCGGTTGGGCGTCCATGAAAGTGCCCGGGGCAAGAATTCGATTACCGTAGAGTCCAGCCAGCCCTGTTCCATCGGGGTTCATCGTCCACAAGCTCTGGATCGGGCATGCCGCACGGTCAACGTACTCCCAACGCGTGTAGACGATCCGCCCGTCATTGGTAACCGAAGGCGTGAAGTCCATCAGATAGTTGGCGCTCAGGCGTTTCTGCTTCTTACCGTCACGGTCCATACGATAGACCACCGGCGAGGTCACAACGTAGCAATACGCGTACGCCGGCTTGCGGTCGGAAATGAACGCCACGCCGCCGTCGGGCAGCCAGCACGGGTCAAGGTTGTTGCTCTTACCGTTGGTAAGCTGCTTCAGGCCCGTACCGTCCACGTTGACACGCCATATCTGGTAGTTGTCCTTGGCGATGTTGCGCGGGATGTCGAATGCGTGTGCAATTGGTCGGCATCGAATCATTCCGCCGGTTTTCATGGCGAAAACTATTTCCTTCCCGTCGTAGGACAAGTCAGCGGTCGTGATCATGCCCTCCTTGGCGTCGTAGATGCACTTGACCTTTCCGCCGTCGGCATCGGGTGTGTATATGTACAGCCCGCCGCCGGGAATGTAACCCTCAACGTGATAAACGTACACGTGCGAGATATTCAGCGGATGTCGCTTGACTAGCAGAATGTCCTTGAACCCGAGCTTACCGGAGATCAGAGCATCTTGCATGGCTTTGGCGGCTTTGGTTTGGTTCTTGGGCGCACTGAACTGCTTGACCGTTGCGGCGAGTTGCTTGGCTGTTACGGGTGTGGAGAAAACTGCGATTTCCGCGGCGCCGGGGTTCGGTGACCGCCAATACGCCGAGAGAAACTTCAACCGGATCTTCGAGACTTTCTGCTTCTTGAAGTTGATTAGTTGCGGACCGTTGCGACGTTCCAGGCCGCCCTTGATCGCGGGGGTCTTGGCGTCGTCAAGGTAGAGTTCGTATTCCCTGAAGCACTCCATCTCCGCGCCGGTGGTGCGGGCCCAGTAGACTACCTGAGCGGCTTCGATAGGCTTGGCCCAGGTGAGGGTGAACTCACCGGTTTTCGTTCCCTTAACCGCCCAGTCGCTACCCGTAAGCGATCCGTCAATCGCCTTCTGCGGAGTATACTGACCGCTGAAACAACTACTGGCGGTGGCCTTGGCTTTTCGGGCGAGGTTTTCGGGCGTCTTTTCGCCATGTGCAACACCGGTCGAAAGAACAACAACGCTCAGCAGCGACATGCACGTTAAAATACGATTCACCATAACAGTCTCCAGAGTGGTTAATGCGGTTTGGCCCCCGATTGTATCCTGTCACCCGCCTGGAACCAAGAGTTTCTCGCCTTAAGGCGTTTATGTAGTCCAGATAAAGTGATGAGCAAGAACCATCGTTCGACATTAAACTAAAACGACGCGCGACACCGCAAGCGGGTTAAGTACAGGTGCATGCAAATGCACAGTATCGCATCAAAACCGCTTGCGGTGTCGCGCGCCGTTTTACTTATCAACTCAACGCTCCGTTCAGTAGTTAAAAAGCAAGCGGTGAGTCAATTTCTCAACTCACCGCTCAAATTCGCCAACCGGTTAGTAAACTACCGGTGTTTTTTAACATTGTTCAACTTGTTTACATCATTCCGCCCATTCCGCCCATTCCACCGCCGGGCATCGCAGGCGCCGCGCCTTCGGGTTCAGGAATGTCCGAAACAATCGCGTCTGTCGTCAGCAGCAAACCGGAAACCGAAGCTGCATTTTGCAGGGCGCTGCGTTCAACCTTCGTCGGGACAATCACGCCGTCCTTGACCAGATCGGTGTACTTGCCCGTCAACGCGTTGTAACCGAAGTTCGTGTCGTCAGACTCGATAACCTTCGCAGCCACAATGGCGCCTTCCAGACCCGAGTTCGCCGCGATCTGCTTGATCGGAGCAACCAGAGCGCGACGTACGATGTCAACGCCGGTCTTCTCGTCGCCGGTGGCTTTGACCTTGTCCAACGCCTTCAATGCACGCAGAACAGCAGTTCCGCCGCCAGGCAGGATACCTTCTTCGACCGCGGCGCGGCAGGCGTGCAGTGCGTCTTCCACGCGGGCTTTCTTCTCTTTCATCTCAACTTCAGTCGCAGCGCCAACGTTGATCTGGGCCACGCCGCCGGACAACTTGGCCAGACGCTCTTCGAGCTTCTCGCGGTCGTAATCGCTGTCGGTGTTGCCGATCTGGGCCTTGATCTGTTCGATGCGGCCTTGAATGTCGCCCGTGGAGCCGGCGCCTTCGATGATCGTGGTGTTGTCCTTGTCGATGCGGATACGCTTAGCCGAACCAAGATCGTCCAGCGTCACAGCTTCCAGATTGACGCCCATGTCTTCCATGATCGCCTTTCCGCCTGTCAGCGTCGCGATATCGCGAAGCATCTCTTTGCGACGGTCGCCAAAACCAGGAGCCTTGACAGCCACCACCTGCAGCGTTCCGCGAAGCTTGTTGATAACCAGCGTCGCCAGGGCCTCGCCGTCAATGTCTTCAGCGATAATCATCAGGGGACGACCGGCTTTGGATACGGTCTCCAGCAGCGGGACGAGGTCCTTTATGGCGCTGATTTTCTTTTCGTTGATCAGGATCAACGGTTTGCTCATGTCGCATTCCATCGTGTCTACTTTTGTCACGAAGTGAGGCGAGATGTAACCGCGATCGAACTGCATACCTTCGACGAGATCGACAACTGTATCGATTCCCTGTCCTTCTTCGACGGTGATAACGCCGTCTTTTCCGACCTTGTCCATCGCGTCGGCGATTTTCTTACCGATTTCAGCGTCCTGGTTGGCTGCACACGTTCCGACCTGTGCGATTTCCCTGGACGAGGTTACGGGGTTCGAGTTCTTTTCGAGTTCGGCGACGATCGCCAGAACGGCTTTGTCGATGCCGCGCTTAAGCTGCATCGCCTTGGCTCCGGCCGTTACGTTCTTCAGGCCTTCTTCGAAGATGGCTTCCGCGTAGATGGTGGCGGTTGTTGTTCCGTCGCCGGCTACGTTTGAAGTTTTGGAGGCAACTTCCTTGACCATCTGGGCGCCGATATTTTCATTGGCGTCTTCCAGCTCGATTTCCCTTGCTACGCTCACGCCGTCTTTGGTGACAGTCGGTGAACCGTAGCTTTTCTCCAGGACAACTACGCGTCCTGTAGGTCCGAGCGTTACTTTAACCGCACGAGCCAACTGCTTAACGCCCCGACGAATGCTCTCGCGTGCTTCGGTGTCGAATGTGATTTTCTTCTTTGCCATCTCTATTGCTCCGAAATTTTATCTTTGTGTCAATTACGAGTTTTTTTAATAATCCGCCAGGCAAACCGTCAGGCCCAATGCGAACTACATATAATGTTACCGCTGCGACTAGTTGAGGATCGCGAGGATGTCGCTTTCGTCCATCAGCATGAACTCTTCACCGTCAACCTTGATTTCCGTTCCACCGTAGCTGGAGAACAGGACAACGTCGCCGATTTTGACCTGGAAGTCAGCGCGAGTTCCATCGTCAAGAACTTTTCCGTCGCCCAAGGCCAGGATCGTACCGCGTCGGGGTTTTTCCTTGGCGCTGTCGGGCAGGACGATCCCACCGCGGGTCATTGCTTCAGCTTCGAGACGCTTGATCAGTACTTTTTCGCCCAGGGGACGAATCTTCGGGGTCTTCTTCGCCATTTTTCGTTGCTCCTTGTTCTGGTCCTTTTGACCGTTTGAATCAGGTTATAGTGCAAGGTTATTCTAGTGCCCGTGACGCAACATGCGATCAATTCGAGCGTTTTTTCTTTCCACATGACGATACACGCCATCCGCTAAGTGTTTGCAAGCCCGGCGCCACAGTTCTTATCTACCGCTACCTGCAATAGTTAGCTCCAACACGCCTATTGCACTACTCCTGGAAAACCAGTGGAAAACCTGCCGATTGCGCACCACCGCCCCATCGGCCCTGCAATAATGACAGGTCAGAAAAACCGCACAGAACCACGAAAAAACACTTTTTACCAAATCGCGTCAGAAATCTCTTGACTCAAGTGCTGCATAACACTAAACTTTTCGGACTCTGTGTGACTCGACCGATGCTTGTAGCACCGGTAGACGTACGAGCCGCACGTAAATGATCTCAGGAAATTAAGCTTCTGGACCGGATGTTACGAACTAATCCGGAACACCCCAGAGCGGAGAAGAGAACCTTGGCTACTACACCCACTGCAGATTTAGTAAAACAGTTGATCGACGCCGGCATCCACTTCGGACACAGGGTAGGACGATGGAACCCGAAGATGAAGCCCTATATCTTCGGAAAACGCAACCTCATCCACATCATCAACGTTAAAGAAACTATCCGCGGAATACTCGCTGCCAGAAAGTTCATCACCAAAGTTGTCTCCGAAGGCAAGGACATTGTCTTCGTCGGAACAAAACGCCAGGCACGCAAAGCCGTGCAGGAAGGCGGAGACGAAATCGGGATGCACTGGGTAATCGATCGCTGGCTTGGCGGAACGCTGACCAACTTCCGCGAAATCCGCCGACGCGTAACGCGACTGGACGAACTCGAACAGATGGACGCAGACGGGCTGATGGACGCCTACTCAAAGAAGCAAGGCTCCAAGCTCCGCCGCGAAATGCGTAAAATCACACGCAACCTCGGCGGTATCCGCAAAATGACATCGCTTCCCGGAGCCATGGTCGTTATCGATCAACGTCGCGAAACTATCGCTATTAAAGAAGCCATCAAGCTGCACATTCCGGTAATCGCACTGATCGACACCGACAGCGACCCGGATCTCGTCGACATCCCGATTCCCGGTAACGACGACGCAATGAAGGCTATCTCGCTGGTAATCGCAACGCTTGTCGAAGCCGCCCAAGCTGGCCTGGCCGGACGCACCGCCAAGACCGAAAAAGCCGGCGCCCCGCAGCGACGACGAAGCGCACGAGCCACAACCGCACGAGCGGCCGACGCACCGGCGCCTGCTGCTGCACCCGCAGCACCCGCAGCCGCAGCCCCGGCGCCCGTCGCACCGGTGGAAGCACCTGCCGTTGAAACGCCCGCAGCCGCACCGGCGCCCGTCGTTGAAACGCCCGCTGAAACCGCTGAAGTAACAGAAACCACCGAAACTACGCCCGAACAAGCGTAAGTTCTACACAACAATAACTATCTGCAACATCCACGAACGGATGATGCAAAGTTCCGATCTGATAAAAGATCACAGGGAGCAAAAATGGCTGATATAACCGCTGCAATGGTAAAAGCACTCAGAGACGAGACCGGTCTGGGTATGATGGAATGCAAAAAAGCGCTGACCGAGAACGACGGTAACGTCGAGCAGGCCAAAGACGCGCTGCGAGCTAAAGGCATGGCCACCGCCGAAAAACGCGCAACACGCGACACCAAAGAAGGCGTCGTACTCATCGTCGCCGACGACAAGCAAGCCACGATGGTCGAAGTTGTCTGCGAAACCGACTTCTGCTCGCGGAACGACGAGTTCCAGAAAATGGCCAAGGAAGTATCCGAAATGGCCGTTCAGTCCGACGAAGGCGACATCCCGGCGACTGACGCGATCAACGACCGCGTGCAAACCACGCTGGCGATGATCGGCGAGAACATGTCGTACTCACGCGGCGTGAAGATCTGTGCCGACTCCATCGGAACATACGCCCACCATAACGGTAAAGTCGGCGTAGTCGTAGGCGTTAACGGTCAACTCGACGAAGAGACGCTTTCGGGCCTCTGCATGCACATCGCCTTCGCCGACCCGATCGGCATCACAGGCGACGACGTCCCCGCCGATCTGGTCGAAAAAGAAAAGCAGATCGCGATGGCCCAGGCTGTAGAGTCAGGCAAGAACGAAGAAATCGCCGCAAAGATGGTCGAAGGCAAAATGAAAAAGTTCATCGCCTCGAAGGCCCTGATCGAACAGGCCTATGTACGCGACGACAAAAAGCAGGTTAAAGAAATTCTCGGCGACGCGACGATAAAAGCGTTCGCACGATTCGCCATTAACTAACGCACCCAACGCGAAGAACCACGCCATGTCGGAACCGGTATACAAAAGAATACTGCTGAAAGTGTCTGGTGAGAGCATGTGCCTCCCCGACAGTTCTGGTGTGGATTCCGATGCCGTATCGGCGCTGGTCGACGAAATCTCGCCGCTTGTTGATCTCGGCGTGGAAATTGTGATGGTTGTGGGCGGCGGGAATTTAATCCGCAGCCGGCAGTTAATGGAAGACCCGAACATTAAACGCACCACTGCCGATCAGATGGGCATGCTGGGCACGATTATTAATGGTCTGGGTCTATGCGACGCGCTGAACGGACGAGGCCTGCCCGCACGCGTGTTAAGCGCTGTGCACATGCCGACTCTGTGCGAAACCTACACGATTAAAGAAGCACAAAAGCAGCTTGCCAAAGGACGCATCGTAATATCGGCCGGCGGGACGGGTAATCCGTTCTTCACCACCGATACTTGTTCCTCGTTGCGGGCCAGCGAACTCGGCGTCGAGGCGTTTGTGAAAGCCACGAAAGTCGACGGAGTGTTTGACTCCGACCCGATGCTGAACCCCAAGGCAGTTCGTTACGACAAGCTGACCTACGCAAAAGTACTTGAAGACCGGCTCGGAGTCATGGACCTCTCAGCTATCTCGATGTGCATGGAAAACGACATCAAGATACTGGTGCTGCAGCTTTCCAAACCCGGTAATCTCCTCAACGCCGTATGCGGACAGGAGGTTGGAACCATCGTCACACAATGACCATGGGAACTGAATTATGCCTATCGATGACATTACATTACTGATCGAAGACGAGATGGACACAGCCGTGAAGTACCTGCGTTCGGAATTTGCGGGTATTCGCACCGGACGAGCTTCTTCTGGACTTGTCGATCATCTTAAGGTAGAATACTACGGATCACCGACCGACCTTCGCCAACTGGCGTCGATCGCGACGCCGGAGGCCAACCTGATCGTCATCAAACCGTTCGATCCGACTGGTATTAAGGACATCGAAAAGGCGATCAAGGCTTCGGACCTGGGAATCAACCCGATGATGGACGGTAAGGTGATACGCCTTAGTGTCCCCCCGCTGTCGATCGAACGCAGGCAGCAGTTGATTGGTCAGCTGAAGAAAATGGCCGAAGCCTGCCGCGTCACGATACGCAACGCACGCCGTGACGGAAACAAAGCCGCCGACAAAGAACAAAAAGCTTCGGAGATGACCGAAGACGAATGCAAGAACTGCAAGGAACTCATCCAGGACTTGATCAAGAAGTATGAAGCAATGATCAACGAAGCTCTTGCCGCCAAGACGGTTGAAATTCAAGAAACGTAAAAGACGCACCGCTTATAGACGAATGGACGATTGGCCGAATGGCCGCATGACAAAAAACACTCCACGGGAGAGTAGCTCAATTGGTAGAGCAACGCCCTTTTAAGGCGTAGGTCCTGGGTTCGAGTCCCAGCTCTCTCATTCCTGCCTTGCCCCAGCCTTCGGGCCGGAGCTTCGCGGGACGTTGATCAGCCGAACACGATGACCTGCCTTGTGAAGTTCATTCGGTTTGCGAAGGGCTCAGCTTTTTCCGCCTTTTCTGCGGATTCTGTGGAAAAAAACGGTTTTAGACTTGCCTGTTTTGCAAAATTGGATATACTACTTCGCTTGGCTAATCCCCCTGCCGGACCTTTTCCGGCTGGGTGCTGCTGACAAAAAGCGGCCCCATCATCTAGTGGCCTAGGATTCTGGCTTTTCATGCCAGCAACCGGAGTTCGAGTCTCCGTGGGGTCATCCCGTGCAGCCCTTTGCTATCGCAAGGGGCTGCACTTTTTTGCATACCCCCGCAAACATAGGGTTTCGCTGCGACCTCCTGTTTCACCTGCGGCTCGGTGCAAGCACTTGCGGCCGGGTACTGCACCGGATAATGCACCGCTTTTTGAGCCGCTTCTGCGAAGTGATCTTCAGTAACTTGAAGATAATGCTTACTGGCAATCTGAGTAGAATTCCCAATCCATTTGCAGACAACATGGATCGGAAACTCCTGCACAAGTTCTGTTTCACGGGTAGACCGGAGATTCTGAAACAGCTTCGGCCAGGGCATCAGTCCCGCACGTTTGATTATCCGGTTCAACTGTGTCCGCAGATTCACGTTCGCATTACGGTAGCGTGTGATAACATATTCGCTCCCCGGTTCCGCCGCTTCAAAACACTCTGTCAAGTGAGGGGCCAGTTCGGGGAATATCGGAACTTGTCTGATCCCCCCATCGGCATGGTGTTCGGTCTTACTGGCGTGAACGGTGAACCGGTCATGCTCCCAGTCAATGTCCGCCCAAGTCAACCGCAGCACCTCTGACGGGCATCGCAAGCCACCGAAGCGACACAGAGCAAAGAGAAGTCTCCATTCGGCATCGGGGCAGGCGTCAAGCACCGCCTGCGCTTCGGCTTGACTGACAAAGTAATACCGCGTGGTGTTGGCATAGTGACCGCACTGGACATCCGCAAAGGGATTCTCGGCAATGATCATCTTCTTGATCGCCGCCGCAAAGAACTGCCGCGCCCGTTTGCATCGCCGCCTGATCGTGCCTTCGGAAAGACCTTGCGTCTTCAAGTGAATCC
>JABGPF010000496.1 GCA_018645065.1 Phycisphaerales bacterium
AGACGATGCTGGTGCAGCGACGATATCGTCGGGGTGGCTCCGAGTGATGATTGGCCTGGTCTGAAAACGGTCGTGTGTGTGGAGCGTATCCGCCGGATTGGCTCAGAGACGACGCGGAAACGCCATTACTACATCAGCAGCCTGCCAGCCGATGCGAAGACTCTGCTGAGGTGTTCTCGAAATCATTGGGGCGTGGAGAATCAACTGCATTGGCGAATGGATGTGGTGTTCCATGAAGACGCCCGGCGAATCCGAAAAGACCACGCCGCTGAAAACTACACCCGCCTGTCGAGAATCGCCCTGAATCTGCTAAAAGCCGACACATCCGTCAAAGCCAGTATTCGTCAAAAAAGGAAACTCGCCGGCTGGGATCACGACTTCCTGCTGAACCTGATTGCATTGGAAACCTGACTTTGCGGTTGCCCTGCCACTGCATGCAAAGCAAACGCATTACGACATGCGGCTACGGCTTTTGCCACAGAGGACCTATCGCGGCCGTTGGCCGCAACCAAATGTATAGACAAAGGCGGGAGTCCATTTGACAATGGTGTTGAGTTACTAATCCTACACCATTCACCAAAGGACCCCCGCCATGAAACAGTTTATCACAAAACATCAGCAATCGGTAAGCGGAGTTTTGAGCGGATGGGATCGAATCCTGTTTCGGGGAAGCTATCGAATCCTCTGCGTGGCCTCGGGCATGATGAAGTATTTGTGGCATGTGGGTGTCTTGCTGAAGAACTTCGGCGACCACGCCGAGGCCATGACGCGAACGTTGTTGGAGGCCTCGCAGGAAGCGGCTCGGCGATGCGAGCGGCCGATCGTGTATTTGCCCTCGAGCGCCGAACGGAAGGAGGATATTGCTCGGCGTCTCTTGCGTGAGAACCCGGTGGCTGCGGGATTGGTCTGCGTGTTGAAGTGCGTGGAGCCTTGCATGAGTTATGAGATTTATCGCGACCGTCAGAACAAGAAGTTGGAACTGAGGGTCAAGCGACGCAAATGCCTGCATCTGTATCACTATATTCTGGACCCGGCATTTGGTTTGGTCAGCGCACGAATCCAGACATGGTTTCCATTCTCGATCCAGATATGCCTCAACGGACGCCAATGGCTGGCGCGTACGATGGACGCCGCAGGATTGTCGTATCGACAGCATGACAACAGCTTTTCGTGGATCGAGGATTTTGCCGAAGCCCAGCGGTTGATGGACGGACTGCTCAAGTTGAACTGGCCGCGATTCCTCGACGGCGTGGCCGAACAACTCAATCCTGCGGCGCCGACAATGTTCCAGAGATTCGCCGTACCGTACTACTGGTCGGCCCAGCAGACCGAATGGGCCACGGATGTGGCGTTTGGTTCGCATGCGGATTTGGCGGCGATTTACCCGCAACTGACCTGGGGGGCGATCACGAGTTTCTCCAGTCCGGATGTGATGCGTTTTCTGGGACGCGGATTCAACAAATGTTTCTCCGGCGAAGTGGTCAGCGATTTCAAGGATCGCCCCGAGGGCATTCGCGTTAAGCATCGCGTCAACGGCAATTCGGTGAAGATGTACGACAAGGGCGGCAGCATCCTGCGAATCGAAACAACCATCAATCAACCTCGCGAACTCAAGGTGTTCCGCAGGTCGGAGCGAGATCCCGATGGCCCGCAAAAATGGCTTCGGATGCGTAAAGGCGTAGCCGACCTGCACCGCCGAGCACAACTGTCGAACAAAGCTAACGAGCGTTATCTCGATGCGCTGGCGACACTGGAATCAACCGTTCGGCTCGAAGAGTTGCTCGCCCCGGTGTCTAAACCCCGCAAGCAAAAGGGCAAAAGGATTCGTGCATTACGTTTGTGGACATCGTCCGATCAAACGCTTCTTGAGGCGATCAATCGTCCTGAATTCCTCTTGGGCGGTTTTCGCAATCGTGATTTGGCTGGCATACTGTACCCTGATCAACAGGACACGCTCAAAGACAGAAGACGTGCTGCGGCGAAGATCAGTTACCGCCTGGGCATACTGCGTGGCCATGGTCTAATCGCCAAGCTGCCCAACACCCGACGCTACCGCACCACCCCAACAGGCCGTCAGATCGCCACCGCCAGTATCATCAGTCAACGTGTTACCGTTGGACAACTTACACAAGCCGCCGCATAATAAGTGCAAAACAAATTCGATATCTTGAACATTAGTAGTACAGAG
>JABGPF010000147.1 GCA_018645065.1 Phycisphaerales bacterium
AAATTAACAGGCGTTCGTTCGTCATCTTGATCTCGGACCTCTTTGCGGATGTGGATGACATTATGCAAGGGTTGGACCACTTGAAATTCGACGGGCATAATGTTGTGGTCTTCCATACGCTGGATCCTTACGAACTGGAGTTCCCGTTCAAAGGCACGTGGTGTTTTGACGGTTTGGAAGGTGAAGAAGAAGTGATCACGCAGTCTGAGAGAATACGGGATGAGTACCTGGCTAACTTCAATGCATACCGCCAGGAACTGCGATCCAGATGCATAGGAAGCCACGTGGATTATACTATGGTTGATACGTCCCGTCCTCTGGACGCGGTGTTAAGTGAGTTCTTGCAAAACCGTTCAGCGAACTTCGCGAGTCCATCAGCAGGAGCGAGAAAATGACCTTCATGAACCCATGGATTCTGCTTGGGGCGTTGGGAGTTGGCTTGCCGATTCTTGCGCACCTGCTGAATCGCTTTCAGGTCAAGCGAACTGATTGGGCGGCGATGCGGTTTCTGAACCGAAGCGTACGTGTCAGATCAAGGCAGATCCGTTTGCGTGACATTCTGCTGTTGCTGTTGCGTTGTTGCGTGGTGCTGTTGATCGTGTTGGCCATAGCGCAGCCTGCGATGGAGCAGGCCGATGGTGTCGGCTCCGGGCTGGGCGAGCGTCGCGTGGGTGTGGTGATTGCCTTGGATGCGTCATTCAGTATGCAACACAGCGACGGCAGCCGCACCAGGTTCGAGCGAGCAATCGAGAAAGTCGAGACGATCGCTGGGGATATCCCCCCCGGAGATCCTGTATGCCTGGTCCTTCTCGGTTCCGAGCACCGGGTTGTGGCGTGGAATGTGGCCTTTGATCCGGATGAATTTGATGAAATGCTCGATTCCCTGAAGGCAACGGACGAGTCGCTGGATATCGATAGTTTGCCGCGACGGCTCAAGGACCTGGCTGTAGATATGAAAGCTCCGCAAAAGGAGATATATATCGTATCTGACATGCAGGAGCAGGACTGGAAGCCGCGTTCGGCCTGGGTTCATGATTCCTTCAAGGATCTTGCAAAGTACGCATCGGTCTTTATGGTTCCTATTGAGGGCGGGTCCGAGAACCTGGCGATCACCGGGTTGGAGTTGATGTCCGGCGTGCTTCGCAAGGGCACGTCTGCACGTTATCGCGCAACGGTCCGCAACTGCGGCGTGACTGTCGCTCAGCAGGTCAAGGTGAGTGGTCGCGTTAACAACATTATAGCGGACGTCAAGATCATCCCCTTGATTGCACCGGGCACATCGGAGTCGGTCTCCCTGTTTCTACCGTTTCGTGATGCTGGTCCCGTTCGAATTGCTGCGGAACTGAGTGAAGACTCGCTTGGGGCGGATAACGTGCGCCGGGTGGTGGCCGTAATCCGTGACAGGGTGTCCGTTCTTTGTGTTGAAGGCTCATCAGGGGACGGGGGCGCCCCGGGCGGGCTGATTGCCGCGGCCTTGCGTGCGAGCGGCAACAGCGAGGGCCAGGATGATCTCAATGTGCAGTCGGTCGCGTGGATCGATCTTCCCGCACAGGACCTGGCGAAGTTTGACGTGGTTGTTCTGGCCGATGTTCCCGACATCACCGTCGAGCAGGCCGGTGCGCTGGACCAGTATGTCAGGGAAGGCAATGGGTTGATCTGGTTTGGCGGTGACTACGTTAAGGCCGACGTCTGGAACAAGCGTTCGGCACTCGAGGGGACGCCGTTGCTTCCAGCAGTGATTGAAGAGCAGATGCGGACCAGCGATGCGATGGGTATCGGGCGTCCGCTGGACCCGTCGATGACGGATCATCCTGTCTGCCGTCCGCTGTTTTCGCTTGCTGCGGATCTGATCAGCGAGACGCGGTTCCGGACCCTGTTGAGGGTCAGTCCGTCGTCGACGGGCATGAAGGTGCTTACGCTGGCAGGTAGCGATGCTCCCGTACTGCTTGAGCATTCGCTGGGACGCGGGCATGTGTTCATGTTCACGACATCCGCCGGGCCGGCCTGGAACAACATGGCTGTGACCCCTGTATTTCCCATGCTGCTTCAGCAGATGGTGACGTACCTGACCGCGCGCGAGTTTGAGACGTCGCGAACGGTTGGCGATTCGCTGTCGCTGTCGTATGTTGACCAGCCTGATGCTAGCGATGCCGTGTTTGACACTCCCGCCGGAGAGACGATCACCGTTCCGGTCCGGGACTATCGGAACCAGTACGTGGCGATTCTCGACGGCGCACGTGAGGCCGGTTTCTACCTGACGCGTCTCAGTCTACAGGCCGAAGGCATGCCGGTAGCGGTTAATGTGGATGCCAGGGAGTCGGTGGTAAAGGGCATGTCTTCGGAAGACGTGTTACAGAGCCTGAAGGGTACGGATGTGAAGATCGTGCGTTCGAAGGAGGACCTCCTTACCGTTGCCGAAGAAACACGGACATCGCGGTCGCTGTGGCGTATTTTCATGATGGCTGGACTCGCGTTCTTCGTGCTTGAAGGCCTTTTTGCGGAGTGGGTGTTCGGGCGCGCATCTGGAGGGTGAATCACGAATGGACACGAATAGAGACGAATGGAGACCCGCTGTGCGGATGTAACAGATGCCTAATTGGATAACAAACATTACCGGTATCAAGGAACTGATGTGGGGGAGGCCGGCGCTGCCGGTGGTCATGCTCTCTGCACTTGTCGCGGTTGTGCTTCTGACCGCTTTTCTCTACAGGCGGCAGCGAGGTCTTCCCGGTCACGTACGCGCCGGACTCGCGATTGCGCGGCTTATAGTCCTGCTTCTGATCGTGATGACTCTATTTGAGCCCATGGCGACGCTCACCAAGTCGCGACCGGTCAAGCGGCGTTTGGCGGTCCTGATCGATGTCTCCGAGAGCATGTCGATCAAGGACCAGCGCAAGAGGCCCGCCGACGCTACGGACGCGGCGGTGGCCCTGGGTATGCTTTCGGAGTCTCAATCCGGTGATGTGCAGCGGGCCGCAGCATCGCTCGGCGCCAAGCAACGCGAAGCCATAGCCGCGGCATCCCGGATCGACCTCGCACGGAACCTGGTATTCAAGTCGGCACGCCCGGTATTCGAGGCACTGGGCTATGATCTGGATGTTGACTACTACACGTTTGGTAAAACGGTTCGATTGCTCGGTGAGACCGAAGCCCAGATTACCAACCCTCTGACCGAGCTTTCGCCCGGGGAAACAGGGACGTCCATTGCCGATTCGCTCGAGGCGGTCGCAAGCTCCAGCCGCAGTGTGCCGCTGGCGGGCATCGTGCTGCTTTCGGACGGGCTGGACACATCTTCCCGGCGCGCTGAAGCGGTGCTTCGTGACCTGGGTATCCGGGGGATACCCGTCTACCCGGTGCCGATGGGGCTTGGGGACCCCGACGACGTGTCCATCTGCAACATTGTTATGCAGGAAGTCGCGTTTTCCGGGGACAAGGTCCCGATACGCGTGCAGATCCGCTCCAAGGGTTATGAAAAGCGCCGAGCTTCAATCTCGGTGCGCCTCAACGGACGCCGTGTGGCGCAGAACAGCGTCAGGCTTGTCGGCGGTCTGCAATTCAGGGATATATTCTTTAACGTGGACGTTCACGAGAAAGGCGCCGCGAAGGTCGAGATCGCCATTGAACCGTTTGATGACGAAGCGACCGCGGAAAACAACCGGGTCCAACGCAGCGTACGGGTTGTCAATGAGAAGATCAATGTGCTCTGCGTCGAGGGCAGCATGCGCTGGGAGTATCGGTATCTGCGAGCTATGCTCAAGCGTGACCCGCGGATCAACGCCACGTTCATCGCGACGCGCTCGGGGCCCGATATTGCGCGCAATTCGACCGAGTACATCGAACGTTTTCCAAAGGAACGTGAGGAAGCCTACAAGTACGATCTGGTCATCCTCGGCGATGTGGACGCGGACTTCTTCAGCGCAGATGAGTATCTCAGGCTCGAGGAGTTGATACGGGAGCGAGGCGGATCGCTTCTGATGCTGTGCGGTGCGCGTTTCGCGCCGACCAGTTACACCGGGACGCCCGTGCAGAAGATGCTTCCGGTCACATTTGATCCTGACGGTGAATGGGACTTTGTGGATGACGCAGTCTATCCGGCGCTGACTCCCGAGGGAAGAAGCAGCCAGGTCATGACCCTGGAGCACAACCGGGAAGAGAACGACAACGTGTGGAGCCGTGTGACGCCGCTGGTCCGCGTTCCCCCTCTGCTCAAAGCGCGTCCCGGAGCCACTGTGCTCATGACGCTCTCTGACGCCCGCTCCAGTGGCGACCCGTATCCGCTGGTCGCGTGGCAGCGGTACGGAACAGGCAAATGCATGATGATAGGAACAGACCGGTTCTGGTTGCTTCGTTTCAAGACGGGCGACAAGTATCACTGGCGGGTCTGGTCGCAGTGCATCCAGTTCCTGACGCTTTCGCGCCTGATGGGTGAACACAAGCGCATCAGGTTGGAAACGGACCGTACGATCTACCCCGTGGGCGGGCAGGCGCAGCTTTATGCCCATCTGCTCGACGACCGGTTCGAACCGGTCATGCAGTCCGGATTTGAAGTCTCGGTGACTCCGCTGGACGTTCCGGATGCCCGGCTGCAGAGCGTGACGCTGCGGCCCGACGCGGGGAGCCCGGGGCTTTACGAGGGGTTCTTCTCGCCGACGCGTGCGGGGCGCTATCGGGTTGAGGCAAACACCGGCGACCGTTCGCTTTCGAACACGACCGAGTTCCAGGTTTCCGATGTCGAGCCGGAGATGGCCGACACGAACATGCAGATTGACAGTTTGCGCAGGATCGCGGAAATCTCCGACGGGAAGTGCCTCGGTATGTCTGAGATCAAGGATCTTCCGTTCCTGCTCAATCTGGAGCGACACGAGGAAACCTACACGACGGAGATTCGGCTGTGGGACAACGCATGGATCGTACTGTTGCTGGTCGCATTTATGGGCACAGAATGGATTGTAAGAAGGAGATACGATCTGCCATGAAGAGAGTTTTGGGTTTTAGATATATGTCGAGAAGAACGCGCTGGCCCTTTCGCAACGAACTGAAGATAACCTCATGCGCGTTTTGATTATCCGCGATTTAACGCTGATGCCGGCGGCCATTAGGGAATAGTCCGAAAGAAAAATTATGACCGATTCACAAGGAACAAAGCTGGGCGCCCGCGTCCGGGCCGTTTGGCGCCGTGAGCAGTTGCTGCGCTTCGTGGAAGGTGTGCTGGTGTTCGTCTGGTTGGGGCTGGTGCTGTTCCTCGCCGGGGGCTTTGTTGACTGGATGATTAGCAGATGGCTTACCGAGGCGCCGATGGCTGGTCGGTTTGCAATTCTCCTGATTGTGCTGGGCGTTCCGCTTTACAGAGCCTGGATCGCAGGTTGGAAGTTTATACGCCCATTCAATGCCACGCACACGGCCCTGCAGATCGAAGAATATTATGGCGGTATGGATAGCCTCCTTGTCACCGCTTGGCAACTCAAAGACGCAACACGACGCTACGGCACATCCGATTCGTTGTGTGACTTGACTTGCCGAAAGGCAGAGGAATCGGCGGACGAGATAAAGCCGAACGATGCCGTCTGTTTCCAGCCGCTGCGTCGCCCGGCGATGATTGCGCTTATCGTGGCCCTGTTCTTCGGCGTCATGGCAGCTACCAACGGTCCTTTGGTGATGGCCGGTCTTGGTCGGATCTTTGCGCCGTGGCTTGCCATCACCTATCCGACGCGCACCCGGTTGGAAATGGAGAACGCCGATCTGATCGTACAGGAAGACAAGCCGGTCCGGATCGCGGCACGTGTTCTCGGTGTCGTGCCGCGCGAGGCGAAGATTGAGCTGCGCACCGGTACGGGCCGACCAACTGTTCGCAAGCTTCCTATCGTGAACGGTCGGTGCGAGTACCTGATAGAAACCGCTTACCGGGGATTCGAGTATCGCCTGACGGCAGGTGACACGCGCGGTCCATGGCGCACGGTTGAAGTCGTCAGCATACCGAATATCGAGCATGCCGAAGTGCGACTTGATTTTCCCGAATATACGAAGCGACCGACCGAAACCGTGGAGTCACTGACAATGACTGTCCCGGAGACGACTCATATCCACTGGACGCTCTCGCTCGATCGGGCGGTGCGCGAGGCAACTGTCACTCTTGCCGGTCAGAAATCGATACCGCTGGACATCAGCGCCGATGGGCGTACGGTGAAGTTTGAGCAGATGGCGACTGAATCCCGGGCATACGCCTTTTCCTGGGTGGAACGCGAGCATGGATTCGTATTCACCAGTCCGAATAACTACCTGCAGGTGGCGCCGGACCGTCCCCCGCGTGTCGAGCTGACGTCGCCCGACCGCAATGTCTACGCGACATTGGGTCGAAAACTGGATCTCGCCTTCCGTGGCCGCGACGATCACGGTATCGCCGAATCCGCTGTGTGTTACCGCGTCGACAAGACCGAGGAAGAGAAGGTCCGTTTCACGCCCGCGAAGCCCATTGACGGAACCGAGCAGGTGATCGACTGGGATTACCGCTCGGTCCTACCGAACCTACAGGTCGGGCAGACGGTGACCTTTGTGGTGGAATTGGCCGACAGCTATCCTGGCGAAAAGGGCCCGCAACGTGTTCGCTCCGAAGCGCGGCGTATGCGGTTCCTGTCGACCGAGGACTATTTGTCGAAGATCGAAAAGCAGCGGCAGCGCGTGCTGTCACAACTCAGGACGATCTACAGGGAAGAGCGTAGAGTGCATGAGGTTGTGCTGCGGCTTGATCGTTCCGATCCGGTCTTCGTGCAGAGTTGCCAGCTCGAGGCGGTTCGACAGGATATGGTGCGGGATCGTCTGAAGAAACTGGCGGGGGAGATGTTGCACCTAACGCAAGACATGGCGGCCAACGGCGTGACGAAACAGTCGTTGACGGTGTTCATGGATCAAATGCGGGCCGATCTGCTAAGGATCTCAGCGGAGCATGTTGCCGAGGCCGCCAATGCGCTCAGGGCATTGGCGAGTGAGTCGAACGGATCGAGCGGGGGTAACGCTGCTGCGAAGGACCGTGCGGCGCACATGGTGAACAGTTCCGCGCGAGAGCTTGGTATGCTGGTCATGGGCCTCGGTATCGAGGACGCTGCTGAAGTGATGGCCCGCGAAATGCACGCGGCCGCCCAAACACAGGCCTCGCTGCGGTTGCAGACGATCATCCGGGGCGCCCGAGACTCCGTCACGGAGCCCGGGGCGCGCGGGGGCGAAGCGGATCGATTGGCCAAAGCGCAGGAACGCCTCGGGAAATGGCTCTCCTACCTGTTTGCAGCCAGCCCGAAGGGGAAAGAGAGTACCGTTAAGAACGCGCTGATCGAGTTCACGATGACGCGCCTGGTGAAGCGACTAATCAACGGCGGTGTAGATATGCGGTTGAAGAAGGCGGCCGGGCTGATTCGCCAGGGGCGATCGGTGGATGCTGCAAAGCTCCAGTCGGGAGTGATCGCGGCGCTGCTCGATGCCGAGTTCCGGTTGCTTGTGGGCGCGGAACGCGATGCCCTGGTCAAGGCAATGGACTTGTTCGTGTTGCAGCAGAAACGCCTGGAGACGCTGCGAATCGAGATCGCGGCGCTTGACGCCGAGACGTTCCGGCAGCGGCGTGCCGAGTTGGTCGGGGCGCAGGCCGCCCTGCACAGGAACCTACAGTTGCTCCTGATGCCAGCGGTTCCCGCGCCTCGCGCGCGTCTGTTTGATGATATCTTTCCCCCGGTCCCGGCGGTCGTTGATCTGCTCGCCACGGCCGATGACGCCCTGGCAAAGGCCGCTTCGCATATCGAGGCCGGTGACCGTGATGCGGCCGGAAAAGCACAGCAGAAGGCGCAATCCGCATTCGCATCGCTGGTGGACATCGGGAAGAAACGAATCATGACCATGACCCGAGCGGTCAGGATCAAAAGGCAGGCCTACAATGCCCGTCAGACCGGTGAGCGGCTCGCCCGGTTAGGCGAGCGCCAGCTCAGTCTCCTGGAAAAGACGGGTGACGCCGCGGACGAGGGCGCCACGTCGGCGCACCTGGCCGTCCAGGAGGAGTTGCTGGCCGACGCTATCGATGACCTTCGGATTGAGCTTGCCGACAATATCAGGCAGGCCGCGTCGCCGTTAGAACACTCGCTTCCGCTTCAGGCGCGGATCGCCGAGGCGGTGCAATCCATGCGGGAGGCCATACCGTTGCTGAAGGACAACAAGCCCGGCAAGGCCATCGGGCGCCAGAAGGCGGCTATTGCGGCGTTGACCGGGGCCAAGGAATTGCTTAAGGAACACAGACTGACTGTCACGACCTATGCTGGCATGGTGGCCGCGACGAGGAGCGCCGAACTCCCGAGCCCCTATGTGGGCGAGATCGAAGAAGAACAGCGCGACATGCTCGCCATCACGCGTAAAGCCAAGCTGGACGACATGCCGGGCCTGGCGATTCCCCAGAAGAACCTGATCCACGCCGTGGACGCGATACTGGTCGCCCTGGACCCGGTTTCGCACATGGTGAAGTCCGACACGGTGATGCTGTTCGCCAAGGAGGACATGGACGAGGCCGGGATCGCCCTGGAGGAAAAGGATGCCGAAGAGGCGGTGGACGCCCAGAGTTACATCGTCGAGACGTTGGGAGAGCTGCGAGGCCAGCTCATCACCGTGGTTCCACAGTACCAATACCAACTGGAGATCGTTGACGCGATGTATGAGATCTTCCAGGAAGGCGTTCTTATTCGGGAGGCGCAACGCAAACTGCGTGAGAAGGTCTCGGTAAAGGCAGCAGACCTGGCGGACCTGCTCAAGGAGCAGGGCGCGCTGAAAGCGAGGACGGAAGCCTACAGCACGTTGATCAACAAGATCACGGGCCTGAATATCTTTGCTAGTTCCGCGGCGCACATAGCTGAAGCGGAAGACCGCCTGAAGGGCGGCGACTCTCGCGAGATCGCGAAGGCGATGGCGCAGGCCGAAAAGGTGCTCCTGGACGACGCGGACATGTTTTTGGCGCTGATGAAGCGTCTGCACCTTCTTATCGTCGATCCGACGTGGGCGGGTTATGTCCCCTCGGAACAAGTGGTGCTTGCGCGGAAGGTGCTGGGGATGGCGGGGCAGCAGAAACGAGCGTATCGCCAGAGCAACGCCGCCGAAGCGAATAAAATCTCCAGTTATGAAGCGAAGCTGCGCGAGTTCGAGAAAGCTTGCGGCCCGTTCATCGGGTGCGCAAAGGAGCACAAGAATCCCGTGCCGAAAGGCAAGCGCAAGGTCGAACCCTCGGAACCAATACCGCCGGCGAATCTGCATCTGAAACTTGTAGACGCCAGAGAGCATCTTCGCAACGCTGCGGCAAGCGCGAAGGTGTCGGACCGAGCGAAATCGCTCGCGAGCCAGAAGAAAGCAGTCGAGAGCCTGCGATACTTTATTGTCGAGTATGCGTTGAAATTCGCGATCGTGCCGCCCCCGCTCGGTGAGGATGAGAGTGTCTCGGATGTATACGTGGAGCAGGAGGACATCATGCAGTTGTTCACTCCGGGCGTCCTGACCGGAGAGAAGCCACCGCCCGACAAGCTCGAATGGGAGGTGCTGGGCAGACGTGACCGCGCCGCACTCAACGAGAACTTCGCCCGCGAACTGCCGTTGGAGTACCGGGCGATTCTGAAGAACTATTACGAAAGGTTGGCGAAATGAAAATCTCAAGGTTCGAGCTTCGAGGTTCGAGGGTAAGATCGACAGCAATCTACAATAATCGATTCCTGCCGGCTGTCACCATGATCACGGCCTGCCTCTTGGCAGCCGCGTTTGTGCTGGCAGCGCAGCCGCCCGTCGCTCCCGAATTGACGGACACAGGGTCGAGGGATTTGCCCAAGACACCGCAGGATGACGGTTCGACCCCCACTCCATCGGCATCGGCCGACGGAGCCCCCGAGTTGACTGCAAAAGCTTCGCTGGCGATTGACAAGGGCCTGAAGTACCTGCTGGCCAACCAGCGCGCCGACGGTTCGTGGGCAAGCACCAAAGCCGGTGATCGCGCCGTTGCGATTACGTCGCTGGCCCTTATGGCCTTCATGTCCAGGGCCGAGTTCCCTGGCCTTGGGCCGAACGGTGAGGCCCTGAACCGCGCGAAGGACTGGCTTCTCGCGCGGGCGAAAGAGGCGCCGTCCGGATACATGGGTACCACAATGTACGAGCATAGTCTGGCCGTCCTGGCCCTGACCGAGATGTGTGGGATGACGCGGGACCTGAAGACCGACGACGACGCCATGCATAAGGCCATCAAGGCTGGGGTCGAGGTGATCGTCCGGTCGCAGAGCGACGGAGGCGGCTGGCGCTACCAGCCGACACCGAACGCCGGGCATGACACGTCGGTGACGGTGATGGTGTTCATCGCCCTGGCCTCCGCGCGCCAGGCGGGCATTGTGGTTCCGAACGTGACGATTACCAAGGTCATCAAATACTTCAAATCGGCGACAAGCCAGAATACCGGTGGATTCAACTACATTCCCACCGGGGCGGCCAAGAATGACTCGATCGCGTGCACGGGTGGTGGGGCATACGCGGCTCAACTTGCAGGTGTGCGCGACTCGGAGATGGTGAACTCGGCGATCCGCTATCTCAAGGAACGCTTGCCGGGTATCATAAACAACAACTTCGGTCACTACTACTACGGGCACTACTACGCCATTCAGGCCATGGTGCAGGCGGGAGACGCCCACTACGCGAAGTGGTATCCGCTGATTCGCGATGCGCTGATTCGCAAGCAGAACGCCCAAGGCGCCTGGGTCGGGGCAGGCGAGGTGACGAAGCTTGTAGGTTACGAGACACCCGTGGCGATCATCATCCTGGCGACGCCGCACCGATATATACCCATTTACCAGAGGTAATTGAAATGCGAAACGTGTATCGAGGAATACCGAATGGGGCGGGAGCCTTCATCGCGTGCCTTCTTTTTACCGCCTCGGTCTGCCTTGCCGAACAAGCCCCCATTCCTGCGAGCGAACTTGCGGCGCTCGAGCAGGAACTGGAGCAGTCCGCGATCGGGAAGTCGGCGGTCAAGGTCCGGATTGCCTTCAAGGATGTTGCGCGCCAGGCGTCGGCATTGCTCGAGGCATCTCCCGAAGCGCCCAACCGCTATGCCGTGATCGCTATCCTGTTTCGGTGTCAGAAAAAACTGCTCGGGCTGGAGGTGACGAAAAAGAATCGCAACGCTCTCTTCGCGACGTGTGCCAAGTTGTCGAAAGCGCCTGACCAATACGCTGATCTTCGACTGGAAGCCGACCTCCTGCTTTCCGAGAGAGACCTCGCCAAAGCCGAAGCTACCGTAACCGAGAGGGTGAGGGCTCTCGAGGAGATCATCGGAAAGTACCGCAATACGTCGGCTGAGCGACGCTGCCTGAGGTTAACGATGATGCTCGCTTCACAGCATCGGGCTTCTGATCTTGAAATAAAGATTAAGAAAAAGCTGGCCGTTGGTCGTTTTGCCGGGGATCAAGAAATGATAGCGTTGAGACCGCTAGCGGATCTTAACGCGGTTTTCAGCGGGAGATACCAAAGCGCCGATAAAGCTCTGGTGAGTTTTCCGTCAGATCGCTTGGGGCATCAGTACCTGGTGATATTCTGGTCGACGAAACCCAAAGGACCCGAAGGGCACGAGACATTTCTTGCACGCATCAAGGAGCAGCAGGAACGGTTTCCGGGGCGATTCGAAGTATATAGTTTCAATCTCGATGAATTACCGGATGCCGGTAAAAGCATCTTGAGCCAGTCGGGCGTAAAGGGCACGGCGCTGCATCTTCCGGGCGGAAGACGCCATTTGGCGTATAAGGCGTACGCTCGCAGGGCCCCGGCAGCGGTTCTTGTCAATGCACAGGGCCATTCGTCGTTGAATGCGCAAATGGCGCCATGGCCGATGCCGACCCCAGCACGAGGGAAAGTGGCCGCGAATCCGGGTCCAGGGCTCGGGATGTGGCTCGATGACGAAAGATACGTGGCGCAGTTGAGATCGTTGTTTATCGGAGACTTCCTGGTGGCAGACCCGCGTCCCGCATCCTCTATAAAGGCAATACAGTCCTGTTTCACACTACCGCCGATGCGATACAGGCTTACCCGCAAGGCCGAGTTGGATGGATATCGCAGGGCCGAGAAGCTGTGCGCCGCGGCCATCCTGCAGAATCCCACCGCTCCGGATATCTGGCGCGTGCGCAACCGGAGGATCATTGCGCTGATCGGAATGGGGAACTTGGCCCGCGAGGCGAAGTATATGGAACAGGCCGTCGAGGAGGCAAAGGCGATGCTGGCCACTAAGTTGCCGCCCGGCGCCGACGTGGTCGCGCGCTTCTGCCTGCTGAAGGATGCATTGTGGAAGGCCGGCGCCATACCGGAAGTGTTGCTGAGAGATTTTATTGACACCCAGGGTGGCGATAAGGCCCCGATAAGGGCGCTGGCGGCCGCTGCCGTACTCGCAATCGAAGCCAACGCCGAACCCCTGTATCAGAAATGTCGGCAACGATTCCTGTGTCTTAGCGATGAGAATCATCCCAGGCTATGGCCGGTGCTCTCGTTGATCCGTGACCGTCATCATAACCATCGGATGTTTTGGGGCAATCCGGGGCGCTGGGGGTATAGCGAAACACAGCGATATAAGGGCAGGTATGTTGTATCCGGGGTGGGCGCGCCCGAGAAGCCGAACCGTGTGCTGGCGGCGACACTCAAGGGTCTGGACGGGCGAGATGTGCGGATTCCCCAGGACCTGGCGGGAAAGATGGGGGGGATTGTTTTTGTCGAGCCTCCCGCAGACGCGTCAGAGCGCGAGGTTTGCGTGAAGCGACTGAAAAATTTCGTCGGTCAATTCTCGAGACTGGAAGTGCCGGTCATCGTGGCATTCCTTTCAGAGAACACAGATACCGTGAAATCTATTGTCAAGGAGTGCGGCGGGTCGTTTCGGGCGGCCATGGCGCCTGGTGGTCTGGGCAGCCCGCTGGTGCGGCGACTGGGAATTTTGTCGTCCGACCGGATTCCTAACCCGTTTCTGCTCCACGGTGACGGCGCCATTGCGTGGTGGATTTCGGGCCTTAGCTATACGGTGTCGCGAACCCCTATGGATGGCGCCGCTTCTGCGGCTATAGGAATCAACATCGAGAAGGTGAGAGCCGATCGTATGTTCCTCCCTCTGGAGCAGGGAGATTACAAGCGAGCGGTCTCACTTCTGAGCGGACGGGTCCCGCCATACTGGGACGCTGACCGTCTTCAGGGGCGTGCCCTGGCCCATATGGGGCTGAAAGACTGGAAAACCGCGCTAACCGACATTGACGCGGCACTGGCCTCTCGTCAGACAGCCAGTCGGCACAAAAAAGCGATAAGCCTCGGGGAAGCTGAAATGCATTTAGCGAAATCGACGATTCTGAAAAAGCTGGGTCGAGACAAGGAGGCCGCGAAGGAGCGAACGACTGCCGAGCAGTATCTTGCCTGGCTGGAGAACCAGCCGTCTGGCGATGAGGGTCACGTCGAGAAACCGCCTTCCTATGCACGCTACGGCGTCCCGGTAGGGGTCTACGACAACTTCCTGAAACGGATACGAGTCGGCCTGTCGGGTGAGAAGAAGACGACGGAGTGATAGGAGCCGAAGAATGAAGAGAGTCCGGGAATTGACGCTGGCCCTGTTGGGGCTGAGAGAGGTGGTTGTGAAACATCTTATAACCACAGTCTTTCTGGCGATCGTATTTGCCCCAAGCACAGCCTACAGCCAGAGCTGTGAATGTTCCGATGCTAAATCCTGTCCGAAAGCCTGTGCTGGCGCGAATACGACTAATGACGGTTTCTTTATCAAAGACAACGATAGAGTCGTGTTTCTGGGCGACAGTATTACTCAGCAGAGGCTCTACACCACCTATATTGAAGCCTACGCCCTGACCCGATTTCCCGAATACAAGCTGACCTTCCGTAACACAGGATGGAACCGCGATACCGCATGGC
>JABGPF010000497.1 GCA_018645065.1 Phycisphaerales bacterium
CACTCTGAGGGGAGAGTTTGAGTTCAACGACTTTTTCATCACGTTGATTCACACTATAGGCGACGGCTGTTGAGCCAATACCGTGGTCGTCCTGGGCGCGGACAGCGAGACTGAGCGGGCGACCGATCATCGCGACGAGATTCGATTCGGGCGAAGTTAATTCGACCCGCGGCGCCTGGTCCGAGGCGACCTGCAGGTAATAGCGCGGACTGGTGAAGGTAAAGCCGTGTTCTTTTTCCACCCAGGAGAAACTGTAGCCGCTAGAGGCCATCACCCCTTGGGCGAAGGCCACCTGTCGGCCATCTTCACTTAACTGCAAAGCCACTGGTTCCTCACCGTCGCGGAGGAATGTCGCTGCGCTGATCGGTCGGTCCAGTGTGATTTGCCAATTAAGCTTGGATCCTTCCGGCACGGTCAGAGTCAAAGCCTCAATCGACTCCTTCTCACGGGCCAGGTAGGCAGGGAACGCCACGTCCACATTCGCATGTTTGACCCGAGGCGCCGGGATCACCCGGACCTTGTGCCAATCGGTGCGGCCATCGCCAGCCTTGACCCGGTACGTAAAGTCACGAGATGCAGAGGCGATGGTGTACGTGCAGCTTGCATTATTAACTTTCAAATCGATCTTGCGGGCGCTGCCCTCCCCGGTGCGTATCGAGATACTCGCGTCTTGGGGCACCACGCCACTGAAGCTTGCCTTGATCAAGGCGCTATCGCCTTCCTTGAGGACAAGCTCACCTTGTTCAAGGCGAATCTGCGTATTGGTCGGATAAGCGATCGTCACCCATGGACAAAAGATGCGTATCGCACCAACAGCCATGAATGGACCGTTCATTACAGCCATAACGGCAATCACGCCGCTAAGCATCATGACGACGATTCCCGGCCGCCGCAGGCCGCTGTACGGTACGGCGTGTTCGGGACGCAGGCCAGGGGCCGCTTCTTCTGCCACGCGGCACGTCATATCGCGCATCTCGTCAGAACCACCGCTGGCGTTTTCGATGTCGCGGAATTGGATTGCAGAGACCAGAAGGCTATTCAGGTCACCGTGATGCGATTCGAGTTGCAGAGCCATCCGCCTGCTGTCGAACGGACCCAGGTGGCGCCAACCGCCCCGCCACGCTCGGTAACAAGCCACTGTCAACAGCGCGATAAGAATGGCAACCCGCCCGAGCGTGGGCATGTAGCTCATCCAGTCAATGAATACACCGATGAGGAACAACGGAATCGCCCACCGCAAGAAAATCAGCAGGCCCGTGATCAGGTGCAGTGTCACACCACGGCCCCATACCGAGCGGATGCGCGTGTCTAGTTTATCAAGGCGTGTCGTTTGGGCACTTGTCATGGCAGATCATGCCTCCTTCGCTGAATCCATTCAACCCCGACCAAGCCAATCAGCAGCAGCATGACCCAGCCATTATCCCAAAGCGAACGCTCGGAACGCACCTCGATCATCACCGGTTCGGTGTTCACCAACGATGCTAGTTTCGAGAACTCCTTCATCGTCAATCGCTCACCGCCAGTCAGTTTGGCGATCCGTTTCAGGTTTTCGAGATCCATGTTGGTATCCGCCAACTCCCTATTAACATCCGCCACCTGGAACTCCGTTGTGCTGGAAATCCGCTGATCGTTTTCGTTGGCCTCGAGCCTGTATCGGCCCGGGCCGGGCGGCGTGAAGTAGCCCTCGTACATCCCGGGGCGAGACTTATCGGGCCGAAGGCTGACGAGTTGCTTCGCCTGCCCGCCATCAATGCCCGTCACGTAAACCTCAAACATCGGCTGGACGACCGGCTCAAAGTTGTCGTCCAGAACATGAGCATACAGGCGGCACTGGCTGTCGCGTGCGTACACCGAACGGTCGGTTTCCAATCGGATGCGTTTGTGTTCGCCCATCAGCCGCGAGAGCGTCATAAACTGGATGCACTGCGACCAGACTCGCCAGTGGTACTTGTCGCCGGTCCTGTAACGCAACCGCCACAACCGGTCCGAAGCGATCGACATGCACTTGCCCGTCCCGTAGCGCTGCCAGGCAACCAACGGGTAACCCTGGTCCCGCGCGGTGTTGTCGGAGAGCACCGCGAGCACGGTCGCGCCGAGCTTCGCGGACACTAACGGTGGCAGGTGATCCATCGGCGCCATGCGGCCCCAGATGCGATCGTTCAGTTCCGCCTCGTTCTCCAGCGTC
>JABGPF010000148.1 GCA_018645065.1 Phycisphaerales bacterium
GAGAAATTCATCACCGGCGACGCCTCTGACTGGGAAAAATTTGAAAAGTGGGCCGAGGTTGTCCCCCAAACGCTCCGCAACCCAATGTATCACTGGGTGCATCTGGAGTTGAAGCGTCCATTCGGTATTTCCGATCGCCTGCTGTGCCCCCAAACCGCTCGCGGGATTTGGGACGAATGCAACGAGAAACTCGCCTCGCCTGAATTTTCGGCTCGCGGGATAATGAAACAGATGAACGTCGTGCTGGTTTGCACCACCGACGATCCGACCGATTCGCTGGAGCATCATCAAGCGGTCGCCGCTGACGATACGTTCAACATCGCGGTTCTTCCGACATTCCGCCCCGACAAAGCGATGGCCGTCGAATCGCCCGACGCGTTCAACGAGTGGACCGATAAATTAGCGGCAAGTGCGTCGGTCACGATAACCGACTTCGCATCGTTCATGGGCGCCATCAAGTCGCGTCACGCATTTTTTGCAGCGGCTGGATGTCGCCTGAGCGATCACGGTTTAGGAACGGTATGTTGGTGCGATTACAACGAGTCCGAGATAGACGCGATATTCGCGAAACTGCGTAACTCCCAACCGATCTGCGAAACCGAGATCGCCAAGTTCAAATCCGCGATGATGCACAATTTCGGCGTGATGGACCACCAGGCCGACTGGACCCAGCAGATCCACTACGGCGCCATGCGCAACAATTCAACGCGTTTGTTCGAGCAGATAGGGCCTGACTGCGGGATCGATTCGATCGCCCAGGGCGATTCATCGCAAGGCCTCAGCCGCCTGCTCGACAGCCTCGACCGCCAGAACACGCTGGGCAGAACGATTCTCTACAACATGAATCCGTGCGACAACGAGATGCTCGCCACGCTGGCCGGTAACTTCCAGGGCCAATCGCCCGGTAAGATGCAGTTCGGAAGTGGGTGGTGGTTCCTTGACCAACTCGACGGGATGACACGCCAGATAGACGCCCTGTCGAACACTGGCCTGCTGAGTCGCTTCGTGGGAATGCTGACCGATTCGCGATCGTTCCTGTCGTACACTCGTCACGAGTATTTCCGCCGGATGTTGTGTAACATCCTGGGCGGTGAAATGCATAGCGGACTGCTGCCAAACGATCTGGAAATGATCGGGGCGCTCGCCGCCGACGTTTCATACCACAACGCTCGCGGTTACTTCGGTTTCGATCTGGGCTGATTCGCCGCTTATTCCGGCGAGTCAGTGTAGAGGATAACGTTCCGCACGATCTTGAACGCGGAATCCGGGGTGTATCCGTCCACAGCCAGCGATGAGTATCCGACCAATCCGGCGGTCAGGTCCATCTCCGAGTACAAAATACCCGGGCGCCTGTTGACCATAATAGCACCAAGCTGGGGCGATTTATCACTTACCCGCAGGAACGTGTGCATACGGTATTTAACCGTATTAATTGTGTTTCCATCTATCGCGTACAGCGGTGAAGTGACCGCAAGGCGCCTGAGTTTGTTTCGTCGCCCGGGGAACATTTCCTTCAATGTCGTGGTTACAGAACGCGCGAACGGTTTAACTTCACCGAACTTTCCGCCCGTACCGCCGGCGACATCTATCAGGATCGTCCCGCCGCCTTCAACGAATGTTTTCATCGCGGCGATCTCGTCGGACTCGAACGTAACAGCCTTGGTGCCAGTCAGCATCGCCAATTTCAAACCCGATGCAGGAAGGTCCGTAATACCGATCGCATCGCCGATCTCCAACTTGATCCCGGCGCGATTTTTCATCTTGAGCTTCAGGGCCTTGTCGGCCATGGGTTCGGGGTTCCAGTCGCCGCTGTGTTTCAGGCGAGCTACGCGAATAGTCTTGGTTGTGGCCCTGTTGGTTTTGGCGGGCCAGTGGCTGACACCGCGATGGCGAAGGTTCAGCAATTGCCCGGTCACGTATCTGGCGATATTCGTTGCCGCTTCAAAGTGCGGCCTGGCGTCTGTTGTTGTGCTGACTGCCGCCTGCCAGCGTGCTGCAACATCCACGCCGGTGTGAATCACCATCGGTCTAATTCCATTACTTGCGACTTCAAGCTTCAGTCTCTCGCCCGGAAGAGCGTAATAAACTTTCTTGTCGTACAGCTCGTGGTTTTTGGGCAGGAGGGCCAGTTTGTATTCAGGCAGCATCTGGTCATAAATTTTACGCATACCCTCGTTGAACGGACCGCCCCCGAAGTTCGCCTCGGTAATGCTCAATATCGTTCCGCCCTGCAGGACGAAGTTTCTCATTTTGCTTATCTCGGCCTCACTGAACTTAGGCTCCTGTGAACCGGTGATAACGAGTATCGGCGCGTCGTGCCAGTCGCCAATGGGCATTTTCAGGTCAACGATCTGCCAGTTAAATGTGTTTTCGTACTTTTTCGACATCCATCGCGTAAGCGACGCAAGTTCGCGCGGGCGGTTATTCCAGGCCCCGTTGTACTTGAGTTTGTTGAACAGGACCGGATGCTGCCCTCGAATGAGGAACAACATGCAGAACGCCGTTTGATACGTCGCGCCCCAATTACCGGCGCCGGCCTGACCTTTGAGCAGTCCTATGGCGCCTTCTTTGTACCAGTCCTTCCCGTTAAAATACTTGTATCCGCAAGCCAGTCCGACTCGCTCGATACCGTACATGTAGTAGCCCCCGGCTCCGAGCCCGGAGCCCTTGATGCCTTTAAAGCTCTTGTCCAGCAGGTCAACGGCCTTTTGAACGGTCTGCAGCTCTTTAAAGTCTTTGACGCGTGCGGGCCTTTTGACAAATGTTTGTGTGTGAAGGTTATCGATGCAGACATACATGCTGGCGATACCCGCAGCGGTCATGGTGTCTCTCGTAGCGGTATTGCCTCGATACGCCCATCCGCCCTCTGGGGTTTGTGTTCGCATCCAGTGCCCCATGCAGAGTTTCCATGTCGAGTTGCGGATCGTTATGTCATTAAGGCTGGCGGCCCACATGGCGAGCAGTCCGAACTGACTGGTCGAGTTGTCACCGTTTCTTTTGGGCGAACCGGCGGTGCTGTACTCGAAGCTTCCGTCTAAACTGGAGTCGATAACGCGAGCGGTATCATCTCTGAGGATATCCTTGTACTTGTCGTTAGTCGTGCGGTTTGCTACTTCCCACGCGTTGGCTCGCATACCGATGGAATAGGCCATCGGATCGGGCGTGCTTCGCAACCAGCGAAGGGCCTTCTCCATACGCTTATCCTGCGGGCTGACACCGCTTTCCAGTAGTGCGTAAATCGCCATTGCGCCCGGTCCGGTTTTGTAGTAGTGTCCGCCGCCGGGTTTACCGTGAGCGTCCCAACCACCGTCGTCATTCTGCTTGGACCAAAGGTACGCGGCGCCTTTTTGAATTGCCGCCTTGATAGCTGCGTCGGAAAAACCCGGGCCTGCCTTCTTCTTACCGGCGCCCATGGCGGAACCAGTTCCAAGAAGGATTACGGATACTAGTACACAGCTCACTATTTCAGGCAACTTTCGCATGCGGGTAACTCCTGTCTGCGGGGGGTTTATGCAGTACCGGTCGGCTATATTTATTATAACAACGAAAACTCGTTTCACAAGAGGCGCAAAGGCACTTTTTTCGCTAACTTCCATAATTTTGCACCACTGGACTAATCTCCGCCCACCAGAACCCGCCCCACCAATAAAATAAACGTGAAACCTTTGCGGTTTTGTGACTTGCACGACTATGCGCCAACCTGTATTCTCTTGTAGCAAGCTTCGTCCGGGGTGTTCGGCCGGTTAGCGGAAGCGATTATGCAGGGAGATTAAAAATGATTGCAACAATGTCACAATGGTGGAGCGAGATGGAAACCGTCACACAGGTGTTTTATGTCGCCGCATCCTTTTTCAGCGTCATCCTGATATGGCAGTTCGTGGCGTCCCTTATCGGGCTGTCAGGCGGAGATATGGATCTCGACGGACTCGACGGAGGCCTTGACGCTGATATCGATTTCGACGGCGATTTCGACGTAGATGTCGCCGCTGGATCCGACGCGATGGACAGCATGGACGCATTTAGCTTGTTCAGCCTCAGAGCGATCCTTGCGTTTTGCACCCTTTTCTTCTGGGCTGGGGCGATGTATTTCGATCAGGGGGTTAACAAATCCCTGGCATTGGCCTACGCGTTCGGATGGGGACTCGCCGCCTGGGGCGTCATCACCGTACTAGTTAATTGGATGAAAAAACTCGCAGAAACAGGCACCTCGCGAATCGCAAGCTGCGTCGGAACGCGAGGATCAGTATACTTGGATATACCCACTGGCGGGACCGGTAAGGTGCGGGTAGTCGTAACCGGGGCGATATCAATGGTAACCGCTCGCAGCATCGACGATAAACCCATCAAGGCAGGGGCTCCGGTGGAAGTTGTTAGAAAAATCGACGCCTCAACGGTGGAAGTAAAAACAATAACGGCACAAAAAACCGAAGACTCAACATCAATCGAAAGGGAAAGTGAATAATGTTCAATATTCTTGGATCAACTATACTGGCTGCAAAACTGGGCGACAAACCGGACGCTGGATTCCCCCCGTGGATGATATTAACGATCATTATCCTCGTGGCGGGTTTGGTTGCTGTGATGGTCTTCATCCAGCGGTACAAACGCTGCCCGTCGAATAAAATCCTGGTCATCTACGGTAAAACCGGAAGCGGAGCAGCCCGGTGCGTACACGGTGGAGCCGCGTTCGTCTGGCCGCTTATCCAGGCGTATGACTACCTGGAACTCGAACCGTTTGTGGTGCCGATCGATCTGACAAACGCCCTGTCGCTGGAAAATATCCGCGTCACCGTGCCTACCACGGTAACCGCGGCTATCAGTAACCAGCCTGGTGTTATGCAAAACGCCGCGGTACGACTGCTGGCACTTTCGCGAGGACAGATCCAGGCCCAGGCACAGGACATAATCCTCGGACAGATGCGTGCGGTAATAGCGACGATGAAAATCGAAGAGATCAACCAGGACCGCCAGGCGTTCCTGGCCAAGGTTAACGATGCGGTCTCGTTTGAGCTCGAGAAGATCGGTCTGTACCTGATCAACGTTAACATTCGCGACATCGACGACGAGTCGGGCTACATCAAGGCTATCGGACGAAAAGCCGCCGCTAAAGCTATCAACCAGGCGAACATCGACGTAGCCGAACAGGAAAAAGCCGGTCAGACCGGTGTAGCAGAACGCCAGCGTGACACGCGTGTCGCAGTGGCCGACGCAAACGCGACCGCCGACATTGGCGAAGCAGGCGCCGATAGGAGCAGGCGTCAGCAAGTAGCCTCTCTGGAAGCAGAAGCGGTAAGCTCCGAAACCGAGGCCGACGCCAAGAAAGCCGAATATCGCGCCAATCAGAACGTGGCGGAACAGCAGGCGAGAAATCGTTCTGAATCTGCGTCCAAAAAGGCCGACGGCGCCATCCGCGTTGCACAGGAAGAAGCGGAAAAAGCCGCAGAAGAAGCCCGCGCAGAACGCGAAGTAGCCCGCCTGAACGCCGAAATCGTAGTTCCCGCAAACGCACAGAAAGAGAAGGTCGTCATCGCAGCCGACGCCCAGAAACAACAGGCGATCAAAATCGCCGAAGGCCAAGCCGAGGCAATGCTCGCGAAAATGACCGCCGAGGCACAAGGCATCCAGGCCATACTCGACGGAAAAGCCGCAGGCTACCAGAACCTCGTTACTTCCTGCAACGGCGCCCAGCATCTGGCCTCGCTGCTCATCGTCGAGAAACTCACCGACGTCGCAGCCATTCAGGCACAGGCCATTCAGGACCTGCCGATCGAAAAGATCGTTGTCTGGGACGGCGGAGGAGACTCACAGGGCGGAATTTCGGGACTGGGACAACGCCTCATGGGCGCCCTTCCTCCGATGCACGAACTGGCGAAACAAGTCGGGCTCGATCTCCCCGAATACCTGGGCAAAACCGCTACCGAAACGCCCAAGCCCGCAGCCGAGCCTGAAGCGTAGAAAATTACATAACCCTGAAAACGCACCAAAGCCCGGATTCTTCGGGCGAGAGGACTGTAATGGCTCCACCGAATATCGATAAGCAATCACAGGCAGACGCGCTGGGAGAACTTGCCAGTCACGGAGCAGATTCCACCCATTCGATACCGGACATGGTCGCGGCCGCCAAGGCTCCGACAACCGCCAAAGCCGCCGCCATGGCGTCAGCGTCACAGAAGGAGCAATCAGAACCTCCGAAAACCGTGGCTGAGGCACGTGCCAAGTCACAACGCGGGCTTGAACTGCTCTCAAACGTCATACACGTTCTCGAAGACGCCTCCAGAACGATCACGCTTTCGGGCAAACACACCCGATCGGCGATCGACAACACCTTCAAGATGTCTTACACGAAACTGGTGACCGCTGGCGAAAACATCCAGCGGTCATCAGACAGCATCGCCGCAACGAACAACCGAATGGCGGCGGCGCTGAAAACACTGAAAACCGCCGGCGGCGTAGATCCGAAGGACCTCGCCGAGATACAAGGACAACTCGTCGCCATTCGAGAATCGCTTTCGGGAGCTTCTAGCCCCGCAGAAGCACCGAATTTCCAAGCGTTCACAGAATCGCTTCAGCAGTTGAAGGCGGCGGTTGAAAGCGTTTCGCGGGCTCCGGACGACGTGTCTGCGCAAACCGCCATTCAAACATCGAAGGACGTCAAGGAATTCGCCAAAACAATGGAACAACGCACCGGAAAGCTGACCACACTGGTGGTGGTGGCCGCCGCGTCGAGCATCTTCGCGGCGCTGTGCGCATTCGCAGCCGTTCTGGCGATGCTGCTGAAATAGGACGGGCGTTCTTACACCGTTAACGCGGACCGTTCAGGATGCGGATCGCCGGGCCTAACACGGGAATCGGCGGTGGGATAATACGCGGAGGCTTGTCCGCGGGATCTTCCTTCTCCTCGGGCTCGGGGCGCACCATTGATTGTATCTTGCTCGTCGGGACACTCAAATGTATCCCCTTACCGATCTTGAAACCGATCTTGTCCTTATCGAGCACCCCACGCAGAATGGTTCCGTTCAGCATTTCAACGGTGACGATATTCGGCGATTCGGGCTTGGGCTTCTTGAAGCTGATCTTCCGGAGCTTGTCCAACGCGATAACCGCCTGGCCGAAATCAGTTTTCAGACGATAGCCCTTATCGCTAAGCGATCCGACGAGCTTATCGGCATTCTCCAGAGTTAACACCGTAGCGAGGGGGTCTGGTTTGTCATCCTCGCTGAAGAACATAAGATCGACCTTGTCTCGCGAAACATCAACTTTTTTACCACCAAGCGTAAGCGGCAGCGTGAGTTTTTCAGACTCGAAGTCGCCCGATATTTCTGTTCCGTTTGCGAACGAAATCACATGAGCGCCCTTTTTGCTCTTTTTATCTTTTTCGTCCTTTCGCGAATTTCGATTTATCTCCAGCAAATCGCCCGGGGTAAGATCAATCGGTCCGCACAGGCTTGTGAATCGAAGTTTCATCGCCTTGTCGTCGGTCTTCATCGTCAGTAGATCACCGCTGTCCAGTGAAACATAGGCGCCAATGGTCTCAAAATTGTCGGGTTTTTCCTTGCTGATGCGATAAGACCACGACTTGACCTTCTCCAGCGGAATAGCCAGCTCACCGCCGCTGGGCAAATCGAGATCCAACTTAACATCCTTAGCACTCCCGCCGATCACCTGCCCATTGCTCAGCACAAATCGCAACTGACCGCCCTTTCCGCGAACCATTCCCAGCAACTTGTCGCCAGGGATATCCATCTCACCAAGCAGCGTGGAAACCTTAAACGACTTATTATCGATTGTCCCCAACATGAGATCACCGCCAGCCAGCAAAACTCGATCAGACTTGGCGTGTCGTTCGAGTTCAACGCCTGCGATCGATCCGCCGGCCTTCATATTAACGATCAAACCGCGCACCGAGGCGGGCAGATCTTTGAGGAGTTCCTTCCTGGGGAAGTTCTTCATCAGGGCTTCGAGTTTACTGGTATCGCGGTTTTGGGACTCGAAGTGGCAGAGGACGACAGTTTTACCCGCGGGGATCGTCAAGTTGTATCGAGCGTATATCTGGCTGCTGGATACGCTGACAGTCGGGCGAATCTTGGCCTCTGGACTGGTGATAACGTGCAGCGACGGCGTGCTTCGCGAACTTGAGCCTTTGGTCCATATCGCCCAATCTTTCGGGCCAAACGTGCGGGCGCCGCTGTTGCTCTTGGACTGCGTGACCGAATATCTAACGTTACTGTACATCGCGATGGGAACTTTTATCGTCGCCGACGTCGGGTTCTCGATTATGTCCAGCCACCTGGCGAAAGGATACTTTTTGTACGCCTTGATGCGACGATAGATCACAAGGTTATTTCGTTTCCAGGGTCCCAGTTCGAGCTCCCCTTCGCTGTTTTTCCATCCCTGATAGTTGAGAGACTGGAAGTTTGAGCCCTGGATCTGCAGGTACATTCCACCGGAATAGGAATATGACGTACCGCGATAGACTGACCCGTAAGTCTGGATATCCCATTTCCCGCCTGAGGAGTCATACATTATGTGGTAGCTGCTGGATCGGAAATTAACCGTAGAGGCCTGCTTGATATGTAAGCCCGGTTTCTTACCGGCTGGTGGGCCAGCAGAAGCCAAACCCCACAGCGAACCGATAAAAACCGCAATCGTCACAACCTGAATGAACCGAACGTTTGTCTTACCAAAATGCATAATTCGTATTCTCTCTCGCCTTGAATCGCCAATTAGTTAATGTATCTCTACATGATACGACGCTCGAACCATCATGCAAGTTCCATAAAGTCTCAGAATACCCTAAACTCAATAATTCGACGTTTTTTGACGATTAATCGACAATACGCCGCTTCGATAATATATTCGCCTATAATTCGTATATGCGACATGCCGATGAGTAACTTATGACGCCTCTAAACTCAACAGAAACCCGCCTTGACGCAACATCCGTAAACTGCGACGGCGCTGATATCGATTCGCTGCTGGCCAGGGAATGGCTGATTAGCAATAGTCTCGGAGCTTTCGCCTCGGGCACAGCCGCCGGATGCAATACGCGCCGATATCACGGGCTCCTGATCGCGGCGGCAAATCCGCCTGTGGGCAGGATGATGATGCTCTCAACGGTGATGGAACACGTAGAGATTGACGGCGAGACGTATGAATTGGCGACAAACGAGTTCGACGGAGTTTTTTCGCCCAGAGGCGTTGCGTTACTGGAAAAATGTGTCTGTCAGGCCGCTGTCACCTTCACCTATCGTCTCGGTGGCGCGACGCTGGTCAAGGATATCCTGCTGGCTGAATCGGCAAACGCGGTAACTTTGCGATACACGCTCCACGGTTGGGACGGGGCGATGATCTTGTCGCCGTTTGCAGCGATTCGAGATTTTCACCAGTTACGACACGCCGAGCCGGAAAATCGCCTGGCGTTTACGATCACCGACTCGGGAACGATTATTCAAGACGAAGCCAACCCCACCCACACGCTGCATTTAGTCGGGCATGGGGGGCAATTCCAACCGGCTCCTGAATGGTGGTACAACTGCTTCTACCGCAACGAAGCCATCCGCAGACAAGACGCAAATGAAGACATCTACAGGCCCGGGACGTTCAACTACAAACTCAGCGACGGACAAAGCTGCTACTTCACCGCCTCGCTGAACGAACCTGTAAACTTCGATTTCGATTCAACGCTACGCCGAAAAACCGAGTTCAGAGAAGAACTTACCGCATCGCTCGGCCCCAACGCCGAAGATACCGACGCGCTGCTGGCGATCGGCAGCGATGCATTTATTGTCCAGCGATCGTTTCCCAACAGCGCGTCGTCAACGAGCATTCTCGCCGGTTTCCACTGGTTCGCCGACTGGGGACGCGACGCTTTCATCGCCCTGCCCGGACTCCTGCTTACCACCGGTCAGTTCGCCAGAGCTCGCAAAGTGTTCAACACGTTCGCTCGCCACCTCTCTGCCGACGGGATGATACCAAACTGCTTCGACGACTACGGAGCATCGCCCCACTACAACAGCATCGACGCGTCGCTCTGGTTCATCATCGCAGCCGAGCGATACGTCCAAGCCAGCGGCGACACGGTATTCTGGAAAGACACCCTGCTGGCGGTCTGCGATACAATCCTCAGATCGTACCGCGAAGGCACATCGTTCGATATACACGCTGACGCTGACGGCCTGCTGACAGGCGGGTCCGACAAAACGCAACTAACCTGGATGGACGCCGCACTTGGCGAGGAGACCGTAACCCCGCGTTACGGAAAGGCCGTCGAAATCAACGCGTTATGGTGCAGCGCTCACCGGATAATGGCGGATCGCTGCCGTGGTTCGGATCGCGAACTCGGAGAGCACTACGCTAACCTGGCCGACACAATGACACCGGCGTTCGAGAGATTATTCTGGAACGACGACTCCCAATGCCTCTACGACTGCATCAACGACGAGATCATCGACGCGTCGATCCGGCCTAACCAGATTTTCGCGGTATCACTGCCCTACAGTCCCCTTTCCCCATACCAGCAACGTGCGATAGTCGACGTGGTGAAACACCACCTGCTAACCCCTCGCGGCCTGCGAACGCTCACGCCGGAAGACCCAAACTACAAGGGGCTCTATGAAGGCTCGCCCGCCTCGCGGGATAAGGCGTATCACCAGGGCACGGTTTGGGCGTGGCTTATAGGCCCGTTTATTGAGGCGTATTTGAAAACTCACACCGGCGAGCCAGGCGCCGTAGCGCAGGCCGAGCGGTGGCTGGCGGGGTTCGATGAGCACCTGGCCGAAGCGGGAATGGGGCACGTAAGCGAGATATTCGACGGTGATCCTCCGCACCGTCCGCGAGGCTGCATCGCCCAGGCATGGTCAACGGCTGAGTTGCTTCGGGCAAGGGCGCTGGTGCGGGCCGGCAAGGAGGCGACACAACGATGAAACGCCTAAAACCCATGCTGATCTGTGCGGTGATATTCGCACTCGGAGCGGTTGCACAGGCCCAAACCACGCTGCAAGCGTCGCTCAAACGCGCTGAAACTCGCGACGATTCGGCGCTGCCCTACCGCCAGGCCATCGTGACAATAAGCAGCGACATCTCAGCGCCAGGCCACGAGAAAGTTATCCGCGCCATAACGATCCGCTCGACTCGCGGTGGTCCGACAATGCTTATAAACGTTACGATCCCACCGAAATCGCCGCCGCGGGATATCAGCGTGCTGGTCCCGGCGATGTCGGCTGCGGACTCTTATACGGTGAAGCTCCTTTCGGGTCAAACCGCACAGAGCAGTTTAATCGCCCAGTTCGATCTGTCGCTGGACTGGCCGGCGGAATGGGTGACCGCCCAAAACTTCCTGGACCCTGATGCCTACGACGAGGGCGACTACCTGCCGCCAGTCTGGTCGAAACAGATACTGCACATGGTGATTGCGATATCGGCCATCGCGTGCGTAATGCTCACCGCCAGCCTCCTGGTTCGCCCTGTGCTGCGTCGCATGTTTGCAGCCGCCGTTACCGCAGTAATCGCGGGGGTGAGTTTGTGGACGGCGATGAGTGGCGAACTCGTCGTAACCCAGCTCACTATCGGCGACGATGAACGCCTGCTACTGGTCTCGTCGCGAAGGACCGTCGATTATGAAATCACCGCTCCCTTTTCGATACCGCTGTATTACAATCTCGACGAAATGGCCAGCGACAATACGACCCTGCACACACCCGAAAAGCTGCTCATAAATCTCCGCCCCGGTGAAGTTCGACTGTTTGGAAAACCATCTCCCCCATCCAACGATCAAGGCTCAGAGTAATACTCATCATCTTCGTCGTCATCGTCGTCTTCGGGAAGTTCGAATCTACGCCCCGCCTCTTCCCACGCGCTATCCGTAGATGTGGGCTTGGCGGCAGGGGGAGCCTTGAACCGCACCGCGAGCCAACGAATCCCACGTATCGCCAGCAGCAGCAGCGTAAACAGAAGGAGCACCAGCATCAGGTAAGCCATTCGAATGAAATACAACTTAGCGGTGGAATCGTCCGACGCCGCCGAAGCCGCATCAATCAATAGCCACAGCGCCCCACCCAAGATAATCGCAACCGCCACAAGCAACATAGCGACAAATGTTCGCCCCGATGATCGCGAATGAAGTTTTCTCATCGCCATGGCGCATCCTTTCTGGGGTCGTGCTGCTGGCACGCCTGAAACTCCTCAAGCAAGGCTCGGCCCTTGTCGGAAATATTTTTGTCCGCGACAATTTTGATAAGAACGAACTGATCTCCACGTTTATCGCCGGCCCCAACGCCCTTGCCCGCGAGGCGAAGCCGCTGCCCGCTACTGGTTCCCGCCGGTATTGTTACGGTGGTCATACCGTCGATCGTGGGCACGTCGACCTTTGCGCCGAGTGCGGCTTCAGTTATGGATATCGGGATTTCGACAGTAATATTATTCCCGCTGACTTTGAAATACGGATGCTCTTTCACCGAGACGATTATGTACATATCGCCTTTGCGTCCATCCCGTTGCTCAGCGCCCTTTCCCCTGACTCTGATCTTCGCCCCATTGCGCACACCGGGCGGGATTTTCACGTTGATTTTTTCGGTTGTCCCGCTCGCCCCGGACCCTCTCTTAACCACGATGGGCACCGTGGCGCCTTTTGCGGCTTTGGTAAACTCCAGAGTGACTCGCTGCTCGATATCCAGATTCACCGGGCGCCTGCCGCCAACACCGGACATTTTTCCGCGCAGCGACTGGAGGATATCGTCGAGCCCCATTCCCATGAAGCCCCCACCACCGCCGCCCCTACCGCCGCCACCGCCTCTACCAAAACCACCTGACGCGGCGCCGGAGAAGAAGTCCTGGAAATCCATACCGCCCATGCCCGCCCCCGGGCCCGGACCGCCGGACATGCGAGGTCCGCCAGCGTGCCCGTATTCGTCATACATGCGACGTTTCTTGGCGTCGCTGAGCACTTCGTAGGCTTCAGTGGCCTCTTTGAACTTGTCGATAGCGCCAGATTCTTTGTTTACATCGGGATGATACTTGCGCGCAAGTTTGCGATAGGCTCGTTTGATATCAGCATCAGAACCGCTTCGTGATACGCCAAGAACTTCGTAGTAATCTCGTTTGGACATGGACGCATTCTAACCAAAGCAACCGTCGCAGGAAAGAGTCGGTTCTTAACCGCCCGCCACTTTCGACATCTTGAATACGGGCATCAGCAGCGCCATGGCGATTCCACCTACAATAAGACCCATGATAATAATCATCGCCGGCTCGATCATATCGGTAATCGCCTTGACGGCCACTTTCAGATCGTCTTCGCAGAATCTCGCGACGCGATCCATCACCATCCCCATTTTGCCCGACTTCTCACCGGCGCTTATCATCTGGCAGACGTTTCCAGGGACCAGAGGCGAATCGACCAGTCCGTCCGAAACGCTGGAGCCTTCCTTCACGCCGTCGGCTACATGGTCCCATACCGCCTTGTAGTGCCTGTTGCCCGACACTCGCGAGGTGATATCAAGCCCTTCGATCATGTTGACGCCTGTGCTCACCATTGTCGACAGACATCTGAGTGATCTAGCCAGGCACGCCTTTCGGAACATACCGCCCATTATCGGCATTTTTATGCGGAACGTGTCCAACGCCATTTGTCCGCCGGGAGTTTTGACATACATCCTGAGTGAGACCGCCCCGACAACCAGGGCTCCGAGAATGTAAGGCCAGTAGTCGGTGATACCGTGGCTTATCCCGAGCAGGAAACGCGTGGGCGCCGGTAGGATGGCTTTCTTGCCGGCGTAGATTTTTTCGAATTTCGGTAGTACGAATACGAGCAGGCATACGATAATTATCACACAGAAACCCAGCATGCATGACGGGTAGACCATGGCGCCCTTGATGCGTTTGCGGGTTTTTCGCTGCTCTTCCATGTAG
>JABGPF010000149.1 GCA_018645065.1 Phycisphaerales bacterium
GCTTCGACATCCCATGGAATCACCAGGTCGGCATGCTTTCGGGCGGTCAGCAGCGGAAGGTCGCTATTCTCCTGGCGTTCGCCGCCAGGCCCGAAGTGCTCATGCTGGACGAACCGGCGGCAGGGCTCGACCCGATCGCACGCCGCGAGCTCATCGACGAGACTATCGACGTGATCGCAAACGTCTCGCCCTGCACAGTGTTTTTCTCAACGCACATTCTCAGCGATTTGGAGCGGGTGGCTGAGTATGTGGGGATCATGGATCGCGGACGGATCGTAACCGAGGCCCGTCTGGACGATTTGCAAACCCGCACAAAACGCGTGCAGGTGGTTTTCGATACCGACGAGATCCCCCGCGGTTTCGAGATACCCGGAGCCATTCGCACCAAAACAGAAGGCCCGGTGGTAACCTCGGTTGTCCGCATGATAAGCGAAACCCAACTTGATGAATTGCACAAAAGCCCAAACCTGCGGGTGAACGTATTCCCGCTGGGTCTGGAAGAGATATTTATCGACCTGTTCGGTCCGGAAGCCAAAGGCGAGTTCGGAGATATGCAACTATGAACGCGACAAGTAACACTATTGCAGGCCCCGAATACAACGGCGGCGTCGACATATTCCGCGGTTTGATATGGCGCCACTGGCTTGCGGGACGATGGGTGATAATCGCCGCCCTGTTCGCTGTCCTTACCGGCGGATGGGCGCTCATGCTGTTCCACCATCCCGGATGGATCATCACAACCGGAAGCATGCTGGCGGTTATCGCCGGACTGGTCTTCGGCGGGTCAGACGTATCCGACGGTAGCGAGGAATTCGCCTTCGCACTACCGCCGACTCGATCGCAACGATATCTCAGCGGGCTCGTCCTCGGCGGCGGAACGGTTCTAGCCTACTGCCTTATCGGAACGCTCACCATCGCCTTCAGCCTTCCGCAATACGCCTGGTCGCTGGTGGTTGACAGCGGTTTCACCGCACCGTTTGGACCATGGCCTGAGACATATCTGTACTTCATGGCGGTGGTGGTTCCGCTGTCAGTATTCGCCCTCACGTTCACCATTGAATCGCTGGCCCGAACGCGAGGGGGCATGTGGTGGTCGTGGATACCGGCGCTGATTATCACGGGATTGACGGTCATGTGGACTACGTTGGCTGAGACGGAAATGTGGGGAGATGTCAACGGGTATATTTCCATCTTGACGCTACTGTCGATGACGGCGATGACCCTGCTGTTCGGACACAATCGATACGCGTGCAAAGAAGGCGTTTCGCGGCCCGGGCGATCCGGCGCGGACGGTAGCGGGTTGTGGTGGATATGGGTAATCGTCGCGGCGATCATCGCACTGGTTATCCTGAGCCTGATCCTGTGGACATCCCATGCGCCATCGAAGCACCATGAAGAAGTAGCAACAAGAGCCCCACAGAGACATACACACTCAGTCGAGACAGTGCCAATACCCGACACTGCATCCCCCGAGCAGGCCAGGGCAATCGACAAAGTAGCTCAATCGCGAGCAGAAGACCAGGCCTTGGAAGACGAAATCGCGCGAATGCAGGCTCCAAACACAAACGCCATACGCCAAGCCCGCCAGGAAAGGCAGCAAGTCACCGGCCAGATAACACTCGTCGCCCCAGGCATTGTGGTGCTGGTGGTTCTGTTTGTGGCGATCTTCATAGTGCCCCGCAAACGCTCGGCTAGAACGATCCGCTTGCGTGGCCCGCGGCGACGCCATATCGTCACCAGATCGGTATGTGCTGTACTGGCGTTGGCGATTATCACATCGGTCGGATACTTCAGTTGGACAGAAGCCGGCGCGACCTACGCCGTAGAATCGCCACAAACCGGGACGGTGCAAATACGCACAAAAATACCGGTAGACCTTACCGCAGAACTAAAGCCCAATCAGCAAGTCACACTCAAAAAGGGCAGATTGCTAATCAAAGCGATGGTGCTCGAGGCCGTCACCGCGACCAGTTTCAGGACAATACGAACCGACGAGTTCGACATCAACTGGATCGACGGTAACAGCGATATAATCGAAAACTCCTTCAAACTCGAAGATTCTGCGATCCACTATCGGCTCAATCTCACCAACGTCTACCTTCGACAACGTGAAGGCGCCGCACATAACGCCCTTCAAATCGAGGGACACTGGATGACGGCAGTCAGCCGCCCAAACGGCGGGCGAAGCAGTTCCAGCACCGGCGGGCGAATTATCAGAAACGGTATTGGCGGCATAACCAACATTAACTCAGGTAATCGATACCGAAGCAACAAACCGCTTTCGGCGATCCCCTCCAGCGCCGCATACGGGCGACTTATTCTCTGCCTGTTCGCAGACATCGCCGAACCTGACGACAAACTCGCCACGATATCGACCGAGCAGTTCATCACAGACTCACACGAGCAAATGCTCGCACAAAACAATCAAAACCACGGTGGGTTTAACCGCCGATGGCGAGTGGATCCACACGTTCCACCGATGGTTTCCCTGATCGAACATGCAGGCATTGCCGGAGCCCTGCTGGCGGTGGCGGCGGTGCTGATGGCACAATTGTTCATGCGACGCAGATTGGCGACGACGATTATGCTCGCGGTGGTCATACTATACATCGCGGCCATCGATCGAGCGGCGTTGGACATGCACATTTCACACGCACAGGATCCAGACGCCCCTATTAGCAAACGCCTTGCCGCATGCAGCGCGGCGTCCGACACCTTCTTCTACGCCAACACCGCAGCGGCCCAACTGAGAACAATCGCCAACGACAAACAAGCCCCAGAACTGCTAAAATATCGTTCAGCCAGAAACGCTCGTCTGCTCAGCGCCATCGCAAGTATACCAACCGAACCGCTGAAACAGTCAAGGATATGGTCAAAATCAACCGCCCAAGAACTGCCCATGGGCAACGAGGAACGCCACGATTATCCGCAATGGGAGGTGCACACATTCTACCGCCGCCCAGATCACACCCCGCTAATGGTCGTCATACGCATGCCGCCCAGGCACTCGGGCCACGACCAGCTTGACGACTCGATCATGCTATGGCGAATAATCGCCTTACAAGCCGACCCCACAGGAAAAATCGCCATCCTCGCACCATCACTAAAAGCAACTGTAATAGGCGAAGAATCCGACATGCTCCAAGCCGCCTGGGCCATCCAAGACAACAGCCTGGACGAGTCAAAAGTATGGAAAAACCTAATCCAACCGGCAGCGAAAATCCTGAACCAGCCCAAACCATAAAACACGCCTATAGATGCTCCGTACGCCGTGACAAGCCGTCGGGCGTCGGAGCTTTTCCGCTGTTTAGAATTTAATATCAAACTCGAACGGATATAGAAAAGCCAACTGGTACGTCGCCTTCAACACGGCGCGCTTACCGGCTTGTGAACCGGGTGGAGACTCTACTCGATATACGTGCTTGGCTGTGCACTGCCCGGGGATACACGGATGCATGCCCCCGCCTCGTTTCTTATTGGGTTTCCAGGCCGCTGTCCCCCACTCTTGTGTAACGCGGCGTGCGCCTGGGACCTCAAGCCGTTTGATCTGCGTGACAATGGGGGTAGTAGTCTTGAAATCATTAGGGTTGGTTATTTCCATCGTTACTTCGACTATTCCGCCCCGCCCCTTCGATACAGGTCTGATCGTCTTCTGGGTCTGTTTGATTATGAGCGGTTTGTTGCGTTTAAAGTCGGACTTGTTATAGGTGATCCGGATGTCCACCCATCTCGGTGTCTTGGCGCGATCCATTTTCACCAACTTGTAGGTCAGCCCGAAATCGTCGGTGTGCCCGCCGCACTTGATGTCAAAAGCGCCTGTCGGCTGCATACCGCTGCTCATGTTCCACGAACTGACGTACTTCGACAAGGCCAGGTTCTTTCCCAGGAACTCCTTCCCGTGAATCTTGCGGCTGTTGAGCGCCAACCACATGAGGTTGCCCGAAGTCGGGAGGTAGTAACACACCCCAGCCAGGTTGCCGTCCTTCACGTGATGGTGGATATCGCGAATGCGGTAAACCTTGCCCGAATCCTCACGTTTGAACAGGGACACCTCGTCATCGTCGATCCATCCGAGCCGGTGATACTGGGGCAGATTAAACCCACCACCGCCCTGGTTGCCCATAGAGGTCGTCTTGTCACCGTAACCGTTGAAGTTGGAGAAAACTTTGCTTTTTCTGTCGTAGTTAAGGCTCTCGCCATGGCCGAGGCGGAACACGTGCCCCAACTCGTGGACCACCGTCATACCGGTCGGGCCGGATGTATTTAAATTCAGCCCGCCGGAAGACGGACTCTTCTTTCCGGTGATAAACCACTTGATGCAATTATTCGGAATCTTAATGTTCTTATTGATGAAATCGTATGCGGGTTTTTTGCCTGCTGCGAACGTTGTGGGCACCTTTATCGGAGCATGGGCCTCGGCGTGGTCACCGGTTCCGCCCCGCCCGCAGAGTTGCACTTTTCCGCGCGACCACTTCTTAAACGTGTTCGTAATAGATTTGCATCCGTTTATAACCTTTGCGTGAGTGCATTTGCAGCCGGTGTCCTTGTAGGAAATCGGCAGAGCTATCATTCTGACCTTGCCATGCATCGGTTTGGAATTGTTGCACCTGACGTAATTCGGCAGCGGAGGCAGTCCGGGATGTTGCAGGGAGTAGTTAGCGGGGGGCGCTTTATTCTCGCGTGCGGATGCATCTGTTTTCGACTTGCCCTTGCCGAATGACGGGGCGGCGGTCGCTGCCAGGCCCGCCAGCGTTACTGATGTCAGGAATTCGCGGCGGGAGTGCGTATCTGAGGAAGAGTTCATATTTCAATCCTATCCATGTGGTCGGCTTGCCCGGGGGCCTCCAGACCGGTGAGCGGCGCTGGTTTTACCGAGTATTCACAACACTTCACCTATCTGCAATAATTGCTTTGAACAGCAAGAGTAATGTATCGCTTAGGCCGCAAGCTTGCAAGGCGTTTGAAAAACTTTGGAAGACAACGGTGACAAAGGCGCTGGTCCAGGCGCTAGCTCCCGCAATATCGGTCACATCCCACGCCGCGACCGCTATATATTTGTTTTGCATGTTGGCGTTGTGTGGTACTATGTGAGTGCAGTTGTTGATAATGTAAATCTTTGTCGTATCAAATTTTTGAGCGAGATTCATTATGAGTATCAGATCTACAGGGATCCTTGCGGTGGCGGCGGCGTACATGTTCTCATTTGTATCGGCGGCTGTCGGGCAGGAGGCCAACCCAACGGCTTTGGGTAAGGTTGGAGAGGCGAAACTAACCTTTGAGACGCACAAGAAAGATACGACATATTGGACGCGCGCGTGGGCTACTGGCGGGCATAAGTTTGAAGCTAAGATGTCGCTGCCGAAGCTGACTATTGGCGGAAAGCCCGTCCAGATGTCAGGGGTGCGCGTCAAGGGCGGTAGTATGTTGGGGATCGATCGGAACGGCGACGGGCTCGTGCTGGGCGCTGAATATCTGAGGGTGGATCGAAGCGGTTCGGTGACATTAACGGCGAAGTCCGGCGGTAATGATCTGGGTATTCACTGCACGCAAATTGAGATGCAGTACGACACGGCAAAAAAAGCTATAGCGCTCATGCGTTGGAAAATGCGGGGCCTGTACAGTTTGACCGGGCAGATAGATTCGGTGAATATTCGCATTATCGATGATGACGTCAACGGGGCCTACGGGAATAACGGGCTCGATGCGATCCTGATCGGCGATGCAAAGGTCGCCGTTCCGCTCCGCGCCTACCATCGGATCGGTGAAAATTTTTATCAATTGCAGATGTCCGCCAACGGAGAGAAACTAAAGTTTCAGCAAATCAAATTTCCAAATATTGGACTGGTGCAATCTCCCTTCCCAACCGAAACCCTGATGGGCCTGGTGTTGGAAAACGGAGCCGGAGCGTTCAATCTCCTGGACTGCGGCAAGGATGGGATCCCGGCTGGAACGTATCATCTGGCGTATGGGATGGTGGGAACCGAGAAGGACCCGCTGTCGTTTTTCCGCGTCAAAGACACCGTGACTTATACGATTGAAAACAACAAAATCAATCTGCTGCGCATCGGTCCGCCTATACAACTGATTTTCTCTTCAGTGTTCCAGGCAGTGAACAAAACTACAAAGGCGCCCGGTCATATCGGGATTGTACATCCGCAGTACGCTATGGGCTCCGGCGGCGAGATATACGGACCGTTGAGTTTCCCCAACGCTCGCAACGAAAAAAACCGCCCGGCGATTATGATCGTTCAGGGGTCCAAAACGCTGCTCAAGACCAGCATGCCCGAAGTCAAGGGCAAGGTCGGAGATTACATCTGGAGGTTCTCTCCAAAGACGAACCTTCGAGGAATCAAGGTGATGATGGCCGTTCGTTCACCGCAACTCGGGAAACTCATTGGCGTCAGAACGATCCAACAGATAGCTTCTAAAATCCCGCATGCCCCGCCCGGCACTGACACCCCGACGGTCACCACGACACCGTGGGACAAGTCCGACCAGGCCGCCAAGACACCCAAAACTCCTACTCCCGTCAAGACCGCCCCAAAACCCAAACCGCCCAAGCCGCCCACACCAACCCCACGCCCGCCTCGACCACCAAAACCGGTAGCCACCGACGAGGTCAGGGCAGGACGAATGGTGAAACTTGCCCAGAACTATATCAAAGTGGGATTTAAAGCCAAAGCCCTCGAATCGCTCAAGGCGACGATAGAAAAATATCCGAACACCAAAGCCGCCGCCACAGCAAAAAAACTGATCAAGTCAATGGAATAACGCAAACGATCTGTCCACATCTGGAAGTTCGGGGACAGCCAAACAATTAGGGACAGTCACCTATTTCCCCACCACATCATTCCACATCCAACACGAACAAGAACCACCAATTAACAGGTGACTGTCCCCTATTTTAATTAACAGGTGACTGTCCCCTATTTTCTATCACCAAAGTAAGAATTATCGAGTAACTAAATAATTAGGGACAGTCACCTATTTCCCCACCACATCGTTGCACATCCAACACGAACAAGAACCACCAATTAACAGGTGACTGTCCCCTATTGTTTTATTGTTTCGTCTTAGACTTTTTCGTTGTTTTTGTTGTTTCTTTGGTTTTGCGTGGGCGGCCTACTGGTAGTGGGCGGAGGCGGCGGCCTAAGGTTTTTTCCAGCTTCGATACAAAACTGTCGCCGCCCAAAAATAATTAGGGACAGTCACCTATTTCCCCACCACATCGTTGCACATCCAACACGAACAAGAACCACCAATTAACAGGTGACTGTCCCCTATTGTTTTATTGTTTCGTCTTAGACTTTTTCGTTGTTTTTGTTGTTTCTTTGGTTTTGCGTGGGCGGCCTACTGGTAGTGGGCGGAGGCGGCGGCCTAAGGTTTTTTCCAGCTTCGATACAAAACTGTCGCCGCCCAAAGGACGCCCGCTCGATGTCCATATTCGCAATTTGTCGCCCACCGCCTTGTCGTCATCTGCAGCAAGGATCCTCGGCCAGTCACCCGCGTCCCGACATATTCGACGCCAGGTGTCCATATCCAGCATGTTCGACGTATCCTTCTTACCACAATGGGCTGCGGCGCTCGACCAGGGATAGCTCACCGCCGTTCTGGACATCTTCGCACGAACGGGATTCCGCTCAACATAAATCATCGCCGAACGAAAGTGCTTGGCATCCAAGCCGCACGAATGGAAACGATTCTGCCATAGATGCCCGCTGCGATTGTGGAAGCGGTTAATGTACTGTGCGTAAACCCAATGCGTTCGACCGATGGCAAGAGCCAGCGACTCAGGCGCCCGCGGAGTAACGATCAGATGAATATGATTGGTCATCAGACAGTACCCCTGAACAGCCACCCCAAACTTTTGAGACTGCTCAGCCAGAATCTCAAGATACGCGCGACGGTCATCATCAACGAAAAATACATCCTGACAATTGTTCCCGCGTTGGGTCACATGATGGGGGCAATCCGGTATGACGATTCTCGCTACTCGTGGCATAATAGAAAATCCTACAGCCAACATATCACCAAAGCAAGAATTATCGAGCAACTCGAAAACAATTAGGGACAGTCACCTATTTCCCACCGCATCGTTGCACTTCGAATACAAACAAGAACCACCTATTAATAGGTGACTGTCCCCTATTTTCTGGTGGTTTAAAAATACCGTTGCTGTTCGCCGTACTCTGTGTTCTCGCCGTTTGCCGTGGCTGTAACATCTCTCCCGCCGTCGCCCTTGCCGTTCTCTGGTCGTTCTCTGTCCCGCTGTGTCTCTGTGTGGAAATAAAAACCGCTCAGTCCACAGACTAACAGACTATCTGCTGGCGGAATTTCCCTTGCTCGAATTCTGCTTTTAAGGTATTATCAGGCGATAGAAATTGCCCCATGAAGGACGCTGAGTGCGTCCTTTGTTGGTATTTACTCGGCGCCGGATCGTTTTTGGCCGACCGACGGACATCGCTGGATTTTTACGCTATGGCGAAAAAAAATAACTCAGACGCTACATACATACTTCCGTTCGAGCGGGAGATTGTGGCATTGCAAAGACACGTGGACGAGCTGGTCGAGGCCCAAACTCAGAGCGGGCGAGACTACTCGACCGAGATCCGAAGCCTGCGGGAAGATTATATCTCGCTGCTGACCAAAACCTACGCCGACCTCACCGCCTGGGAGACCGTGCAAGTCGCAAGGCATCCCAAACGCCCCCTGGCGGGCGACTATATCGAGGGGATCGTAAAAAACTTCGTCGAACTGCACGGTGACCGATATTTCCGCGACGATCGGGCAATCAGATGCGGGCTCGGGTCGATCGGAACCGAAAAAGTGATGGTAATCGCTCAGCACAAAGGACGCGACACGAAAGAGCGTCTCGAATGCAATTTCGGAATGTGCCACCCCGAAGGATACCGCAAAGCGCTGCGGATGATGAAACTCGCTGAAAAATATTCGCTGCCCATCGTCTGCCTCGTCGATACGCCCGGAGCCTATCCAGGCGTGGGATCCGAGGAACGCGGAGTCGCCCAAGCCATCGCGATCAATATGATGGAAATGTCACGATTGGCGACACCCGTAGTCGTCGCAGTGATCGGCGAGGGCGCCTCGGGCGGAGCGATCGGAATCGGAGTCGGCGATAAGATGGCGATGATGCAGTACGCCTGGTACTCGGTGATAAGCCCCGAAGGCTGTGCAGCGATCCTCTGGCGCACCGGTGAAAAAGCCGCAGACGCCGCAGAAGCCATGCAAGTTACCGCCCAGAGCATGAAGCAGCATGATCTGATCGACGATATTATCCCCGAACCGCTGGGCGGAGCACATCGCGACACCGACGAAGCGGGGTACAACCTCGAACGATACCTGGTAAGCTCGATAAGGGAACTCAAACGCGTGCCCGTCGATCAACTAGTCGAACAGCGATACAAACGATGGCGCCGAATGGGCAAAGTCCTGCAACTCGATGAGGCGCCCCAACCAGCCAACACCAAGTAAACGCCTACAAATCGCGAAACATCTCCAGCGTGAAGTTCAGTGTCTTGTCGAAATTTGCGCGCCAGTAGTCCCACGTGTGTCCACCGGGAAATTCTTCGTACGTATTGGTTACGCCCAGCGAATTTAGATGCGCGTGCAAGCGGCGGTTCGTATCTCCCTGGTAATCGTCCAGCCCGCAGTCGATCCGAACCGCGGGGAATGCGTGCTCATCCGAACTGGCGAGTTTCGTCGCCAGCGAAAACACGTCGTAATCCACATCGGGCGAATGGTCGGACAGCAGCTTCATCAAACCGGTGGGATACTCCTTGCCGAACGGGTGCGGTTCGTGCCCGAAATACAACGCCCCGGAATGCGAAGACACCCCGCAGAACAGTTCCGGATGACGCATCGCCAGCATGAGCGACCCATACCCGCCCATAGACAAACCGGCGGCCACTCGCCCGCGGCGCTCAGCGGCCGTATTGTAGTTGGCGTCGACGTATTGTATCACGTCGCGTGCGATCAGGTCTTCATACCGCCCGCCATTGGGCCCGGGAATGTTGCAGAAATAACTGCCCGCCCCGTCGGGGATAACAACTATGAACTCCGCATTGGCGCTATTCATCGCCCCGACAATATCGACCCGATCTGTCCAGGTAGTGTGATCGTCGCCCATACCGTGCAGCAGGTACAGCACGCCGAGCGGACGGCTGCAATTGTCAGGTTCCAACACCGTTAGCATCGAGTCGCCGCCGAGGGCCTCGCTATGAAATCGCACTTCTGATTTTGTAATCGCCATTACCGAATTCCTTTCGTTACCGCCTATCTTTACTAACTTCCAGGCGGAAACGAAAGGTTTTTCCGATAAGACAAACTATGCGGTGTGACTAATTTTCAAGTTCATAACGGATTAGGCGCCAGATTATACAGGTCGGCGTTTCCGTGCGGCGATCATCACCCCACCTATCAGCAACAGGCTCATCGTGGCCGGTTCGGGTACAGGTACATCCTGAAGACCACGTTCGGGGGAAAGGTGGAATGAGACCTCGAAGCTGGGATCTTCAATAGCAGCCAGCAACGTACTGTATTCTGCTGATCCTGCGAATTCGAATTCGAAAGACATCTTCGTCTCACGATTAAGCGAAAGGGACTCTGTAGCCAGGTTGTTGTCAAACAGATAGTCCACCGAGTCTTTGAAGCCGTCTGAGACCAAACCAAATTTGTTATCGGCGTCGCCTGCGAGAGAGGCTGTGAATATGATCTCGCCATTGTGGAAAAACTCCACTATCTCGCTGCCCGTGGCCCCACCGAAATCCAGTTTCATATCGCCGGCGCCGTGATGCGTTTCATGGTGTGTGCGGTACGATGCGATGTCCTCTTCGGTGAGCCCGGCGTTGGGATCCGTGTTGGTCAGAGGATAAATATTCTTCCAATCCAGGTCCTGCCAAATCATGTTCTTCGCACAGAGCGGTACTTCGACGTACAGGAATAAGTGATCGTTGTTCTCCTCATAGCTGATTATCGTCTTGGCCTCGCTGCCATAGATGCTTTCTTCTGTCTTGTGTCCGTTGAACCAGTGTATCTCCTTGGAATTGCTGTATGTGTCTAAGGAACTATCGTAAACGCCATCGACAACAATCAACGCAGCACCACCACCGCCACCACCGTCACCACCACCGTCACCACCACCGTCCCCGCCACCGTCCCCGCCACCACCGCCGCCGATTTCGGAAATGCTCGTTACAGAGCCCTTCAACGTGGGGTTCTTCACGTGATTAATATCGTCCGACCATTTAATCTCGAACGCGCTGGTCGCCAACGACGCCAGTACCGAATCAGTAAGATTCGTGTTCATGTCAGTCGTCGCCTGCGGGAGCAGATTGGTGCTGAGAAAGTTGACATTCGAGCTCTTGAACTCAACTTTGATTTTGTCGGGCCTATAGGCGCTGAGTAGCCCACCGCCTTTTACGGTGACCAGGGGATTAACAACGCTCGTAAAAATGGCCTCGGTTTTCCATTTGTCTTCATGACCGGCAGCACTGTTTTTGACTTCAAAGTTCTTTGCGTCCACCGAAGCCGTCGAATTGTTCGTCGCCAGATTCACGCCGCCAAACATAAGCGACCCGCCAGCTTGAATTGAATTCTCTTTGTACTGGGCTCCGCCAGTCGGATTAGCGCCGCCTGACAACAAGGCCTCTACATCCCACGCGACAGTGTAAAATATGCTGTCGCCAACGCCGATCACATCACCATCGACAGCAATCTCGGCGGCGTTTTCCGCGACTTCAAATTCGAACTCGAAAGTTCGTATCACAGAAGCATTTACCGGTGCAGCCGATAGGCCGATCGCCATTACCAACGCGGCGATCATCATTGAAAAACTACAGACCGAAACCACTCTCTTATTTTTTGCACGTATTAACATTTCAGGCTCCTCGATAAATAGACGTACCCAACCACTTCCGTGCAGTTTTCCTCGTTATGCGCACCAAAGCAGCATGCGATAAACAGCAGTCCTATACCACTGTAACCATATGCGCACCAGCTTCAGCACTTAGGGAATTGAGCCCTCCAGGGCCTATTGGAAAAGAAGAACGTGTGAGCGACATTCCTCTTACCTCTTTAATTGTGTCATTCCCTCAAACGAACACAACCGCAGAGCACCAGTGAATATAGCAGACACACCAATACATGTCAATGGCATTCTTCTGGAAAATTCGCATAAACTTCCCTAGAGGAACACTGCGCTTTACGCAACTGCTTGATTCACAACCTATTGTATTCCCCCCAAAAAATAGTGTCGAAGATATTTTTTTGCAGCCCAAACATCGCGTAAAATTTTTGCCGCCCATACTCCGAATTATGGGAGACAAATCCGCGCTGACCCTGCGTAGCAAACGCAGAAATCAGCGCGGATTATTCCCATTATCAACGCAATAGTCGATGCCGCCAAGCGACACCCGCCTGCGCCTTATTTTTCGCCTTTTTTGATCTCGCGAATGTAAATGTTTTTGAACCAGAGCGTGTTACCGTGGTTCTGCAGTTCGATCTGTCCGGTCGGGTAGATCGGGTTCTTGCGGTCCCAGTAATTTTCAAGCGTGGTGTTGTCGACCACAAGCTTACCGTTCAACCATACCCAAACCTTTTCACCGATCATTTTGATCCTGAAACGGTTCCACTGACCGATCGGATTGTCGGCGCAAACCAGCGGCTTGCTGGGATTTTTCTTATTGTTGTAAAGCCCGCCTGAACCTACAGGCCACTTGGCAGGATCCCAGATCTGCACCTGCGGAGAACCGCGAAGGTAGATTCCGCTGTCGCCGTTCTTTTTGATCTTCCAGTCAACGTACATCTCGAAATCGCCGTAGTCCTTGGCGGTGCATAGCGATTGACCTTTACCGCTGAAGATCAGCGCGCCGTCCTGGACGGTCCAGCTCTTGACCATGCTCGCATCAGCTTTTTTCTGCGCCCCGGCCAGTTGTTCGGCACTCATAGCAGCACGCTTTTTCGGGTTGGCCACCAGGCCCTTCCAACCGGTCAGATCCTTACCGTTGAACAGTGCGACAAAGCCCTTGGGAGGCGTGTTTTTGGTGTCTTCCAGTCCGCAGCAAGGTTTGGCCGGTGCGTCCATCGTCTTGATGCGAATCTTGCGGAACTCAACTCTGGCGCCGTGACCCAACCAACCGATGTGCCCTTTCTTGTTCTTCAGACCGGGGTGGCCTTTGAGGAGCTTCGGTCCGCCTTTTTCGAGGACCTTGTCGAGATCGGCGTCGACGATCGTCGTACCGTTCAAGATAACTGTGATCTTCGGGCCGATCGCGCGAACTTCCTGGGTATTCCATTCACCGGGCTTCTTGAGGAACCCACGTTTGGCGGGCACCACGCCGTAAATGCTTCCGTGATACTGATACGGTTTGAGCTTGGCGTATCTCGCGGCGGTGTTGTCGAGTATCTGTAGTTCCATACCCTTGTAGGCGGCGTTGCCCTTGAGCGGGGCGCGAATGCCCAAGCCGTTATTGGCGCCGGGAGGGAATTTGAAATCGAACCGCAGGATGAAGTCGCCGTATTCCTTCTCGGTATAAAGGTTACCGCCCTTCTTGCAGAACATCACGCCGTCGGCGGCGCCGTAACCGTCGGTCGAACCTACCCAACCGGTGAGGTCCTTACCGTTGAACAGCGATACGAATCCTTTTTCGTCGGCTTGGTCGGCGCCAAAAACGCCCGCCGTTATCGACAACATTACCACTACCGCTACAACTGCTGGCTTGTTCATTTTCAATGCTCCTGGGGTGCAACTATTGCTGTGCGTTAATTATTATTTACCAACATATTTACGGGCCTGATCGAGCGTCCATTTGCTCTTGGCCGTTTCAAGTATCTTCTTGAGGTTCTTTTGTACGTCGGCGCCTTTTAAC
>JABGPF010000498.1 GCA_018645065.1 Phycisphaerales bacterium
GACTGGCTGAATGAACAGGAAGATGTTGAAGTAACCGTCCAGACCGGGCTGAACCCGACTGAACTGTCGGAAATCGCCGGTGAATATGACGGTATGATCGTGCGTTCTGCCGCCAAGGTCACCGCTGAAGTGCTCGAAAATCCGGGCAAACTTCGCGGTGTCGCCCGCGCTGGCGTGGGTGTGGATAATATCGACATCCCGGTAGCCACCAACAAGGGCGTGATCGTCATGAACACTCCCGGTGGTAATACGCTTAGCACCGCGGAATTGGCGATGACGCTTATGATGTCGCTTTCACGCAAGATTGCACCGGCCAATGCGTCGTTACGCGGCGGCGATTGGAACCGCAAGGCGTATTCCGGTACGCAGCTTGCCGGTAAAACGCTCGGTGTTATCGGTTGCGGACGCATCGGACAGGCCCTTGCCAAACGGGCCACCGCCCTTGAGATGCGAGTGCTGGGCTACGATCCGTTCTTCGCGGCCAACTGCCCCGACGGAATGGATGAGATCGTCAAGGATCTCGCTGAGCTGTGCAAACGCGCGGACTACATAAGCCTGCACGTTCCGAAAACCGAAGAGACAACCGGAATGCTCGGCGCGGAGCAACTTGCGATGATGAAGCCGTCTGTGCGTCTGATAAACGCGGCACGCGGTGGGATTATTGACGTTGATGCGCTTCTGACCGCCCTGGAAGAAGGGCGAGTAGCCGGTGCGGCGATCGACGTATGGTCGGCAGAACCGCCCGAGTCGGAGGCTGAGAAGAAGCTGATTCAGCATCCGAACGTTTTGGCTGTTCCGCACCTTGGCGCTTCGACGGCCGAAGCCCAGGAGCAAGTGGCGCTCGATGCTGCCCAGCAGTTGGTCGAGGCGTTGCGAGGCGGTGAGGTACGCAATGCGATCAACGCGCCTGGTTTCGACAAGGCTCTGCCTGAGTCGCTTCGCCCGTACACTGAACTGGCTTCGCGGATAGGCACGATTCTCACCGGAATCACCCCGGGCGCCCTTACCAAGGTCGAAGTGGTTTATCGCGGTACGATCGCCGATATGAACCTCTCACCGGTGACCACGTATCTGCTGATGGGCTTGATTGCTCCTCACATGGACGGACCGGTTAACGTGATTAACGCCCCCGTGCTCGCCGAGCAGCGTGGTGTGGATGTCGAGCAGATTACATCGTCGAAGGTTCGCGAGTTCGCAAATCTGATGCAAGTAACGATCCACACCGACGAGATGAAGCGAACGGCGGTCGGTACGATCTTCGGACATAAGTTCCCGCGAATTATCGCTATCGACGGATACCGCATGGAGATGAAGCCCGAAGGGCACGTGGCGGTTATCTTCAACGACGACAAGCCCGGCGTGCTGGGTCACTACGGGACAGTCTTCGGCCAGAACGACATCAACATCGCCGACTTGACGTTCTCACGCAAGAAGCGTTTGGGTACGGCGGTGGTGGGGTTGAATCTTGACGAGGAACCGCCTGAGACGTTAATGCAGCAGATTCGCGATCTGGAGTTCGTTCAGACCGCATACTACATGAAGCTGCCCGAACTGTACGTCGACGAACGAGAATAGCAACAAAAACGCTACGGGCATGCGTGTTCGTGCGGATAAAACACAACGCGGGTCGGTGGTCTGTGAAAAGACTCCGGCCCGCGTTGTTTGTTTCGTGCAACTCGACTTGCGAAAAATTGCGAAATCGAATAATATATCGCCTCGCGTAGTGGGGGGGGAATCCCAGAAACCATACAGGAGTTGTTATGAGTGATACCAGCAAAGGTAATGTAGTAATAGGACAGTCCGGCGGACCTACCGCTGTGATTAACCAGTCGCTTGTCGGCGCCGTTGAGGTGCTGCAGGATAGCGTTGGCGTTGGGCGAATTATGGGCGCTCGTCATGGCGTTTCCGGAATCGTAGCCGAGAATTTTGTCGATCTGAAAGAGACCGACGCAGCACTGCTCGAAGCCGTAGCCAACACACCGGCGGCAGCTCTGGGCTCAAGTCGCGATAAGCCCGATGAAGCCTACTGCCGCAAGATTTTCGAAGTATTCAAGAAGAATGACGTGAAGTATTTCTTCTACATCGGCGGAAATGACTCGGCTGACGCGGCGCGGATCGTAAACGAAATGGCCGCCGCTTCCGATTACGAACTGCGAACGTTCCACATTCCCAA
>JABGPF010000150.1 GCA_018645065.1 Phycisphaerales bacterium
TTTCTTCGAGCTGGGCGCAATGTTTTTCAACTTCGCTGGCCTGTAGTTCTGCGGTGTAGTCTTCGTAGTCGCCCATGAGGAGGTCGGCGGCGACTTTTTCGATTTCGGCTCGGCTTCGAGCCTTTTTGAATTTCATGATCCGCTTGGCTGCCGGAGGTCGAGGCGTGTTTGCCGTGTCCATTACGGTGACCAGGACGGGCAGCTTGGCCTTTACGATCTCAAAACCGTTACCGACGTTGCGCTCGACGGTGATTACGTCGCCTTCGATCGCGTCGAGTTTTTCGAGATACGTGATTACGGGCATGCCGAGTTTTTCCGCGAGTTGCGGTCCGACCTGAGCAGTGTCGCCGTCAATTGCCTGGCGCCCGCAGAGAACGATGTCGGGGTTGAGCTTGGCGATCGCACATGAAAGGATGTACGAAGTAGCCAGCGTATCCGAAGCCGCCGCTCGTCGATCGGTAACAAGTATAGCGCGATCTGCTCCGCACCACATTGCTTCCCTGAGCACCTGGCAGGCTGCGGGAAGTCCCATAGCGACAACGGTTACCGTTCCACCATGCTCTTCGCGAATCGCCAAAGCCTGTTCCAGCGCGTTGAGATCCTCTGGGTTGAAGATCGCAGGCAGAGCGGCGCGGTTAACCGTTCCGTCTTCCTGCATCGCCTCGCCGGTGATACGCTTGGTATCCGGCACTTGTTTTATGCACACTACGCAGTTATATCCCACGTTTACAACTCCTGATTTTCTAGCCCTGAAACGTCGGGCAGGCTGAAACTACAACGGTCCGCGCCGTGGCGGACCGCTAATCCAACGCGAAATCATAGTATCCCAAAGGCCCACAGTCAAGACGTTTTGCAGGATATCTCATCGGCTGGATCGCACAACATCACAAAACGATCATGGAGCGGGCTGTTTTTTAATGACTCCAAGCCACGCTAATCGCTCTTTCGACAACGGTTTCCATGGATTATCCGGCGCCGCAATCACCAGCTTGAAATAGTATTCGGGCTTGCGAAGCCCCTTAACTGAACTTAAATCCGCAGCGCCGGCGGTTCCGGAGGCCAGGATGCCCAGCTCAAAATTCGCCTGGATCGCAGCGTCAGTAGGCGGGCGGACTTGGGCTAGAGCGATCAGAGCGATAGCACGCCTGCGGGGGTCCTGTTCGGTGTTGGAGTGGGCGACCGTTAGATTATCGCCCAGATTAGTGCCCTCGAACCGGTCCAGCAACTTCTCCAAACTCAGGCGATAGGCCTTGCTGTCAAGAAAGTTAGAGTCGATTTGCAAGTATGACGACAACGCCATCAGCAACTTAATCGATTCGGCGCGAGCGCCCGGTTTACCACTTGCAAGGGCCTCCCTCCAGGTTTCCATCACATTGTTGGCCGATATCAACCAGCGAAGACGCTGGACCTCAACCAACGCCTGACGGTAACTCCCGTGTGTAGGCCGCGATGAGACGGGCAGGAACACCCGATCGATAAATTCGTTGGCTCCGGCTTCGTTGGCGGCGGTTACGATGGCGGTTAATCGCTCCTCAGCGGCGGTGAGGTGCGTGTCGGCCTCGTCCAGGCGTTTTGAGACAACTGCGTCGCTCAATCCGACCGCCCCCACCTCCAACAACGCCAACTGGCCCAATCGCCAGTGTGCAAGCGCCGCCTGAGGCGACTTTCGATACTCCCGAATGATCCTTAACCACGTTGCTGTTGACGCCCCGGAGAGGTGCGATGCGTAGTACATGACCCGCCCGTCGTCCAGTGCGGGTCTGGATATTTTGAGGCTGTGGCATTGAGCCGCCGTCCAGAGCACAGACGCCGCTCGCTTCGATTTCGGGTATCGCTCCACAAACTGCCTGCATGCCTCGATGAGATCGCGTCGCTCGGCGTCCAGGCCTCCGCTGACGGCCTTGAACAACCTGTCTCCGGCCAGACCGTGAAAATCCTCGTTCTCGAGCAAGTGCTTGCGGGAATCCGGTCTGTAAATCGAGTCGCCCGGCGCCAGTTTTCCGGTGATCAGCGAGTATTCCAACTCGTCGGACCCCACGCCGAGATAAAACACCGTCATCGGTCCTGACATCAGGATGACAATGACCGGCCAGGCGATCCACTGGCGATACCCGCACACTCGCGTGATGAACAGCGCCAATCCGCATACCAGAGAAGCGCTAATCAGCGCTATCAGAAACGGTGCTCCAGCAACCCCTCTCTGCAGCGGTAGTACAGCGGCCTCCGAAACCAGCGCCAGCCCGAACAGGTACAAGTAAACCGCCACCGGCGTGAGTCCCAACATCACCGCCAGGAACGGAGTGTCAGACCGCAAAGGCGTTCTCGAAGTCAACACGCATCCGATAACAAGCGCCCCAGCCAGCACGGGCGCGTGTCCGAGTACGGCGACAATAATCACAAAAACCAGCGCCAAACTCAACCGATGCAGCACCGCAACGAGTATCGGTACGAATATCACAACAGCGATAATGAACCCGGTCACCAGCGTCATCCACGGATAGTGGAATATGCTCAGAGGAGCCAGCAGCATCTGCCCCAATGGAACAGCCAGGTCGCGGCGGAACGCATCGAGCGTGTAATTTATCCAGTGCCCCGTCGAAAGATACTGCCAAAATGCGTTGACCGACGCAAACGCCGTCAGAGTAATAACCACCAGCGTAATATTAAGCCATCCCCCCCCGGCGCGCAGAAGCGGAACCGACGGCGTCCCCCACGACTGCGCTTCAGATTGGTTGGCGTCTATCATTAAATGCACCTCAAAAAAACCACGGTGTTACTTGCTCTTACTGGCCAGGTAGGCCCTGTAAAAAATATTGTTCTTAACGAAAATCACGCCCAGAGACTCGTTGGGCCACGGGTAACTTACCTCCACATCGTGCATCTTACCGCCCTCGATGCGAGCCTTGAACTTCAGGATCGGAAGACGCCCCTGACGCCATACGTGATTCCATTCTGGGGTCTGCGGAGTACCCACGAGTATCAAACCTATCTCATATTTACCGATCTTATTCGAGTCAGTATCGCCTTCCATGTACAGGTCGTAAACTTTCCCGTTGAATATCATATCACTATAGGCCCCGCCGTCGGCGTGCATATCCGAAAACGCCGTCATTTTCTGATACTTATAGCTCGTCATGTTCAGGCCCGGGAAAAGTGCGGTTACAAACTTCGGAGCCGCACGCCCTTTGGTCACACCGTCGATTGTGACGGTTTTGGCCTTGCCGACAGGATTAACCTTCACGCTTGGATCGAACGAACTTGCGACAAAATCGACCAGCGGAAACTTAACGTCCTGGCGACGATTAAACATCCCCGAAACAATGTTGCCCGGGAAGAACAACGCCAGTTGCGGTTGGATGTTTTTGCGCGCCGCCACATCACGAACGTTCTGCCACACTTCAACGTTAACTTCTTTGCCCTTCGGTGGAGGGTCCTTAAGATTTACCTGAAAACCGCCCCGAACCGATCCACCGTTCAAACCGCATGCGTAGCTGCTTACGATAAGCCCCTGGGTCACAGACGCCTTCATCTTCATATCGAGGAGATCGTAATATTGCGACACGTTGTCATCCCACAAACGAAGATGCGCCGCCTGGAGCGAGAATATTATATCACTGGAGCGAAGCAGCGGAACACACGAAGCGATCATTTCTCCGGCACGCTCTCTGGGCGTAAGCTTCTTCGGCAGAGTTGTCGGCAGAGTGGTTGGTAAAACCGCCGGGCGAGTTTCAGACTTGGGCGGAGTGAGCCACTGGGTCAGGTCACGAGTGTCGAGATATCGTCCCAACAGCGTGACCGAACCGGCGGGCGCACGATGAAGCCCTTTCATATCCGCCAGCAGCCAAACATTATTCTTGCCAGCCTGCATCTGGAAATTCTTGGTGCGAAGCGAGTCCGGCGACCAGTTCCCGTCGCTCTGGAGAGCGATGTCTCTGACGAGCAGATCACCGGCGATTTTCACCTTCTTACCACGCCACTGACCGGTCAGCGATTTGCTCTGCAGCGAAACGTAAGACGCCGAACCGGACCACCCGCCGGACCACTGCCCTTCCAGAATCACATCACCGGCAAGTTTGTACGGTTTCAATGTCGCAATCATTTTATCGAGCGTCGCCGCGCGTCGCGTCGAGACGGTGAATCGCAGTTTTTTCGGCTCGAGGCGCCACCGCCCCTTCTCGTAAAGCGGAGCCATCGCCCCGCCGGCAAGGATGTGCACATCACCAACGTTAACCTGCAAGTCATTCAATACGACCCGCGAAAGGTCAGACGACACGGTGGTTTGGATAATCACCTCCGCCGGAGTGTCCAGCGGTTTGACATACTCGTTGTCAACTGCGAAAGCGGCTTGGTCGGCGTTGAGGTTGCATTTCAGGGCGAGCCCCTTTTTCGATGCGTCCAGCGAGGCGTCGAACTTCGCTTGTCCGCCCAAGGCAAACTGTTTGACCTGATCGCGAAGCTCCGGCGCCAAGTCGACTAACGCAGCGTCGACCGCCAATCGCCCGTTAAATTTCAGTCCGCAACGGGGCAGAACTTCAACCCAGCTTCCTATCGTCGCGAGTTCGGGTTTCTTTAGCACCATATCCGCATCGCCAACGACTTGGACGGAGCTCTGCCCGCAGACAAGCGTCATGTCCTTGATCGCAGCCGAAAGGTGAAGATCGTCAGTTGTGGTCACATTGCCCGCCAGGCTGAATCGCAACGGAACGCCGGAGCGTTTCCGTCGTTCTGAACTGTCGTTGGATTCGTAGGCGATCGCGTCGGCGTCGCAGGATATTTGCGTTTCGATGCGACCGGGCCGCCAGTGTCCGCTGGCGCTCAGGACCGCCGCCCCGCTCAACCGCCCCGAGCCAAGGGCCTCCCCGGCCAGCGGAATAGCCTTCGCCAACCATCGTGCGTCGCGAATATCGGCGCGGAACAGCATCGCCGCCTCGGGCTCATCGTTATCGGCCCCGAAGCTGATCTCCCCTCGCACGTCGGCGTTTTGCTGGCGTAACGAGCATCGCAGGATATTTCTCAGCGAGCTCGACACGCGATAATCCGAGAGGAAGTCCAGGCTGAGGGCGGCTTTTGCGCCCGCGGGTTTTGCGAATACATCCCCCACCCGGAAATCCAGCGTTTCGGTGTCGGTGGCGGTAACGTGAATCCGGTGAGCGTCGGGCGAAATGCGAACTGCGTACTTGCCTCGCATCGAACCGGTAGCGTCAAGCCCGTCAATTCCGCCCGGTTTGAGTCCAGCTAATAAGTCCTCGACCCGCCCGACCTGGAACTCACCGCTTATGTCGATTTGCGCAGAAGTTTCTGTTTTAGCATCCGCCGCCATAAACCGCACTCGCCCGCGGTCCAGCACCAGACGCCCCTTCCCCACAGTCAGCCGGAGCTCCATATCGTCAATGCCCGCCGACTTGCGATTCGCCGAGGCTCGCGCCGATAACCTGACGGCCTGCCCGGGCGATTTAAAAATCTGATCACCGCGCGTCAAACTCGCGCCCTGGGGCATGCTCAGCGAGCCCTGGGCGATCAGACCGTCGCGACTGTCGACCGAAATCTCGCCAATCAGCGGGCCTTTCAGCGAGACGCCGCTTAGCGTTTCGGCAATCACGGGGGCCAGACTACGCAGCGAATCGAGTTCGTGGAGTTCGGCTTGGCCTTTCCACTGCCAATTGGAAATCATGTTCAACGCCGCCACCGGCAGACCGTCATCACCGGTGACCAGAAGTTTCCGCAGGTCGCGAACGGCGCCCTGGCCTGTGAAAATATTATCGCCCAGCCATATCCGCCAGTGACTTACATCGAGCCCGAAAGTTCGCTCATCCAGTGCGGTGCTGATCTCGACTTTAAACTGCTGCTTCAGCGGTTTGACCAATCGGTCGAGGTGGCGGATCTCGGCGGACGCTGCGTCTATCGAACCGGAAAACTCGAGAACATTGCCCTTGTGACCCATGTTCACATTCAGGCCGATCGGTCCGGAAACGCTTAAATCACCGGGGAATTCGGCCGAGCCTGTCAGCATCGAGACCAGTTGGGTCGGACGAATGCGACCTTGCATTTTCAGGCTGCGTATCCCCTGCCAATTGCCCGAAAGCGCCTCACCGAACAGCGTGCCCGTGCCCGACATCTCCAGACCGGGCAACTTCACGCTGAACGGGTCGAGTTCGACTCGCCCGTTAACCGGGTCGTAACTAGCCGACACGAGAAAACCCGCTTCGGCGATAATCGGTAATTCGATTCTCTTATCCAGCGGTTGAAGATCGAGCTGCCGCATACTCACATCGAATTTAACGTGATCGACCTCGCCATCGCCATTGGTCCGGATACTAAGCGACCCGCTGCTGCGCCCGGCAAATTTCCTCAGCGGAAGATCGAGAATTCGCACCAGATCAAGCTGGGCCAGATCGAGGTTTGCGAAGTTAAAACACGCGGTCGCCGAAATCGGCGTGGCGCCTTTTACAGTGTCATCGAACGCCAGTGCTATCGGCGCCGACGATTCTTTCTGACGCAGCTCAGCCGACATCGTCACACGCTCGATACGCTTCATGCGTCCAGCGATCAACTGCATGTCCTGCACGCCCAGGACCAGCGTCTTATCGTGCTCGGGCAGGATGATATTGACCGTCGCGTTACGCACTGATGTGCGATCAGTCTCGACATCGAACTTCAGTGCGCTCAGCGCTTTTGCGTTAATGTTCCCCTCGGCGTCGACTTCGATATTAACAACCGGCGACTCGATCTCCATCCAGGCGATACGCTTGCGCCAGAAGAGATTTATCGGTGACAGCTCAGCCCGAATAACCGACGCGCTGACCATCGCGGCGTCAGGTTCATCAATGGAAAAACCCTCGGGCGATGCGATCTGAAAATCATGCAGCTCGACCCCCTGAGCCCAACTGAGCGAAACCTCGCCAATAGTAACGTCCAGGCCCAACTGGCTGGACATCTGCTCGGCCAGATGCCTCCGGATAAGATCAGTCGGAGCCCACCAGGGCAAACTCACATAAGCCACCGCAACCAACATGCACAACGCCACAAGTATTCGGCAAATCTGCTGCCACCAGCGACGCGCGGGTCTCTTGACGTTAGGTGTTTTTGGCATACCTACACGTTGAATCGATAATTTATTATGTCCCCGTCCTGAACGACATATGTCTTGCCTTCCAGGCGGACTTTACCTGCGGCTTTGGCGCCCTTCATATCGCCGCCAGCTTTGAAATCGTCATATGCAACGGTCTCGGCGCGGATGAATCCGCGAGCGATATCGCTGTGAATCTCACCGGCAGCGTCAACTGCCGTCGTGCCCGCTCGGATCGTCCAGGCGCGACATTCGTCTTCACCGGATGTAAGAAAACTCACCAGATCAACGCCAGTGTAACACGCCCGGATCAGGCGGTCGCCAGCGGTGGACTCCAAGCCAAGATCGGCAAGAAACTCACCACGCTCTTCTGCGGGCAGTTCCGCCAGTTCCTCTTCGATCTGGGCCGAGAGATACATGCAGGGACGACCGGCGAATTCCGTGGGATTATCGGCGCTCATGGCGTCTTCATCGCAGTTAAGCACAATAAGCACAGGCTTTTGCGAGAGAAAAGCAAAACTGGCGACCATCTTGATCTCGATTTCGCTGGTAAGGGCGTCGCTGATGGGACGCTCCTCTTCCAGCGTATCGACAAGCCGGGTCATCAACTCCATTTCACGCTTGATCTCGTCCTTGTTGCCAACAGGCTTCTTAAGAGAGGCCTCCAGCTTGGCCAGACGATTTGTCACCTGCTCGAGATCAGCGAAAATCATTTCGGTCAGCATCTCTTCAACATCGGCCGCCGGGTCAACCCGATCGCGGTACATCGCGACCGCATCGTTCTTGAACTCCCGAACAACAAAAACCAGCATGTCGCTCTGACGCATCGACGCCCAGTGAACTTTCGCCCGCTGGCGCCCGGCGTCGCCGGTGAGATCGAACCCAGGCATGTCCAGGAACGCAAGCTCAGCCGGTGTCGTCTTTTTCGGGTTAAACTGCTCAGAAAGCCATGTCAAACGTTCGTCAGGAACCTTAACCGTCGCCAGATGGGGCTGATCAGGGCGTGACATATCCACACCGGACCCGGACCCAGCGGCGATGGCCTGGAATAGTGTACTCTTGCCCGACTGGGGCGGACCAATAAGTGCGACGCGCATATAATACCTCGTTCGATCGACGAATCCGTAGAATCCGTCAGTTTCTAAACGTTTTAAATACCGCGCAGAGCCCAAAAAAGCAAGATTTCATTGCTTGCGCCCCGCTTGCATAACCACAACAATATCGCGTTCAAGCACGATTAGAAGCAACGAAAGCCCACAGATAGCAATCTGTGGGTTTACATTGAACCCGAAGGGTTCAAATATGATCGCAATTACCCGTCAACGTTCCAGTAGCGCTATATAACGCTACTTCTTCGTCGCGGGCTTCGCTGTGGAGCCTTTGGTAGCTTTTTTCTCCGTTGCGGGAGTGAGGATCTTCACGCGGATGTTTCGGAACTTGATATTCGTTCCGTTATCGTGGAATTCAAGCGCGATAAAACCCTTCTCACGCAGCCCGCCGCGAGTGTCGGTGTCGACAAATTCCATGCTCTTAACGCCGTTAAGCGTGTGAGTAAGCTTGTTGTCAATCGCCTCGATACGCAACGTGTGCCACTGGTTGCCTTTAGCTCGCCCGCCGGTGGCCTTCTTAACCGAATATCGCTTCGCCTTGCTGGTGGTGTAAATATCCCACAGGCCAATACCGGAAATATCGGCCTGGTATCCGCTGACCTCGTACAGCTTTTTCGGGTCCTTGTCGTAGTCATGGCAGCGATAGTTCACTCCGCTGTTGCCCCTGGCCATGTTGAACTCTACTTCGACAATAAAATCTTTGAGTATGTGCGAGCGGTTTATCAGGTACGATTTGTACCCCTTGTGATCGGTGCACGCGCCGCGCCCTTCGATGCATCCGTCCTTTACGCGCCATATCCCCGCATCGCCCTGCCAACCTTTAAGGTCAGTTCCGTTGAACAGGCTGATCCACTCCCCGCCAGCCGCCCCGCCGGCCAGTATCGACTTGATCTTGGCAGCCACCTGCTCGCCAAGCAGCTTCTTGCCCTCTTTCTTGTAATGAACGTCCGTCTCGGAGACCGCGTATTTCGCCAGTTGCGGCTTCATGAAGGCGTACAGATCCGCCACCGCAATGTCATGTTTCTTCATGACCCGCCGCGCCGCTGATTGGTACTTCGCCTCGCTCGCCGGTTCGACCTTGACCTTGCAATTCCACTCAGCCTTCGGGCACGCCGGGGTCGTGGTCGCCCAGATGAGCTTGGCGCCGGTCTTCTTCAGACGTGTCGCCAGCGCGTCAAGCCGCTTCTCATACGCCTCAGGCGAGCGGTCAACCTTCTCGTACTTCCAGCCGTACATATCCCACAGGCCAAAGTTGAACAGGATCACATCCCACTTGCCCTTGCCCAGCCATCTTTCAATGTTCGCCACACCGCGCATTGTCGGCCCGGCGTTACCGGCGCAATGCACGACTGTCGCCTGGCCCTTCAGCACTTCAGCCACGCGCGGCGTATATCCATAAGAAATCGAATCGCCAACTATCAGCACCTTGGGCAACGGATCTCTCGCCGCCGCCACGCCGCCCGACATACCAATCAAAGCAAAAAACAATACACCAGCCAGCAACTTCTTCATGTCAATATTCCTTATTGTTCCCAATTATCCCCAACCACACTGCACCCTTTATAATGCCCCGTTTCCAGCACCACAAGCGTCAATACGTCAAGTCAGACGCTACTGACGACTAGACGGATAAAGCGCGGGGCGTTGCCCCGCCGCTAAACGGTGTTAAAAAGTCCATCTCGAATATATCGGAAGGAACAGTAGGTAACCCCATTCCACCGGACTTATTCGCTTTTCGCTCAAATCTATTGACGTGTTTCTCTTGATTCCGTTTAGCGGCGGAGTCCCGATGTACATCGGGACGCTCGTCGTTATGCGCTTTATCCATCTAGTCGTCAGTAAACCGCCCTACTGCCCCTTACCCGCAGCGGCGCCTGTAGAGTTGGAGAGCTATACTCTGCCTGGTTGCCTGTAGTTAATAAACTTACCCTGCGGTTCGTACGGTTCTTTGTAGTCCTTGCCGTCAAAGCTTCTGCGGCATGACTTGATCCATTTGAACAACTCAGCCTTCATTGATTGGGCCAGTTGACGATGAACGGTAATAAGGTTTTTTGCCTCGGCTGGATCATCGCGAAGATGATAAAGTGCGTCTTCGGCGCCCGATGCGGAAAAATTGGTGCACAGCTTGAACTGCCCTTTAATCATCGCCGCATGAGGCTGCCTTATGATCGACGCAAACGGTAGCGATGTTTTGCGACGGTTCATCTTACCGCGTAACATCGCAAGCATGCTCTCACCGTCAACCGGGCGATCATCGGGATAGTCAAAACCAACCATTTCACACACGGTTGGCAGATAGTCCAGCGTGGCGCATGGCATGTCAACGGTGCGTCCGCCAGCCACAGTACCCGGCCAGACCGCCACGGCGGGCACACACACTCCGCCATTATACAGCGACCGCTTACGCCCGCGCAAACCTCCGGTTTGCCCATGGAAGGCGCCGCTGTATGCATCGTAAACTTTTTTGGGGTTTCCGGTCCCTTCCGGGCCGTTGTCAGAACAGAAGCAAATAAGCGTATTCTTCTCGACACCGAGCCTCTTGAGCTCATCTCTGAGCCTGCCGATCTGCTCATCCATAGCCGTAATACACCCATAGTAATGCTGCTGCCCCTCTGTATGCCCCTTGTACATTTTCAGATATTCAGGCCCGGCGACAACCGGGCTATGAGGGGCATGGAACCATATCGTGGTCATAAACGGCTTGCTGTCGGCGACGGCTTTTCGAATGAATGGAATGGCGCGATCCATTATGACTCGGGAATCATCTCCTGCGATATTTTCGGTGACCTTCTTCCCATTGCGCCAGTAAGGAGAATCATGCTTCTTGAACTTACCGCTCGCCGGATTCCATGTCGGACACGAGATTTCTGTAGCGAATGCATCATCGTAATCGCGCGCCCAGGGCGGGGCATAGTCCTTGGCTGGGTCTTTGTGTCGCAGTGATTCTTTTTTGCTCATCGACCCAAGATGCCACTTGCCGAAATGGCCTGTCGTATAGCCCCTGGCCTTGCACGCTTTGGCGAGCGTGATTTCCTGTTTCGGCAGTTTGCCCATATTCGCATGCGCCATGCCGAAACGAATGTAGTGACGACCTGTAAGGCATGATGCTCGCGTGGGCGTGCACACCGGGCCAATCGAGTAGAAGCGGGTAAAGCGAATACCGTCCTTCGCCATAGCATCCAGGCATGGGGTTTTAATGACCTTATTGCCGTTAAACCCCGTGTCGCCGTATCCCAAATCATCGGCCATTAGAAAGATGATATTGGGCTTCGGGCCCTTGGCTTCGGCGGCGGCGGGCAGTTGGTGAAAGCCCGCCATTATCGAGCCCAAGCCGGTAATTCTCAGGAAATCTCTACGTTTCATGTCGCATACCTGTAAGATTATCAGGCATTACCGCAAACACAGCCAATGCCTCGCTAACAGTTACACACTGAGCGATACGGATTTTGATGTCGCAAGGTCTACGCCCTTGGCGTCGAGGCGTGCTTCGACCCTCCACTTCAGCCGGGTGCGTCTGTCGCTGAGCAACTGCAAGGCGCCGGCGAGGGTCTTGCCGATCGCGGAATTCATGAACTCCGGCGCATTAGTATTCGGGGTGTCGATTTCGAACTGGTGTGTTGAAGTGTGCCCCGCCGGATACGTTTTGGCGTCCTCCAGCAGAACTTCATTCCTGTAGATTTCTCGTTTGCGAGTGCGTTTCTTCCCATCTTCGTAATATTCGGTGACCTGGACCCCGATCAGGCTTACGATCAGCTTGTTGCCTTCAATGGCCTTCTTGGTTTCAAGATCGAAGCTGCCGGTTATGTTCTGGCCCGGATTAAAACCCGTCTGCGGCAGTGTCATTTTAATCGACCCGCGCATGAAACGAATTATGTAGTATGCAGCAACCGCCGCCACCACGCCGCCGATTAGAACGGCTATCAGTATAAGAATTGTATTATTTGGCATACTTCAGGCTCCTGGTCAGTTTCAGTTCATAACTATACGCCCATCCTTTATAAGGGTTCGCTTCCAGCATAACAAGCGTCAATACGCCAAGACCAGAGCAAACAGTCGCGGACCACCCCGACTCGATTATATCTTCTAAACTCGACCCACCCAATAGTTGGGGCTTCGCTTGCAGTGGGCCAGCGTAATGATCCATATATCGTCGTTGTGGAGCGTATATACTACAAGGAAGGGAAATCGATGAGTGAGATACTCTGCGTGCCATCTTCACGAACCGGCCAACGTTCGGGTGTTTCGCATACGGCTTGAACCGATCGTTCAATCTCGGTTACAAAATCGAGACCAAGCCCTGTAGCCTGATCTTCGTAGTACGCAACAGCCTCCCAAAGCTCCACCTCCGCCTCATGCGATATGGTGGCTTGGGTCATGAATGCTTGGCCCTGATGTCGGTGAACACCTCGGCTTGGAACCGATCAGTGCCGGTATATGGGCGGTGTACTTCGGTTGGAAGCGTATCGGCTTTTTGGACGAATCCAAGATGAAGATTGTAGATACTTATGGTAAAATGGAACATAAGAAAGTGTAACCCATGTACCTTGCGAAGTTGTTACCTATGTGGGTGAGCGTTCATGTTCTTTTGCCGCGAGCGTTCTTTGGTGGTTTTCCCATATTCAGCAACGCGTCGGCAAGAGACGGCTTGTTGAGGTTGATTTTCCTGATTTCGTCGTAACACTCGCTACACAGTACTTTGACCCCGGCAAAGGCCTCAGTTTCATCGTTCCACTCACCACCATGATCGAAAAGGTAGCGATCGCATAGGCCGCACCACGCGTGAGGATACGGATTGCCTGGGTCTTCTGCATGGTAGTAACCAAGAGCCTGTTGCGTTCGGAGGCTTCCGACAAGGTGGGAACATACAAAAGTCGCTCGCCGTTTCCCGTGCCGTTCGCAGTGCACTGTCTCGCTTACCATCTACCTGCTCCGTTATTGGCTAACGTCTAAGCTCAGCGGCGCGGTCTTTTCGCGTCCGCTGGAGCGCCTTGTTCGGGCTATTTCAATCGGCCCGCAATTTTAGCGGGATCTTGACGGCAGTCGAGGACGGCCCAGACGCTTGCGGTCTTGCTGTCAACTTTGTAGTAGATGGCAAAAGGAACCTCTTGGACAGCAAGCGGTGGTAGCCGAAATGAACCAAATGGATACCGGCATAGAGATGAAGGGAATCAATGTCGGAAAACAGGGAATCGATAAAATAGTCACCGAGTCCTGCTTCTTGGGTTTCGTAAAACCGGAACCCCTCGACCAGGTCTTGCTCCGCCTCGTCAAGAATCCGCACCTTCATTGGGTTTGCTCGCGGATCCTGCGTTTGGCGGTGGGCCAGTCCTGAAACTGGGATGAGCCCTCTTTCACCCGGGCTTCTCTGGCGTGGAGAACATCTGCGTGCCAGGCTGGAGACGGCACCTCATCCGGTGTGCGCTGAAGATCGCTCCAAATCTCCTCCAGCGCTTTGAGCTTGTCCGCCGTAGTCATCTTTTCCAATGGTATCACCAATTGCATTATGTCTCCTCTACTAAATACCATAATACACCATGGACCGGGCGATCGCAATATGGCTTTTTGGACGAATCCAAGATGAAGATTGTAGATACTTATGGTAAAATGGAAC
>JABGPF010000499.1 GCA_018645065.1 Phycisphaerales bacterium
GCAGAGAACCAGGTTGCCCGCAACCACCGGTTGCACGCCGGCGGGCATGAAGAAACCCGAGCCCGTCGAGGACCTGGAACTTCCCGTTTGCCTGCTGGAGGTAACGTATACATGCCCCTTCTTCGGCTTGGGCGTCATTGTGTATCCGCTATAACCCATCAGCGTTGACCGCATAGCCACCATCTTACCGCTGATATTCACCGGTCCGATCGGAACGTCGCCAGGCGCACGCCAACTTGGTGAGAGCACCACGTCGCACTTGCCCATAACGGCCATTCCGTCGGGGAAGGCGCCCAGTCCGCTCCATTCCTTCTCAGCCAGATGACGCTTGGCGTTGACCTGCGGTACGGGAATTTTGCGAATATTATTCACGAACGCCAGGAGGTCCTGTTTCGCCCCGCCCATCACGCCGGAGGAGCCTTTGTGTTTCTTCGTAAGTTCGGCGCGGGCGGCGTTGCTGGCAGCAGCGTCACCGGCAAGGTGCAGGCTCGCTGCGATTTTCGCCAGGAGAACCGCCGACTGCTGCGGAGTAGTTTTCAGCCTCAACGCTCTTCGCCAGTACATCGCCGAACGCGCAAACTGTGCTCTATCAAAGTGTATGTCGCCCAACTGACACAGCGATCTGTATCCGTATGAGGTGTGCAGGAACTGCTGTGTCAGGCGTCTCAGCAACGCGGTATTTTGCGTCTCGGCGGCCTGTTTGAAGATTGTCGCAGCCTGGGCGTCGTACAAACGTCTGTAGAGCTCCAGCCCTTCGGGACCCATCGAGGCCAGAGCGTCGTTGGCACGATGCCACAACGCCACATACTGCCTACCGTTAGCGTCGGCGACAAATCCGCTGTCGGGCTTCTCGATAAGCGCCTGGATAACTTCAATCGCCTGATCGTAATTACCGTCTTTGATATTCTTCTTGGCGCCGGTGAGGTAACCGGCGAATTCATCGTTGGCGTTGACCAACGCTGGGGGCACGGCGCCTGACAACGTAGGCTGGACTGAAGGGCTTAGTAAAATTCTATCACCGGAAGAAATGCGTAGCCCCACCGCAACGGCGATAACGATAACCGCCGCACCAATTAAACGATGCATACTCACCCTGGACTCAGCTTTCATAATAGCCCGTATCTTATAAAATTTATCGAGCGAAACACGCTTGATAACCGCATTTTAAAGTCGACATCGCTACTTTAGCGACTACCGTTGTCTCGCACAAGAAACTTAGGAACTATTCTTTATGACGCACGAGGAGCCAGAAAGTTTCGAATATTCTAAAATTCATCCAGCATTTTCTCACCCAATGACATAAGTAATACGATATAATACGTATAAGAGGGTGCAGCGACCTGATCGCACGCCCTTGTTTACCGCATTAATTAATAGTTCATGCAGGCCTGCCCACGGGAGTTCACGCCACTGCTTTCCAAGGCGTTGCATCTTGTTGCGGCGCCTATGTTAGGGTTGTTTTAAGAAAAAGGTTGCCTTGTGTCCTCATCGAACAGAAACAAAAAAGAGCAGCAGGCCCAACCCCAAGAACCTACCCCGGCGCTTGTAGCTGCATTAGCGGACTTCGCCCAAGCCGCTGAGACCCGGCGGATCGAAAATATCTGTAAAACTTACAATGCTATGAAGGCCTCGGCAAATGGGATGAGTATCCAGCATCTTCTTTCCCTTGCCGACGAAGCCCTGGGGCGATCATCGCTGGGGTTGATCGTAACAGCCTATTCGCAGGAAAAATGTTTCATGTGCAACAAGGGCTCCAATCCGTGCGAGGCCTGCGACGCCGGCGATTCGGAATCACGCGGACATTGCGTTCACTGCAACTCGACGGGAGAAGCTCCGTGCGATTTTTGCGCTGGAACCGGATGGGTCGGAAACGATGTAATACCCCACGAACTTCAAATCCCCGTATGGCGCCACCGCTTGAAAACCACGCACAAGCTCCTGGAAAAATACGCAAAAACGTACACCAAGGCGACCCTCGATGACCTGGCCGGGCGCCCGAGCAACGACAAGCAGCGGCAGGCGGCGATACTAGAAACCGGACGCCTAGCCGCCAAACTCCACGCGTTGGGGAAATCATGCGCAATAACCGACCACACCCAAGCCGAGCACCTCACATCAGCAGAAGCCAAAGTACGAGCCTGCCTGAAAATACTATCCTGAGTATAAACC
>JABGPF010000500.1 GCA_018645065.1 Phycisphaerales bacterium
ACGCTGAACGACATGGACCGGATCTCGAAGCGCACGCCGAATATATGCCGCGTCGCCCCGTCGTCAACGCCGGAAGGCGCCATCTACCACATGCAGGACATCCACAAGGCCGGCGGCATCCACACCATCATGGGCCAAATGCAGGAAGACAAACCCGCCAACATCAACGCCGACTGCATGACCGTAACCGGGAACACCATCGGCAAGAACCTCCAGCAATACTCCCTGCGGAGCAAGAAGGTGCTGCCCGCAGCCAAGAAGTTCTACCGCGAAGGCGCCAAAACCACCGGCCGATCGATCGCCCAGGTCAAGGCCATGCTCCGCGGCGCCAAGCCCGACAAGCTGGAGAACATGAACACCGCACGCCTGAACGCCAAAGACGTGATCCGCCCGGTCGACAAGGCGTTCACCGCCAAGGGCGGACTGGTCGTGCTGTACGGTAATATCGCAACTCGCGGATCGGTTGTGAAGCTTGCCGGCGTTAATCCGAAGATGTACGTTCACAGCGGACCGGCGATCATCTTCGAGTGCCAGGAAGACGCCTGTGAGGGCATCTTAGGCGGTAAGGTGAAGGCAGGCGACGTCGTGGTCATCCGCAACGAAGGACCCCGCGGCGGACCGGGCATGCAGGAAATGCTCGCCCCGACCAGCTACATAACCGGGATGGACATGGGCGACAAATGCGCCCTGATAACCGACGGCCGATTCTCAGGCGGAACCGCGGGAGCCTGCATCGGGCACATCAGCCCAGAAGCCGCCGCCGGCGGTGAGATCGGACTGCTCAAGAACGGCGACATTATCGAGATCGACATACCCGGCGGCAAGATGAACGCCAAGGTCTCCAAAGCCGAATTCGCCCGCCGCCGCAAAGCCTGGAAGCCCCGCCCGGCCCCAATCCGCCACGGCGCCCTAGGCCGCTACGCAGCCCACGCAACCAGCGCCGACACTGGAGCAGTACTCCAGTGGCCCGATAAACCATAAGAGTCTAAGGTTCGTCGAATGCTTGAGAGTGCTTGTCCGAACGGCGTGCGAAACCGCAAGCGGTTTTGATTCGCTATTGTAAGGGTGGGCGCGCACTATAACCGCTTGCGGTTTCGCGCGCCGTTCGTCGTTAACATTCCATTTCCCAACTTCTCATCTTTGCAGAAGGCGAACTGGTCGAAAATGATGTCATGAAGAAATTCGGAATTTCCGAATTTCAAAGAAAAAGAGAGAGAGAATCCTGGAATCTGAGCATAGTTTCAAAGAGCTTGAGGATGATATCAAGAGCCTGAAACAGATCGAATCAGACAAGAGACAGGCAGATCGCTAAGCACCGTGTCCAGGGCAGCACTCTGGACTCGTCACTCCAAATTACAGCAGCACAAAAAACAAACGCTGGCGGTCTGTTGGGTAACAGGCCGCCGGCGTGATGCGTTTTCAATATTGTTGTTCTTGCGATACTACTTCGCGAAACTACGCTTCGCTACGAAGCACAAGTTATGCGCGATTGCCGTTCGACAGGCTCACGACCTGCGGCGTCGACCCTTCGACTTCGCTCAGGATCTACGACGACGCAGCAGACCCAATCCGCCAAGTGCCAGAAGGCTCATCGTCGCAGGTTCGGGAACGACCGTGCCATGCAACGCAAACCCGTCGAAGCCGACGAAGACCCCGTTATCCATACCGTTGCTGCCAGCGTTGACCAACACGTTGAGTGTCCAGGTATCGCTACTGGAAAGCGTAGGCGGAGATCCGAAGGTGAACGTCTCCAGGCCGGCGTTACTGCCCCAGCCGCCCGAGGGGGGACTGATCACCTTCTGGCCGACCTGCCCGGCACTGGCTCCGATCAATGTCACGGTGATTGGATAGACCCTGGTCGTGCTAGACATATTGAAGTTACCACTGCCATTGAAGTGCTGACGACCGAGGAGGACGTCTGAAACCTGAACGTCCGCGCCGGTCACGGCTAGGGGGATGTCGACATTCCAGGTGCCGCCGTTGACTTGAACGACCGGAGCATAGTGCCCAGTCGCATCCGTTGTGTCAAAAATAGAGTGGGATGGGGCCTGACCGGCGCCACTCAGTGCAGTCGGGCCACTCAAACCGTTCTCGGTCGTATAGGTAATGCCGCTGAGTATAGTGCCGTTGCTTGCCGTGCTGTCAAATCCCG
>JABGPF010000501.1 GCA_018645065.1 Phycisphaerales bacterium
CTAACTTGCCGCGGCTCGTTACGCGTGAGATCCGCGATACTCTCGCCGAACTGCACACCAATCTGGCGGTGAATGCACCGGTGCGAACCATGGGATTCTCAGGCAGAACAGCGGGCAGCCCGCGAGCGGCGACCAGGCGGGCCTCGAAGTCGGCGGTTTCCGGGTCGTTGTAAAGCAGCGTCATCTTGCCTGTTTTCGTATCCACAACATATATCGCCAGGTCAATATTGACCGCGCTGTTGAAAAGCCCCGGACCCTTCCTGAGGCGTTTGAACTCGTCAGTCCCCGCGGTGACAATCTTTCCGCCAATCTTGAACTGTTTAACCGTAGCCGAGCAAAGCACCTTCCCGTCCCCGATTGGGAAAGGCGTGGTCACCGCCCACTTCCTGTCGTGCGGGACGAGTGTTTCGCGGTAGCCGCCCGGCTCTGCGATAACGAGCCCGCCGCTGGAGGTGCAGATCACTCGTCCGCCTTCGAGAGGCTGGGGTTGGCCCAGACGCAATACGCGATTGCGATTGTCTTCGCGTCCGTCGTATGACGGGCGCATGGTCCAGGCGGCGTTGTCTTTGTGCACCTCCCGCCAGAATGGTCGGCGTTCGGGCCCATAGATCGCATCATTCCTCGTCCCGTCCGGAAAAATCGCCTGGACAGTGACCTCGGTTTTAAGACGCGAGTAGAAGATATCGAGTCGGCTGAAGACAACTCGCCCATCGGGCAGGATTGACGGGTCCCTGTCGCCGCCGAGATTGAAACCAATGCAGTGGATATCGCTTCCATCAGTGTTCATAACGGTCAGGCCGGGGCTGGGGTAACCGTGGTATTCGTCCCGCATGCCGAGACGGGTTGAGGAAAAGATGATGCGTCCGTCGGGGAGATACGCCGGCGCTACGTCGTGATACGGTCCGAAAGTCAACTGTCGCAATCCGCTGCCGTCGGCGTTGATTTCCCATATGTGCCACCACGGGTCGTCCTTGCCTCCGAAGCGCCTGACGCCCGCCTTCTTCAACGCTGCTTTCACGTAAGGAGCCTGGCGATAGTTGCGCCGATCTCCGTTAAGCCGCCGAGCGAAGATGATCCGCTTACCGTCCCAGGAGACTTCGCAGTCGGCGACGTAACCATCGGTGAACTTCGTCAGAGGCGTGACCTTTCCGCCGGGCTCATCCGATTTTAGGATGTACAGGTTCTGTCCGAGCCGCATGGTCGGGCCGGAATTGCTGATGGCGTAAGTCTGACGCCACGGGTCGACGCCGGCCTGTCCGTTGAAGTCGCTGCGGACCTTGTTCCTGCCCTTGATAAAGACTATCCTCGTCGAGGCCCGAGAGACTTTCGCAGTTTTATCGACGATTCGGACGGGCGAGATACCTGGTGTTTTGGGCGAATACCGCACCCCTCGGCGCCAGAGGGCTTCGCGGGCCGCCAGACGGATGCTGTGGAACGGATGGGCGACCGCCGCCCCTTTCAACGCCGCTAATGCGTCGGCTCGGCCCAGCTCATCCAGTGCAAGGGCGGCGGCATGCTGCATTTCCAGAACGTTACGCGGATCTTCCAGGATCTTAACAAGCATCCCGACCGACTCAACGGATCCTAATCGACCCAACGCCCGGATGTACGCCTCGCGCCATCGAGGCGCAGGATCACTAAACTCGGCGTGTTCGAGCACTCCGGAAAACCCGTATTCGGCCTCAGGATGCGAAGCCGCCAGCAACCGCGCCAGCGGCTTGATCGCCCGTTTGTCGCCAATGAACATCAGGGCCTTGGCGGCGTTGATTCGCAACCAACCGTTATCGTGGCTCAGGAGCTTGATCAGACGCGGGACATCCTTTGCCCGACACAGCGCGGGGAACCAGCGGCTGACGTAGGGCACATCTCCGTACATCCTCATCGCCAGCACGTCGAAAGCTTCTTTAGGCGTGGCGTTTTCGCCGGTGAAGTTGTCGATCTTGCGGCCGGGCCATTTATCGGATGCCGCGGCTGAACGGAACGCCGCGTCGCACGCCTCCTTGCGGAGCGAGGCGCGTTCCAGCAGGAAGGCTGTGACGAGTTGATACGCCTCGACCTCGTAGAATACGCCGCTGTCCCAGTCGGAGGTGAGATTGGCCAGCAGGTGCGGGCATATCTTTCGCAAAGCTTCTACGTCGGCTTTT
>JABGPF010000151.1:0-1517 GCA_018645065.1 Phycisphaerales bacterium
GAAGACGAGACCCCGCACAGCCGAACTCGCAATTCTCCGAGCAATTGTGTTTGTGTCCCCCGAACTCCTAACCTGCCCGCCGGCGTCCAGATCGTAATCGATCACGCCGTCGGGCGTGGTCATCGCGTTCATATTTCCATCTTCGCGATAGGCGAAACTGTAGTTCAGATTACCGCCAAACAGGTCGCTATGCGTAATCGTATGGGTCCGATTATCTAACCAATGGTCCGCTACACCACTAGACACTCTACTCGATCATAGTTTCCAAGAACGAACGTTCGTCTCCCCGTCCAATGGCTTCTCGAAGACGGTATCCAAATTTGATAAGCTTCCGTTCCCAATCGGCTAGCTCACGGCCCAACTCTTCCTGAGCAATTTCAAGACGATCACACCACTGCAACGCACGATCAGTGTGCCCCAGATATGCATTAATCGCTGCAAGACCACTGCAATCATTGATCTTACCGGGCGCTTCGCGTTCACACAGAATCAAGACTTCCTCCGGGTCCAGTGGATTATGAATCAATGGTTTAAACTGCTCTTTCATGGCCTGCATGACCGAATCCCGCATACGGTCATGCTCACGCGGAAACACCTCCCGGTGTTTGATGTCCAAATCTTGAGCGTGAACAACACGCTTTGGTCCGGCCGTTGTAGATATCATCATGACCGGCCGGTAAGCGCCAGACCGAAGATTCTCGAAACCGACATACTGCTGCACTGGTCCGGACGTCCGAATAAAAGCACATCCCTCCACTGGCGTCCATTCGGACGCCGGAAATACATGGGCATAATCTGCAACATACACCTGCAATTGTTTCTTTGTCATCGGTCGTATCATTTCCATGGTCTCACCTCTGTAACAGGAACGCCAGAACCAACGCCAGCACCTGCCCTTATCTGGTTTATTCTGGATGAAGACAGGCCGGCTTCACCAAACTTATAGTCCCATATAGCCGTGGGTGCTGCTCGTGGACCTTGAATTACGTCAAGTCGTACAGACCCCTTCAGCGGATTCCCGGTTCTCCACGGCGCACCATCCAAGTACCGAACCTCAGCCCGAAGTCCTCGACTGCCAAACATACGCTGATAACGAGTCAGCAACTTGTCTGCATACCCGTGCTTGGCTATTCCAAGCGACTGAGGTGTCCCTGTCAACCCTTTCCTCGCAGCCCAAGCGTCAGCTCGCGTTCCAATACCCTGAACAAGTTGCCCGTTAGTTCGCGATACTCCACTGCGCGCCGTCCTTTTCCACGTCCAGGAGCTTAGGTTTGATCTCGATGCTGCACTGCTGGTGCTGGTCAGGTATCTTGATCCGCCTGGGGCGTTGATCGGATTCGCTCTGGCTGCCGCGGCGCCTCGGGCGTTGATGTCTACATTCAAATTGCCCGTGCGGCCAAACTTCTGATTCAGATACGCACGGTGGACATTGGCCGAACGAAGCTTGAGGCGGGCCTTTATCGCTCGGGCGCCTTTGATCGCAAATTGCCCGGTAGCATTGGGGTCAGCCCTTAAAT
>JABGPF010000151.1:1617-13512 GCA_018645065.1 Phycisphaerales bacterium
TATCAATTTTCATATCTGGCCGCTTCCGATGCTGCTTCTATTTCAGCTTGGATCGGGGTAGCATTGGGGTAGCATTGGGGTCAGCCCTTAAATTATCAATTTTCATATCTGGCCGCTTCCGATGCTGCTTCTATTTCAGCTTGGATCGCTTTATCTATCGTGGCTAGTTGCTTGCGCACTTTGCCTTTCGAGGCCGCCGCTGCGGCTAGTGCTTTCAGTTGCATGCTTACCGCCGCGCCGGTCGACAAGTTCAAATACTCACCGGCCTGCCGCTGCGTCAAACCGGAATATCTGCAAAGCATCTTCGCGACAATCGGCCGCAGTAGAGAACCCTTACGCTGGCAAACAACTTCCTCGCGATCGACGCCGAGTTGGCTGCACACGATCTCGATCACACGCTCGGGGGCCAACTTGCGAGATCGCCTTCGCAGCGTAACGTCTTCGACGCGGCTGTGCTTGCCCGACAGCTTATCGTGCACACCACGCACCCAATGCTTGAACTTCTCCGACCCGATCGCCAGCGGGCTGGTGGCCATGATCCGCTGGAGATCCTTGTCGGTTTCGGCGATTCCGGCTTCGACGAACTTGCGGTATTCGGCCGGTCGTTTGGCTTTCGTGGCGGCTTTGGTCATCGCGAGCATCGGTGCGTAGTCGACGAATTCGAGCGGTGCGGACCGGCCGATGTAGCTGCGATAACTGCTCCAGCGATAACGCCGCAGCATGTCGATCCGCTCACGAAGATCAAGCTTTTTCGCCGCTCGCGTGAACACGGGATTCAGGTGAATGTAGCGAGCCAGGCGGAGAATGTAGTCCTCGCCGCGGACAACGCGAGCGCCGAACCGGCCTTGGAACAGGTGGCCGCTGCGGGAATGCCGAAGGTTGAAGTAAACACTGTATGCCGTCTGCAGGCGGTGCATGAATTCGCTGAGGTTGCCCGCCGGCGTTTCGACCATCAGGTGAACGTGATTCGTCATCAGGCAGAACATGTAGAGGCGAATCTCATGCGCCTCAACGCTGCCGGCAAGGCGATCGAGAAAGCGTTGCCGGTCGCGATCATCAAGAAAGATGTTCCGCCGATCATTCCCACGAATGGTAACGTGATAGATAGCCCCTTCATATTCAACTCGTAGTGGTCTAGCCATACCGACAGATTATGAAACCCTAACATGACAGTCAACACAAAACCCCAAAATTGATAATTTAAGGGCTGACCCCTATGATAATCCTATGATAATCCAAAATTGATAATTTAAGGGCTGACCCCTATGATAATCAAAATTGATAATTTAAGGGCTGACCCCTATGATAATCTATGATAATCTTTCGAGGCCTCTACACCAGAGACTTCAGCAGTTTTGTTACCGCCACCGCTGCTCCGATTGCTACCGGCTGGAGCGACCATTGCCGGGTGGGACTAACTCCCACTGAAGACCGCCGCCTTATCACGGCGTACGGGACAAGCTTACTATACGGCCACCGAACTCGCTGGTACACTACACTACACTATACAACTAACCTAAATTCATATTGCCTTAGTAGTTTACTTTTCCATTCCTCCACTGATCTAGGGTAACTTCCGCCGTCAAGGCTAAGATCGTCGTCGAATTCTTTATTTTTTCAAGAACAGATAAAGAATTATACTCGGGATAGTTCAGTAGATGGGAAGAGGCCCACAGTCTAACACTCTCATCATCCAATTCGAGCAGGGATGACAATTCATCAAACCCTTCTTTTCCAATAGCTTTTATATCTACAAATGCTCCTTCAATTACATCAACACACTTATCTGCCCCCTTTGGGTTGCCGTCCTGAATACACCTGCCGTATTCCTCTGCCGCAACTACGTATTCTTCGATTAACTTCTTCCTATGGTTTGCACTACTCATGCTTGTAGAACCTTTCCATCGTTTTGATTCCGAATTCATACTGTTCTTTGAAACTCTTGCTGCTCACCCAATCTCTGATTCGACCAACACCACCGGGTGCTTTTGAGCTATAAAACCCAGATATTTTATTGTGCAAAGCTCCAGCTCCTGAAGGAACATTCACTATATTGTTTATGTTGTGAATACGCTCTGGGCCAAACCTAGCTATATTTACAGGCGTTTGTTCAACAATGTGATGCCATGCACGTCCTTTACCAGCAGAACCTAGGTACTTGACCAGTTCTCGGTGACTAGCAAATCCTTTTTGAAAGGCAGGGGCATAGGGGTCAGCCCTGAATGGCACTGACCCCGATTGCCACCCCGATTGCCACAGTGTAACAGACCGAATCCACCGCTCGGATCTGTCCTGTAAGCCCTTCTTGGGTAAGACCTACTGTACGGCTGAGTTTTGGGATCCCGGGTCTCCCGTGCCGCCCTGCCAGTTATCGGTCTGGAACGGTGATGCCGGGAGCTTGGCTTTGTTGATGAGGTTGGGATTGGCCGCCTTGTGCCACCCGAACCGCACGTTTTTCGGTGCTGCTACATTATCGGCGGATACTACAACGCTTTTCCCGTCGATGACTGCTTTGGCGGGCACGAATTTTCCGTCAGCCCCTGCGATTTTGAACTCGTTGAGTTCTTTTCCATCACGGCTTGCCAGTCCACCACCGACGTGTGCGAAGCTCACGCGGATCTTCTTGCCTTCGATCTTCATCGACTTGTAGAGCGGTCCGGAGTAGACGAGGTCCTTCTTATCGTAGTCCTTGGCCAGCGCCCACAGGGCGAGCCGATTGCCTACGTCGAACTTGTTCCCGGGGTGGACGTTCTTGAGGTTGCCAATGTCGGTCGTCACCACCATGCCCGTGCCGGGGATTTTGAGGCTGGCGGCCTGGGCTTCCCAGAGCGGCGGCAGGCTACCGGACTTGTAACCGGACCAGGGCGGGAGTTGGACGAAGTAGACGGGGAAATCATAGCCCCAGACCCGGCGCCAGCCCCCGATCAGGGTCTTCATCTTCTCGGCATACTTCAGCCCGTCACCCACATTCGCTTCGCCCTGATACCAAATCGTGCCACGGATGGCAAAGGGTTTGAGGGGGGCAATCATGCCGCTGTACCTTTGGCCGCTCTTCTTCCCGCTCTTCGGCTCCGACGCGATCCACGACTCGATGCTCGTGCCGCCCTTGCTGGATGAGATCAGACCCACAGGCACATCGAGATCCTTGTGCAGCCGTTGTCCGAAATAATAGAGCGCGCCCGAGAAGCCGCCCCAATTGCCGTAAGCTCCAGATTGAACGGTTTCAGGACTGCACTCGGCCCAGAGTCCCGGTGCGCGCTTACTTGTGGACGGTGGCATGCAGAATAGCCGGATCTTCGGGTAGTTCGCAGCGGCAATTTGCTCCTTGGCCTTGTCGGATTTCCCAATCCCCATCTTCATATTGGACTGGCCGGACCCCAGCCACACCTCGCCAATGAGGATGTCCTCCAGCTCGATCTTGTTCTTACCGCTGACGATCATGCGGTGGGCCTTGCCGTCGGCCTTGACGGCCGGGAGCACCACCTTCCAATTGCCCTGGGCGTCGGCCTTGGTGCTGGCCTTCGTCTCGTCGAGCGTCACGGTGACCTTTTCGCCGGGGCTCGCCCAGCCCCAGATCGGCAGCGGCCGATCGCGCTGCAAGACCATGTGGCTTCCGATCACCTTGGGCAGCTTGACGTCGGCCCGGGCCGGGCCCGTGCTGGACGACGCGACGAGCAGGGAAACAACAACAGACCACAACACGCACTTTTTCATGACAGACCTCTCACTGATAGGAAATTTGATTCCGCGTGACGGTGCGTCGGTGGCCCCTTCGGCAGGGCTCGGGACAAGCCGGGGGTGAGGGGTGTGGGGAGCGAAGCGTTCGACGCTCGCTTGGCGTTCAGTCTCAGCCCTGTTTACCACCCAACCCATTCGCCTGGCCCATTTCGCGGGTTCGTTGAGGCCCAGAGACCATCCCTGAGCCTGTTAGAAACAACATAACACCCGCTCTGGCCTCAAACAAGAACGGAATTCATCTAGCGCGGTAGGTTCGTCGCTGCGAAATCAGCCTATGTACACGGTCTTGCCTGACCCTGGCGGGCCGATCATTAGCAGAGCATTATATCCCCGCCGGCTTGTTCGACAGTTATGAGTTGATCGCGATCAGCACCCCAACAACCGCGGCGAACAGGACTATTGCTCCGCCGACCAGCATAAGCGAACCGACTCGCATCTTGCTGCGGTCCTCTGCGGGGAATTCGTTTCCGGGGATCTTGCCGCACCCTTCGCATTGGAACGATCCGAACGCCGCATAGAACAAGGCTCCGACCAGTCCGCCGGCCATCTGCGCCCCACGGCTGTGACCACGCTGAACCGGCTCTCCGCATCGAGGACATTTGTAAGCCATACGCTCTTCCTTTCTGATAAGTGCAGTTATACTTTATAAGCGCCGCCCCGCGATTTCAACATCCGTTTCGACTGCTCCCCTTAACTCACTACACGTTAGTTCGCAGCTCGCCGGTTTCCATCTCGAGACAAACTTGCCTGGCCCGACTCCCCTGCGCCCTACGCAGCCCGGCAGCGGAAAGAGTGGTAAGACAATGGTTCTCTCATAACAACTGGACCGAAGAACCGGGGCACGCCACCGGATCACCGTTACTATTTTGATAATCGACTTCTCTATGTTACAATCGTTATAGTGTTTCTTTGTATCGGGGCTTGTTTAACAGGAAACGTGTAATGAGAGTTTTTTTAATATCAATCAGTTTTTTAAGCGTTGTTAGTATTCTCTCACTGGTTGGGAGCGTCAAGCCGCTCCGGGCGGCAGCGGCAGCGGCTCCGGCGCCGCTTAGCGAAGAACTGCTGCTCAGCATTTACAATGGCGATAGGACCAACGGCGGGCGGGCGGCGAGACTTTTAAGCGCCGCGACCAAACTCGAAGGTAAAAAGAGCACAAAGATCGCCCTGCTGAAAAAGTCCGTTGAATTCGGGCTTAAAAGCATGGGCCTGCCCAAATGCCGCACCACAACCGAAAAGGCCCTGGAACAACTCGGTCGGCTCACCGACGACAACAGCACTGACAGCTTCTTTACCGACAAGAAGGTCGAATTTTACCGCATAAGCTATCGGCTGCCTGCAAAAAGCCGCGTCCAAAAACTCGACATTCGCAACCGCCTTATCGCCGCACTCGCCCAAAGCGCCGAATTCCACGAGCAGTCCTACCGATGGCTCGAGGCGGCGAGGGCTTACACCGAAGCGGCAAGGCTGTCGACTCGCCCGGTAACGCCTGACCTGCCAAGCCTCAGACGCAAGGTCCTGCGGGCCACCCATATGCGCAAGGTCCAGATGGCGATCGACAAGGCGACTAAGGATCTCAAGAAAGACCCGAACGACGTTAAAGCTCGAAACAAGCTGATCAAATTTTATCTCGTAGAGTACGACAAACCGGCGGAAGCCGTTAAGTACCTGAACGAAGACGCCGACGAAATCCTACGCACTTATATCCCCCTGGCGCTGCGTCGCCCGTTTGAGGTGAAGTTGTCGGCGTGCAAGGAGATGGCCAAATGGTACGGGCAGATGCTGACAAAAGAGGCCAGCCCGCACGCAAAAGCGAACATGCTGCGTCGCGGGATAATATATTGCGACAGGTTCCTGGACAGCCCCAAACGCGATGCCGAAGGCGCCCTGCTGCTGGGCGTGATAAAAGGCAACATGAAGAAGGAACTCAAAAAACTCGACCCCGAACCGATACGCCCGCCCAAACCCGGCTCGCTTGCCGGCGGGACAATCACACTCGATCTGGGCAAGGGGATATCGATGAAATTGCGGGGAATACCGCCCAAAAAGGTGTATGGAAACGATCGCCTCAAGGGCAAACTCGTAGCCGCATCACCGTATTACATCGGACTGACGGAAGTTACGCAAGAACAGTACGAAGCGGTGATCGGGACCAACCCGTCGAGCTTGAAAGGACGCAAAAATCCTGTCGATCAGGTGTCGTGGCACGAGGCGCAGGCGTTTTGCAAGAAACTCTCAAACAGCACCGGACGCACCGTTCGCCTTCCAACTGAAGCCGAATGGTCCAACGCATCAGAAGCTGGCGTGAAATACCTATATTTCTTCGGCGAAGACCCGAGAAAACTGGTCCAGTACGCATGGTGCAAAACGAACACCAAAGACCTCGGAGAGGCTGAGGACCACTATCGCCCCGTAGCCACCAGGAAGCCCAACCCCTGGGGCCTGTACGACATGTACGGTAACGCATGGGAGTGGGTGTTCGATCTCCACACAGCGGGCGAAGAAGAGACCCGCAAAATACCCTCCGACGCACACAAAGCCCTGGGCGGCGACTGGACCACAACCTGCCGGCCGGGCGTTTTCGCATGGAGCGGAGCAAAAGGCAAACACAAAGGCTGGGGCTTCAGAGTGCTCGTCGAATACGAATAAACCGGCGACAGACCGGCCCCCCCGCCCTTTCGACCGCAAACAAAACTACTCGTGCCGCAACGACTCGATCGGATCCATATGGGCCGCACGGTACGCCGGATACAGCCCGAACGTAATTCCGATCGCGGCGCTTATACCGAAAGCCATTATCAACGATTGCCCGGTAATAACGGTGGGCATGTCTCCAAAGTGAGTAACCATGATGGGCACGATCAGGCCCAGGGCAATACCCAGCAAACCGCCGGTGAGCGTAAGCAACAGCGTCTCGGATAGGAACTGAATGATGATATCGCTCCGTCTGGCGCCCAACGCCCGTCGTATGCCGATCTCCCGTGTCCGCTCGCTGACAGTCGCCAGCATGATGTTCATGATGCCTATGCCCCCAACAAGTAGAGAGATCGCGGCGATCGAACCGAGGACTATGTTGAATATCCGCTTTGTCCTAGCCGCCTGGCGGAGCAACTCGAGGGGGACGATTATCTGGTAGTCCTTATTCTTGTGGAAGCGTCGCAGAAGCACCTCCAGCGCGTCGCGGATGAGCAGAACAGATTCGGTGGAGTCGACCTTGATGGTGAGTTCCTCGAGCTCCACACGCTCGCGACTGCCCTCAAAGCAGGTCTTGAACGTAGACAGCGGAACGTAAATGTTTCCCACCGCGGCGTCTCCAGCCCTTCCGCCGGTCTTGAGGCGTGCGGCGTCCTGCCCGGCTGGGCCTGCAGCCCCCGAGGGCGCAACCAGCCCGACAACCGTGAAGTAGTCGCCCTTGAGCTTAATATTCGTATCTATGGGATCGTCGACGGCGAAGAGTTGGTCGACTACCTGTTGGTCGACTATGGCGGCTTTCTGCTGCCGCTTTTCGTCCATATAGGCCAGGAATCGCCCGCGGAGCAGGCGCATGGGATGGACCTCGCCATACCAGGACGCCGTGCCGATTACCTGAACGGTGACCGAGCGGTTGCGGTACGTTGCCTGGAGCGTTATCAAACGTTTGGGGACGACCTCCTGAATGTGCGGGACAGTGTCGCGAATGCGCCTGACGTCGGCGTAGCTCAGACCGTATGCCTCGTACCTGTTGGTACCGGTTTTCGCGCTATCGCTTCGGGGAGGCTTTATGCTCTTGATGATGATGTTCTGTGCGCCAAGGCGGGCGATCTGGTCTTGTGCGTCGCGTCCGGCCCCTTCGCCGATGGCGAGCATCGCCACCACTGAACAAACGCCAAAGACAATACCCAACGCCGTCAGCGTCGATCTCAATCGATGCATCCAAAGGCTCTTGGCTCCGAGCTTCACCGTTCTTTTCAGTCTAAGTAGGAACATTGGTCACATTAGTCAATTGTCGTGCACGTCGATTCGTTCGATCCGCCCGTCGAGCACGTGGAATACTCGTTGGGCCCGAAGGCTGACGTCGTCGTCGTGCGTAACGATAATCAACGTCTTGCCCTGCTGGTGGAGACTGTCGAGCAGGTCGAGAATCTCCTTGCCGCTTTTCGAGTCAAGATTGCCCGTAGGTTCATCGCCCAGGATGATCAACGGGTCGTTGGCCAGCGCGCGGGCGATGGCTACTCGCTGTTGCTGCCCACCGCTTAGTTCGGTCGTGCGGTGCCTGAGCCGATCGCCCAGGCCGACCAGTTCAGCCAGTTCGCGAGCCCGGGCCTCACTGGCGGACTCAGAGAAGTTCTGGTAGATCATGGGCACTTCTATGTTCTCGATGATGTTCAACTGGTGGATCAGGTTATACGACTGGAAGATAAAGCCAATCTTCGCCCCGCGAATCGCCGACAGCTCGTCGTCGTCGACCAGCGAGATGTCCTGCCCGCCGAGAAGATACCGTCCGGTTGTCGGGCGGTCGAGGCATCCCAGTAGATTCAGCAGCGTACTCTTGCCCGACCCGCTGGGACCCATTATGGCGATGTACTCGCCCTGTTTGATATCGATGCTCACCTCACGCAGGACTGTCAGCTCCGACGGGCCCATCTGGTAGGTCTTGGTGAGATTCTCAGTGCGCACTATCGCCCCATCGGCGGTGGCGTCGGTCGCGTCAGGCGCACCACTGGTCAGATCGGAAGATTGGGCGGACGATGGAGTGGTCATAATGCTTTGGCGGGCTTGACCGCGGGCGTTCCTGTGGATTTTTTCGGGGCCTTGTCCTTGCGTTTGGTTTTGTCTTTTTGATCGTCCTCGTCCTGGCGGTCGGTTTTGTCGTCGGTCACTCCGTTAAGTCGGGGCGGTATAAGGGAGACGACATCACCCTCGGACAAGCCACCAGTTATCTCCACGAAACTGTCGTTGTACTGCCCGGTCTCGACAACTCGTCCCTCCAGGCCAGCGGGGGTCACGAGGTAGCACATTTTGGCGCCGTTCATGTTTGCAACGGCTTGTAACGGAACACAGAGAACATCCTCCAGTTCGTCAATAACAATCTCCATTTTGGCTGACATACCCGGCCGCAAAACGTGGTCACGTCCCTTGATCGACACGTAAGTGGTGTAGACCTTCAGGCCCGTGTTCGCCCAACGACTCTGCGCGTCGGGCAGTGGCGAGACGGTTTCCACACTTCCTTCGAAGACGCTGTCGGGGAACGGGTCTGCGGTCACTCGAACCGGAAGGTCCGGGTGAACTTTTTCGATCCACGACTCGTGAACCCGCACGACACCGGCGACCTCGCTGGAATTCGGGATGGTGAGCATCTTTTGGCCTTTGTGGACGATGTCGCCGATTTCGATCGGATCGCGTTCGCGGGCCTCGTAGTTCATGCTCGTGCTGTAGATAACCATCCCGGGGGTCGTAGCGCGTATGGTGCAAGCGGCTAGCTGGGTCGTCAGCTTATCGAGTTGTTCCTTCTGCAGGTCGTAGGTGGCCTGGGCGCTTTTGAGTTTGGCTTGTGCCTGAGCCAGTTTCGACCGGACACTTGCCCGCGTCCGGTCAAGAGCGCGTTTGGCTTCCTGATAATCGCTGAAAAGTCTCTCGATTTCCTTGGGCAGATCGTACCGCATGAACAGCGACATTGCCGTTTCGGCCTGCTGAACGTCGATTTCCGATCGCTGCCTGGCCAGTTCGTCGCTTTCGAGTTCCGAGGCGGCGACATATTCCTTATCGTGCAGCCGTTTGGTTCCTCGCAGGCGATTGTCGTCCCTTTTGTGCGTGCCCTTGGCGAGCTTGATTTTGGACTCCAGCACGCGTTTGGCCTGCAGCGCCGCCCCGCCCCACTTCGGGCTGTCGGGTTCCTTAATCAGTCCCTTGACGAATTTAGTGAGGAGTTGGTCGGCCTGGCCGGGGGAGTCTTTGGCGCGTTTCAGGAGATCGTCGGTCAACTCCTCCGAGAGGTACTTCGCCAAGTCCATCCGGGCGAATTTAACCGCCAGCAAGGCAGCCTGAATGTCGGACTCGTTCTGGTTATGCTGGATCGCCAGGGTCTCTTTGGCTCCGGTGAATTCGGCCTCGGCGACGACGAAGGTGATCTTCTGTTTGGTATGGAATTCCTGCAATTCCGAGGTGTCGAGTTGAATCAGCACTCGCTTATTGGCGACATCCTCCGGCGAGATGTACGTTCCCTCGCGGACGACATCCACAATCGAGGGCCTGCCCTCGACTTCGCAGACATAGTCGGTATAGGATCGTGCCTGGATCTCTCCGGCCTGGGTGACGCTGATTGTCATGTCGCGCCGCTGGACGGTGTAGATCGCCCGCATCTCCGTACCATCGGTCTCGGAGTTTATCGACCACCAACCGAATATCCATCCTGCAAGCAGCCCGCCGACCAAGACGATGACCGCGGTCACCAGGATTGGCTTACTCAAGAAAATACTGCCTTTCCTCGCCATAACTTCTTCTAATCCGCTTACTGGGCGGTCAGTCCTTCTCTGGTTTATTATTGTCAGGCTGGGTTGTGGGAGCCTGTGGTTTAACGTCGCCAGCGCCTTGTTTCAGGGCCTTGTCGTCGGGCTTTCGCCACATACCGTCGGGGCGCACGCTCAGCAGGCCTATGTCGCGGTAGAACCTCAACGACGCCAGCGTGAACTCCACCAGCGCGTTAGTTTTGGCGTTCTGGGCTTGCAGCAGATCCTCTTGGGCGTCGAGGTAGTTTCGCGTGGTGGCGCGGCCTTCCTGGAGGAGAATCAACTGCATATCCACGCGTTTTTCGGCCAGTTTCAGGCTTGTCTGCTGGATCTGGTAACTCTTGTGGGCCTTGAGCAGATCGCGATGCGCCTGCCGGACGTCCAGGCTGACCGTGTCAACGTGCTCGGCGTACTTCCGTTTGCTGTCGACCAGTGTGATGATTGACTGGCGGTAGACGTTGCGTTCGCTCTTGCGGTCCAGGGGCAAGTCCGCCTCTAGCCCCAGACCGTACCTGCCTTTGTGCCACTTCATGCGGGTAAGGTCCCGAGGATCGGTCGAGGGGATCTCTGCCCGGGCGGTCAGGTTTAGTTCGGCCCGCAGGGCGTCTGCGGCTACGGCGACTTTGCGGTCGGCGTCATCCACTTCGTCGCGCGTGTTAGCCAGGTCCAATCGGAGCTTCAACCCGGCCGCGACGGCGGAAGCCAGAACAGCTTTGGGTTCAGCGATCCCCTTGGCGTCAAGGGCCTTAAGTTCCTCAGCGTCGAGAGTAATGTCAGCGTCGGTGGGCAAGGCGAGGCGAATTTTGAACTGGTCGAGTAGGGATTTGTACGCCTCGCGGGAACGGTTATATCGATCCAGCGCCTGTAGGACCGACTGGCGGACCTCACCGGCCTGGAATCGCGGGACGCGTCCGGTATCGGCCATCATTTCGACGCGACGCTGGCTGGCAAGCAGGTTCTCGTAATTCAACCGGTCGTTCTCCACCCGGTCCAGCGCCTGTAGAACGTTAAAGTAGTCGGTGACAATCGAGACAACGAATGTCTTGCGAAAACGGTTGAATGAGCGAATTTGGTATAATGTGCTTCGCTCGGCCTGGGTGAGGTCCTCCTGGACGACCTTACGCCCAAATCCTCGCAACAGGGGCTGGGTCACGCTGGCGGCCAGGACAGTCGTCAGCGAACTGCGCGAGTCGCCGGTGAGGAACTCCAACCAATGCGTCGCGATGTTCACGCCAACCTGGGCGCCATCGGCCAGGGCCTTGTTAACCGCCACCGCCGCCGCCCCGTCCACAGATTCACCGTCATCGTCGCGGGTGTAATTGCCCCCAACCGTCCCCAACCACTGCCTCGCGAACCGGTGACGCTCCAATGTCAACTCCAACGCCCGAGCGTAAAGCTGCTCCTTCTGACGCTGATAACCGCGATTTCGCTTCGTCGCCACAGCCACCGCGCGGGCCAGACTAACCTTACCGGTGACGGGAATCGCCTTAGCCGCATTGGGATCTTCCAGCGTGTAGTCAACCTTCTGGCCTAGTTTGGGGTCCCACTTTTCATCGATTATACCGTAGGCTTCGTCGTCAGCCTGTTTGGCGTATTGCGTGGGGGTCAGGCAACCTCCCATCATGACAGACACGATCCACAGCGCTCCCAGCCAACCGGCCGAACGCTTTGA
>JABGPF010000152.1 GCA_018645065.1 Phycisphaerales bacterium
GTAAACTTCCTCGGGCAGGCCAATCTCGCCGATCAGCTTATATAGCGGTTGCATGTGCCTTCCGATGCGAACCAGATGATGATCCTCGGACCATCGCTTGGAAAGGTCCTTCTCGCGCGGCGCGTACGGTCCGCCGATGAACCAGAGCACGACCTTAACACCGTGTGCGACAGACGTGTTCAGCGTGTAGAGGTTGCGATTATAATCGTGAATGAGCATCCACTTACCCATAACGCTCCGCCGCTTCTTTGCGATCTTGCGGTAGAAGTTCAACAAATGATAATTCCATGGAAAACCGCGCGCCCAGTGGTAATCGTACCAGGCGCAAACGCCCTGGTGAGTTGGAAAATGCTCGCAGTAAAGGTAGCGATACGTACCGACCCAGATCGGGTGGCTAGGGTCCCACGTGCGGATCATACGCACCCATCCGTCGAGGAACTCGAAATTTCCGCACCAGTCAAGCCGCTCGTTCCAGAGGTTGTATCCCCAGATAGCGTCTGAACCTTTGACCTTCATGCACATCGCCTTGACCTTGGCCCGCTGGCTGGGGCGGCGGATATCGGCTTGGATCGGCGGTTTCCACGCCAATATGTCGATCATCATCTTCATACCGTGCTTCTTGAAAAGCGGTACGCGCCATGGCTCGTATGGACAGTGAACGGTGTTGTACCCGGCGTTTTTCAACAGTCCGAGCATTCGATCGAATTCCTTTTCGTCACGTGGAAACTCATCGGCCTGGCCGTACGGAGCGGAAAACGTGAACGCGAAATCCTTCGGAAGCGCAGGGGGCGCATCGATCTTCTCGGGAGTGCCCTTATCAGCTCCGGTGGGCTCCTCGGCGCACCATGCCGGTAAGACCAAGCAACAAAACAAAGCCGCCACAACGATAAAACGATGCATATGACTTCTCCAAAAATGTTTCGCGCTGAATGCCCCACCGCAAGATGGGGAATCAAAGAACCTGATCCGATCTCGGTTCAGGTTAACGCGCACCAACCGCAGAGAACAGCAGAATATGCTGCAACGAAAGATATGTCAATCCGCACAGATATGAAATGAACTATTATTGCCCGCCACCGACTGCTGCGAAGACCAATGCAGGCGCCGGCTTCACTACCGTCGCTGGTCGCGAGTGGCTGCGGTATGTTTCGAGAAAATCCTCTTCGCACGCAAGAAACGCGTCGACAACGTCAGAGTCAAATTGCGTTCCGGACCCCTCGATGATAATATTCTTCGCCGTGATTGGCGTAAACGCCTCCTTGTACACTCGCTTGGTGACCAATGCATCGTAGACATCCACCAGAGCGAATATTCTCGCTGACAGCGGGATTTCATCACCACGCATACCGAACGGATACCCCAAACCGTCTATTCTTTCGTGATGGCAACCTGCGATGTCCTTAGCCATCTGGAGAAAGTCGGCGTTTGGGAATTCAGCGAGTGCTTCACCAAGCGCCTCGGCGCCAGCGGAAGCATGGGTCTTCATGACATCATATTCCACCTCGGTCAACCGCCCAGGCTTCAGCAGCACCGCATCCGGGATACTGACCTTTCCAATATCGTGCAACGGGCTGGTGACGTAGAGGAGATTAATAAATGAATCATCAATCAACCCTGCGTACTTATCTTGAAGGCGTAATTGGTCAGCCAGAATGCAGGCATACTCACGCACTCTTTCCAGATGGGCTCCGGTATCGGTATCGCGCATTTCAGCCAGACGGGCCAATGAGAAAACAGTCAGGTTTCGCACCTGCTGATCGTCGGCGAGGCGACGAGCAAAAATCTCGCGGCTTGAGACTATACCCACGGGCATTCCGTCTTCGAGAACAGCTACGTGGCGGATGTGGTACTGTCGCATAAGTTCGCGGACATCGTCGAGCGGGGTCGTGGGCGCGCAGCTAACCACTGGCGTGGTCATAACATCGCCAACCAGAGTCTTGCTCGGATCGTTCACCTCAGCGGTAACGCGAACGACAATGTCCCGCTCAGAGATAATACCGACCACCCTTTTATCATCGCCAATGACGACCATGCACCCGATATGGTTATCCCGTATGGTTTTCGCCGCAGAAACAATGGTATCGCCTGGCATGGCGGTAATCAGCTCGCGCGTGCGTCCCGAAACATCGAGCAGCTCTTTGGCAAAAGTCATCATCGCGAACACCCTTTGCACAGCAATGCTGTGTCAATCCTAAATCGGCATAACGTATGCCTACGTATGCCTACGTTGCTCCCATGCTTCCTGTCCCTACATGTGCGTATCGACAGACGGCCCTAAGACCTTTAACAGTATTTATTATCAATTGAATAAATCTCGAAAAGTCCCATTCATCTCCGCAGAATCATTCTCCCTTAAAAGGGCCGCACATGCGGTATATTTCGCTTATATTCTCGGTATTGTAGGCGTCCAGACCCCAGAGATTCGCCAGGGCTACGGTGCGTTCGGTGATTTTTTCGATACCGGATTCGGGGATCCCGGCGTCCGCAAAGCAGGTGTAACTTCCCGATTTTTTCAACCAGGCGCGAAATGCCTCAATACCGTCTGCGGCGGCCGACACATCGTCGCCAGCCTGGATGTCAAACACGTTACGTGCAAACTTGGCGATACGGGCATTTCCGTGCTCGCTGGCGTATTTCATCCACGCCAGCATTACGATCGACAATCCGCCGCCGTGGGCGATATCGTAAATCGCACTTAATAGGTGCTCCAACATATGGTTAGGGAAGCAGAATGGTCCGATGCCGGTGGACGACAAATCGTTGAACGCCATGGTCGCAGCCCACATCAGCGTCGAACGCCCCTGGAAGTCGTTCGGGTCGGCTAGGGCCTTGTCGGCGGCCTCCATGATCGACTTGCACAAGCCCTCGACGTATCGGTCCTGGATCGGCGACCATTCGTCGGTCTGCGTAAAGTAGCCTTCCAGCAGGTGGCTCATCGCGTCGGCGGCTGAGAACGCGGTGTAAGACGCCGGTATGCTGTAAGTTACTGTCGGATCAAGGATTGAAACTTTGGGGTAGAGCGGAGCATAGTTGCACGTTCCGAGTTTATCGAGCGTATCGTCGCGAGTAAGTACCATTCCACCGTTCATTTCCGAACCCGCTGCCGGGATCGTAAGCACCGCCAGCAGCGGTAGTGCGGTTTCCACGTTCGATGTAAACACGAAAAATTCGAGGATATCGGTATCTGTGACGGCGCCGGCGGCGATACTCTTTGAGGTGTCGATAACGCTGCCTCCGCCCACGGCGACTACCATATCGACCTGCTCACTCTTGGCCAGTTCAACGCCCTTTCGAGCGTAGGACATCATCGGGTTGGACTTCACTCCGCCAAACTCGACGATTTCGACACCCGCTTCGGTGAGCGAAGCGACGGTTTGGTCGTAGACACCGTTTGATTTAACACTGCCCATACCGTAGACCAGCAGTGCTTTTTTACCGTATGTTTTGGCCTCGGCGCCAAGTTCGGAAATTTTGCCTTCACCGAAGATAATTTTGGTGGGATTATGAAAAACGAATTCCTGCATATCAAGTTCCTCTAGTGAGTGTTATGTTTTTTTGCTATCCGAGACTGTATTAATACCACCGCCAGCAGCAGCATTCCAGTGATCAGATGGTTGGCGTACGTTGTTTGGCGTTCGGTAAGTCTGTTTATAATGTTGGGGATCACGCCCAGGATCAGCACACCGTAAAGAACGTGTCCAATTTTACCGATCCCACCGACAAGCGATATCCCGCTTATTACGACCGCTGCTATCGCGGTGAGTTCCCATCCGACCGCGATATCAGGACGCACCGAGGTGACCCGCGAGGCCAGCATCATACCGCCAATTGCCGCACACGCGCCAGAGATCATGTAGACCTTCATTTTGCATCGTGTTACGCGCAGGCCCATCATGTTAGCGGCCTCTTCGTTTCCGCCGACGGCGTACACGCTCCGGCCGAACCCTGTGTAACGTGAGATCACAATCGCCACGCCCAATATCCCCGCGAAGATCATCGCCGCATACGGAACACCCATCCACTTGCCCCAGGCGATTTTTGAGAACCATTGGCCCGAGACGCCGGAGACCACGGCGGTCTTACCGGCCAGTATGAACACCAACCCGCGCACGCCAAGCATCATAGCGAGAGTCGCGGTAAATGGCGGGATTTTCACACGCGTGATTAGCACTCCGTTCATCGCACCGGCCGTTACTCCCGCCGCAAGCGGGATCAATATTGGCGCCAGGAAAAACTCACCGCTACACCGCGCCGCAAGCAGCGCCGCCAATGCCGCGATCGAACCTACCGAAAGATCGATCCCGCCAGAGAGTATGACAAACGCCATACCGATCGCCAGTACCCCGGTCATGCTGACCTGCTTACCGATATTTGTAATGTTAACCGCAGAGCGGAATCCCGGCACCCTCATCACAGCGAAAATCAACAGCACCACAAGCGTGATCAGAGGCCCTTGTGACCTGATCCAACTTGCCGCATGGCTCTTGATTGACGTTGCATCCGCTTTCATTATGCCGGTTCCTATTTATCTTTCTGCGCCCATACCGCAGTTACCAGCACTACCGCTTTTAGTATCAGCGAGTAGTGGTACGAGATATCATTCATGTTCACGATCACCGTGACAAGCTGCACGAGAACCGCCCCGAAAACCGTTCCGAGGATCCTGGCCCGCCCGCCTGAGAACGCAGTTCCGCCTATGGCGACCGCAGCGATTGCATCCAGTTCGATGAACATTCCCAGGCGTCCGGCGTCGACGCGTCCGCCCCGAGCGGCCTCCATAACGCCTGCGATGGCGCACAAAACCGCACACAGCACATAAACGCCGACAGTGACCCGGAAAATATTGATCCCAACCAGTCTCGCCGCTCGGCGGTTCTCGCCGATGGCCTCAACTCGCCTGGCGAATACAGTTTTCTTTGCGATAAAGAGCATCGCCGCAACGGCCCCGATCATTATCAAAACCTGGATTGGGGCTCCCAATATCCTGAGGCGGCCCAAGTCCTCAAACCGCGTGCCCATAAGAGAAAGGGGCAACTCGCCCAGGATCATCTGCGCTACGCTTCTCGCGACGAACATCACGATCAGAGTCACAATAATAGGCTGAATTTTAAACTTCGAGATCAGCATCCCGTTGAGCAGCCCGCAGACCCCGGCAGCCAGAAGACCGCAACATATCGCACAAGCCATCCAAAGGATCAGCAGAACGCTGACCGGAGTAGTCGCCAAGACACTGAGAGCAAATATTCTTGCGGTCACAGCGGCCGAGACGGCCATTATGGCGCCTACCGAAATATCGATCCCGCCCGACGATATCACCATCGTCATGCCCAGTGCGACCAGCATCATCGGGAACGCCTGACGGAGCGTATTGTCCAGCGTATCGATGGAAAGGAAGCTCGGTGTGAAAATCGAGTTCAGAACGATCAACGCCAGGAAGAAAAACGGCATACTGTGGGCCTTAACAAAGCTCATGCCGCCGGTTGCATGCTGCATGTTCGCTGAAGCTAGAAGTTTTGCAGGCGTATCGCTGTCAGGCATCGCGCGGGCCCTCCAACGCATCGGCTCCGTGTGCGATTATATCCACCAGGCGTTCTTCTGATATTCCCCTGCCGCTCAGTTCGCTGACTTTCTTACCGTCGGACAACACCGCAATGCGATCGCACGAGCGGACAAGCTCCTCCAGTTCCGACGATATCATCAGCACCGCCACGCCGCTACCGGCAAGTTCGGCGATTATCTCTTCGATCTCCGATTTGGCTCCCAGATCGATCCCGCGCGTCGGCTCGTCAAGAATCATCAGGACCGGTTTTTTGCATAGCCAGCGGGCAAGCAGAACCTTCTGCTGGTTACCACCGCTAAGTTCACGCATTTTCTGCCCCGGCGAGGACACTTTGATCTTCAGCTTTTCGATATACTTTTCAGCGATTTTCAACTGTGCGCCGGCCGACATTACGCCGAAGCGGCTGACGTCATCCAGCACGCCGATTGTCATATTCTCCATAACCGTCATGTTCGGAAAAATGCCCTCGGCTTTGCGATCCTCAGAGCAGAACCCCATCCCAAGGCGTATTGCATCGCGAGGGGTTTTAATGTGTACTTGCCTGCCGTCATAGTCGATCCGCCCGGCGTCGGGTACATTATCGCCAAACAGAATTTTCGCAAGTTCTGTCCGCCCCGAACCCAGCAATCCCGAAACTCCGAGCACCTGGCCGCTTGCAATGTCAATATCGATTTGCCTGGTCTTCCGGCCTCGCTGAAGTCCGCGTGCGGCCAGGAGCGTTTGGCTATCATCTTTGGAGACATAAGCGGTTTTCTTGTTGTGCAAAACAGACGTCGCGTCACGCCCTATCATTAGCGAGACCATTTTCAGTTTCGTCATCTCGCTCATCGAATAAGCCCCGACGAGCTTCCCGTCGCGAAGGATCGTCGCGCGATCGCATATTTCGAACACTTCGTCCATCTTGTGGCTGATAAAAATAACCGACGCCCCGCGTGCCTTGACTCGCCTAATAACGTTGAACAGAATTGCAACTTCGGTCTCACTAAGCGACGAGGTGGGCTCATCCATCACCAGCAGCCTGGCGTCAAACGAAAGGGCCCTGGCGATCGCAGTCATCTGTTGGATCGCAACGCTGTATTCGCCCAGCGGTTTGGCTACGTTCACGCCGTCAACGCCCATATCAGCAAGAATCTCCGCAGCTTTGCGTCGCACGCTTTTCCAGTCGATCATACCGTAGCGTCGGGGCTCGTGACCGATAAATATATTCTCAGCCACACTCAAATACGGAGCGAGATTAAGCTCCTGGTAAATCGTGCTGACGCCTTCTGCCTGCGATTCGGTGGCGTTGGCTGGAGCTATATATTCACCATCCAGGAATATCTCGCCGGTGTATCTGGGGTAGATACCGGTCAGGACTTTTATGAGCGTGGATTTGCCCGCTCCGTTTTCACCGATCAACGAATGAACATCTCCAGGGGCCACTGAAAAATCGACGTCCGCCAACGCCTTAACGCCGGGGAACGACTTGCAGATACCCTTCATTTCCAGTAGCAAATCCTGACCCATAACTTCCCTGCCGCCAACCCGCGGCGCGTGCTAAAATCCCGAGTCCATATGCTCATCGACGTTGTTTTTGTCGATCACAATATCATCAACGCGGATATAGGATTCGAGTTTTTTACCGCTCGCGTGGGCCTCGATCGCATCGAACACCTGGTTGGCGTAATACGGTGTGACCGAAACGATCTTGTGGTATTCGCCGGCCTTTACGGCCTTTAGTCCGTCCTTCGTACCACCGTTGCCAACGATAATAATCTCGCCCTTGCTCGGATCGCTGCCCGTTTTTCGTTTCGCCGCTTTCAAGGCCAGCATGGCGCCCATGGCCTCGGTATCGAAGTGGCAGACAACAGCGTCAAACTCAACGCCCGAGGTAATGATATTTTCCATCGCAGTCATCGCAACATCGGTTCGGAAGTCGCCCAACTGCGAAGCTACGATCTTCATGTTCGGATACTCGGCCATCTTTTTACGGAAGCCGCTCTGCATTCCGATGGTGTTCCCGCCGCCTGCGGTCCCGTGTAGTTCCACTACGCGAATTTGCTTGGCGTCGGCGGGGAAGGCTCCGTGGATTTCCTCGGCCATCTTCTCGCCGATCCATTCGAAATCGGAATATATTTTGGTAACGAAATCTTCCCCAGCCTTACCGACGATATCACGATTAACCACGATAACCGGAACATCGGCGTCCTTGGCGATATTCAACGCGCGGGCGGACCCTTTGGTGTCAATCGGTCCTAGGATCAGGTAATCAGGCTGCCCTGAAACGATGTCCTCAACGTCAGCGATTTGCTTTTCGATCTTGGCCTGTGCGTGCCGTACGCGAAGTTTATACCCGCGTTTCTCGGCTTCGGTCTCCAACTCGCGTGCAAACGCCACGAACCACTCGTTTGAATCGCCAACGGAGGAATATTCAACAACCTTGCCCGTAGCGGCGTCATCGCTTTTCTCAGGCACGCAGCCGGCGTTTGTGAACATCGCAACAACGAGGGCGACTAGCAGTAACACGCTTTGCGGCTTTTTCATAGTGTATTCCCGTCTGCTTGGGTTATGTCGAGTTCGCATAGCATAGGCTTAGCGTCTTGGGCGGTCAACGGGTTTTCGGCGTGGATCGACCTTCCTTCCGATACCTGGCCAGCAGCGCCGTTAATCGCTCGACGATCTCCGGGTGATCCTTATATACGTTCGTAGTTTCACCCGGATCAGTTTTCATGTCGTAGAGTTGCCCCTTGGGCTCGCCCTTTTTGGGCTTGACTCGCCGCGGCTTGGAGAACCCACCGCTTCCGAGCCCCTGGATCAGCTTCCACTTGCCCTGGCGGATCGACATGAGCCCTGCGGTGAAAACAGTAGCCTCGCGGATCGGCTTGTCGTACTTTTCGCCCAGCATCGCCGGGAGAATATTATACGAATCCTCGCCCGCCCCCGCTGGCAGCTTATCGCCCATTATCGCCGCGAACGTCGCCAGCATATCGGTAAAGCAGATCACCTCGTCGCTACTGGCGCCGGGCTTGATCTTACCGGGCCAACTGGCCACGAACGGCATGTGGTGCCCGCCCTCCCACGCATCGCCCTTCATACCGCGCAATTTCCCAACCGAGCTGTGCCCGTATTTCTTGACATCCTCGGCGTACCACACAGGCCCGTTATCGCTGGTGAAGCAAATCAGCGTATTATCGGTTAGTTTATGCTTGTCCAACGCCCCCAACACCTGCCCGATCGCGTCATCAACCTGGACCACGAAGTCGCCGTACATCCCAGCCTTGCTGGAATCGACGAACTTACCCGTCGGCATCCACGGCGTATGCGGAGCCGCCAGCGGGAAGTACAGGAACAGCGGTTTATCCTTGTTCTTAGCATCTTTCTGGTGATCGTCGATAAACGCCACCGCCTTCTTAGCGAAAACCGGCAGCACTTCATCGTGCTTGAATCCCTTTGCGATCCCCCCGCCGCGCCAGAACGCGCCCTGAATCGAGCGAACGCCCTTGGTGTGACTATCGCCAATCTTTTCGGTCGGCGGCGAGACGCAGCGGTCGTTTTCCACGTAGTAATACGGCGGGATGTCCAGCGAAGCCGGGATCCCGTAATAGTAATCAAACCCACAATCGAGCGGTCCGCCGCGCATCGGCTTGGCGTAGTCGACTTTCTTACCGCCCTCGAACCCCAAATGCCACTTGCCAACCACCCCTGTATGATACCCGTTCTTCTTCAGCAGCGACGCCAGCGTAACCCGCCCTTCCGGGATCATCCGGGAATTGTTCCACTTTTGTGGAGTCCGGAACGGATACCGCCCGGTGAGCAACCCATACCGCGAAGGAACACAAACCGACGCCGGAGCATGAGCATCCAAAAACCGCATCCCGCCAGCGGCCAACCGATTAATGTTAGGAGTAGGAATCTTAGAATCACCATTAAACGCCTTAGGATCCCCAAACCCCATATCATCGGCCATTATGAAAACAATATTAGGTTTCTTCCCAGCAGTTTTTCCAACCGCCCGAGCCGCCGGCCCCACCGCCAAAACAGCAGCCCCAACACCAACCATCCGAAGAAACCCCCGCCGAGTTTGTTTTAATGTGTTCATAAACAACATCCTACCGCGCACAACAACAACGAGCAATCAGAGAATCCCAAGGCCTCTGGATTGGTGTGCGACATAAAAAGGGGGCGGGCTAGGTGACGGCAACGGCATTTGTTGCCTTGCAACGGTGGTTTTTTCTGGAGAGAATGGAACTTATCACTGCTCTGAGCATCTAACCAGTTGAGTATTGGTTAAAATTAAGGAGATATCCAATGTCCAAAGCTCTTACTATCGCGTTAGTTATTGTCTCGCTTACATCGACCCTGGCGGTCGCTGCGGAGATTGGTTATGTCGAAGATTTCGCCCTGGCGAAAGATCGCGCAGAAGCCCTCAAGCAGCTTATCCCCGGCACCGATGAGTTTTATTACTACCACTGCCTGCACTATCAGAACACCAACCAGAAGGACAAGTTCAGTAACACGCTGAAGTTATGGCTTGATAAACACAAGGGCCATCGCACCTCGCAGATGTACATGCTCGAGAACCGCCGCGCCCTGCTGCAATACAAAGCCAATCCGAAAGGCACGCTGAGCTATCTGATGAATAAATTGGGCCTGCGGTTCAACCACAAGCGATTGACCGCCCAGACGACAACCAATCTCAAGTCGAAGCTGAACGAGGGGCAGATCACGCGAGCTGTTCTTACGGCCCGTGCGTACGCACAGCAGGGTGATTCGCTGGGCGGATTTGAACTCCGCGCATCCGATTGGCTGATCGCGACTAACCTCAACGAGGCGCGTCGCCATTACCTGCTAGCCCGCCTGCAGCGTCCGGACTACCCCAACCTGGTCAAGCTCATAATCGACGACCTGAGCACCAAACGATACTCAAGAAGCTTCGGATCCCAGAAGATTCACAGCAAGATGCTGCTGACCCAACTCGACGAGTGCATCAGACTCAAACCCGACCTCCTGAAGCAAAACACGTTCGTTTACGCGTATCTGGCCAAGCTTCACCCCGGCGTTGATGTGGACTGGCGCCACGACGCCAAGGCCCGCGAGGCGTATCTTGATCGTCTATGGAGCTTCGTGTCGCGGCTGACCCCAGCGTTCAATTCGCTCAAGGCCCACGTGCTGCACCATCGCCTGGTCCACGACCGCGCCCTGGGCAAGTATGACGCCGACCGCTTCATGACGTACATCAAGCTGCCCCGCAGCGCATCGTACGCCAACTACAAATACTACAACTCCGACATCAACCGACGCTATCGCATCAATCTAGGGAGCAACTTCTACGCCCAGACGCTCCTGAAACCCGTTGGCAACGACGAACCGCTTATCAGAAGCTATCTGATGAACTACTTCGTCAAAGCCGACTCCTACGACACCTATCTGACATACCTCAACAGCAGCTACCTGAAGCACGTATTCGCCGAAACGAAGATCGTAAACAGAATCGGCGACGATGAAAAATGGCAGAAGATGCTCAGTCCGTCGCAGATCAAGGCCCTCAAGGAACGCATCGATCTGGATTTCGCATACACGAACAAAATCTTCTTCGCCCCCGAAGACAAAGTCACTCTCGGCATGAAGATCAAGAACGTAAAAACGCTCATCGTGAAGGTCTACCAGGTAAACACCGACAATTACTACCGCAAATACGGCAAGCAGGTCACCACCGACATCAACCTCGACGGGCTGGTCGCAAACGAAGAACGAGTGATCAAGTACAAGAACTCACCGTTCCATCGCGAAGCCAGGCAGTTCAAGTTCGACAATCTCAAAGGGCGCGGCGTCTGGGTTATCGACTTCATAGGCAACGGCCGCAACTCACGACTCCTCGTTCGCAAAGGCAAGCTCCGCTTCCTGGTGCGAACGTCGGTCGCCGGACAGGTCTTTACGATTCTCGACGCAGCCAACCGCAAACTCAGCGGAGCAAAGATCATACTGGGCGGGACCGGATACATCGCCGACGAAGACGGGCTGATCAACATCCCATTCTCCAACAGCCCCCGCCGCCAGAAGATTATCATCGCACACAAAGGCTTCACCTCGTTTGACGAATTCAATCACCTCTCAGAGAACTACCAACTGACCGCAGGGATCTACGTTGACCGCGAGGCCCTCCTCCAACAGAAGAAAGCCAGCGTAATAGTTCGCCCGATGCTCCGGGTTAACGGCGTTCCGGTTACGCTGTCGATCCTGGAGGATGTCGCCCTGACGATAACCACAGTTGATCAGGACGGCGTGGCGTCGACCAAGAAGTTCAAGGACTACAAACTGTTTGAAGACCGCGAAACCGCCACCGAATTCCGCGTAGCTGAGAATCTCAGGCGGATTAGTTTCAGCCTGACGGCCAAGGTCGCAAACAAGTCCCAGGCCAAGAAGAACAACCTCGGCGCCTCGGCGAGTTTTGCACTTAACGGAATGGACGCAACCGAAAAGGTTCAGGACCTGCACCTGATGACCGCATCGGGCAAGTACATTCTGGAAGTGCGCGGAAAAACGGCTGAACGCAAGATGGACCAGCCGGTGTACCTGATCATCAAGCATCGCGACTTCAAGCAGTCTGTGCACGTAACGCTGAAAACCGACGACGCCGGGCGGATACAACTCGGATCGCTTCCGGAGATATCGTACATCACCGCACGCGGACCGGCCGGGGTGAGTCACACATGGCGATTCCCGGGCGATCGTCACACCTATTCAGACACCATCCACGGACAGGCCGGACAACCCCTCTATCTGCCCTACATGGGCAAGGCCAGTTCCGCCTCAGCCAGCGAAGTATCGCTGCTGCAGCTCAGAGGCTCCACGTACCTCTGCGACCGCCGCGCCGCTGCGAGCATCAAAAACGGAATGCTCGTAATACAGGACCTGCCCGCAGGCGATTACGATCTGCTGCTGAAAGACTCAGGCCAGCGCATTAAGATTTCGCTGACCGAAGGCAGAATAGCACAAGGATACGTACTTGGCGATCTCAGACAGTTGCAGGTAATCAACGCCAAGCCGCTGCAGATCGTCTCGACAAAAACCGGCAAGAAGGAGATAACTGTCCAACTGGCCAACGCGGGCAAGTACACTCGCGTTCACATTCTCGCCGCACGCTACATGCCCGAATACCCCCTCTACTCGCAACTCACGCGCGTCGGTTACGTGAATCCCGGACAAATGACGATGTCGAAGCTCGATTCGCTCTACCTGACCGGACGGAACATCGGCGATGAGTATCGCTACATTATCGACCGCAAGTACGCAGTGAAATTCCCGGGCAACATGCTCAAACGGCCCGAACTATTGCTGAACCCCTGGGCCATCCGCAAAACCGACGCCGGCACGCAGACCGCAGCCGCGGGAACAAGGTTCGACCGCAGAGGAGAAGGCCAGGGCAGCGGTCACGGAGCCGCCACCGGAAGAACCAAACCGGGTCAACAGGCGGGCAATTTCTCGAACCTCAACTTCCTGGCCTCCGCCTCCTCGGTGATACTGAACATCCAACCGGACAAAAACGGCGTGGTCACCATTCCCATCGACGCGTTAGCCGGCAAGCAACATATCCGCATCGCAGCCGTTGATCCCGAAAACACCGTGTATCGCGAACTGTCGCTGGCGGAAACAAAACCCGCATTCAACAGACAAGACCTGGTGCTCGCACTCGATTCGACCAAGCACTTTGCAGAGCAAAAAAAGATCACCCACCTGCTCAAAGGCGCCGATTTTGTGCTGGCTGACATCGCAACCAGCCCGATGGAACTCTACGACACGCTGGGCAAAGTTTACGGATTGCAGGTAACGCTAAGCCGAAACGCTACGCTCAAGAAATTCGGGTTCATACTCGGCTGGCCTAAGCTGAAGGACGACAAGAAACGCGAACTTTACTCCAAATACGCCTGCCACGAACTGAACTACTTCCTCATGCGGAAGGACCCG
>JABGPF010000502.1 GCA_018645065.1 Phycisphaerales bacterium
AAGTTCTTGTAATCTTTGCGTGCAGGTTGCGTCCAGGCGGCTTCGGCGTAGGCGAATATGCGAGGGTAAACCTGAAACTCCATCCGCTCGACCGTCTGAATCCACTCGCCCCACATCTGGCAACCCAAACCGACAACCTTGGACTTGTACTTGTCCTCCAACCCGCGAGGGATCGGATTAAACGCGTAAGCACGCGACAGCGGTATCTTCCCGTACGGGTAGTCGAGATACGTGCTGCTGTGCGTTGAATTCACCGTATCGTGCCCGGCTCGAATGGCAGCGGTCATCTGATCGGTGCTGCCCTTCCAGAACTGCACGACTGCGTCTTGGGAGAGTTTCGAGGCTCCTTTGGCCCCCGAACCGCCGTGAACCTGGTCGCCGGTTATCTCGTTCCAGCCCATAATGTGGCGTCCCTTGGCCTCTACGATCTGCGAGATGCGGTTAGTAAAATAAACCTGCACGTCGCTGTAGGTTTTCAGGCCCTTGGCTTCCATGAGCTTGGACACTTCGTCGCTCTTTTGCCACAAGCCCGGCTGAACCTCGTCGCCGCCAATGTGGATAATCTTGCTCGGGAACAGCGCTACTACTTCGTCAAGTATATCCGAGATCATCTTGTAGACGTTTTCGTCAGCAACGTTATACAGGTTCGGATGCTTGCCGAACGTCACAGGCACCGCGAGCTTTTTCCCGCCCATGCCGAGTTGCGGATACGCCGCAATGGCTGCACTGGCGTGGCCGGGCATGCCGATCTCGGGCACGATGGTAATATGACGTTGTGCTGCGTAGGCGACTATTCGTTTGATCTGCTCTTGCGTGTAGAAACCCGCGTGAACCTTCCCGCTTCGCAGCGGACTCTTCCACCCGCCGATCTGCGTATCGCTGCGCTTGGAGCCAATCTGCGTGAGTTTGGGATATTTTTTGATCTCGATCCGCCAGCCCTGGTCGTCCGTCAAATGCCACTGAAACACGTTCATTTTGCAGCGGGCCATCGAGTCGAGCAGTTTCTTGACTTCCTTTTCGCCCTTGAAGTTCCGCGCCTCGTCGAGCATAAACGCACGCCAAGGGAAGTTGGGTTTGTCCACAATTTCGACACCCGACGCGACCCACTTAACGCCCGAAACGGGCTTGGGGCTGACGACTTCCGGCGCCAGCATGCCAAGCAGCGTTTGGATACCGTAAAAGGCGCCAGCCGGCGCAACAGCACTAATCTCAATTCGTTTTGCGTTAATGCTCAGGCGATACCCTTCGGCGCCGAGCGATTTATCGTCGATCTTTCGCAGTCGAATGCCCGCATCAGATCCAGCCTTCAATTCGAAACCAGCGGCAGTGCGGAGCGTTTGGGCCAGATAGTCCGCTTCGTTCTTAAACGCCGCGTCGCACTGAATCGTAGCCTGGGCGGTAATTGTATAACCACCGCCAGTGGTCTTTAACGATGTCGGGCGAGGAATTATCGAGGGCTCAATCGCCAAGGCGACACTAGATATCAGCAATACTGCCATGATGCATGTTTTCATGATTACCTTGTAACTTTCTGTTTGATTGACGGACGTATGGGGTCAGAGCTCCATTAGTCACTAAGATATAAAACCTTTTAAACTAATGACTAACAAAACTCCGACTTGGTAAGTTTGAATCCTTAGTGACTAATGGAGCTCTGACCCCATACGGTGAGACCGGGGCTTTCTGTTTGGTTAGCACGTTCTGGGTTATTCGGCGGAAGTTTTGAAAAATCGGTTTGGGCAGGTGTTGATCGCTCGGCGCCGGCTTGGCGGATACGGGCCTGTCAGCGAAAATCCATGCTTCTGTCAGCACTGATGCGGCGGGCTTTTTCTCCGCCTTCGGATCGGGTTTCAGACGCACCTGGAGCGTTATAGTCTTGCCGCGATACCCACTCAGATCAAATGCGTGGATACTCCAACGGACGTCTTTTGATGACTGGCGGGCGGGGACGGGTTTCCCGTCTACGGTGAGTTCGGCGTTGATTGTCCCCCACGGCTGGACGATTAATTCGTAGCGTTTCATCGCTTCGTCGGGCACTTGCAGTTTCAGTGCGATCGTTTTGTTCGCGACCGTTGCTTTGGCGGCCGGCAGCGGTTTGGACGTCAGTGCTTTGGTCGCCAGCGGCTT
>JABGPF010000153.1 GCA_018645065.1 Phycisphaerales bacterium
ACCGTTTCGGGCGCTCTGAATTCAACGGCAACACTCTTTTCATATGATCTCTACAAGCGATTCAAGCCCAAGGCTGACGACAAACATCTTATCCGGGTCGGGCAGATCGTCACTTTTATCGGAGTTATCCTGGCGATACTATGGTCCCCTCATCTAGGACGATTTAAAACTATCTTCCAGGGTTGCGCCGCTGTGATTTGCTACATAGCGCCTCCGATTACGGCGGTGTTTGTTTTCGGAGTGTTCTGGAAACGCGCCTCATCACGCGGGTCAATAGTCACGCTTATAAGTGGAACCGTTTTAGGATTCACCGTGTTCCTGCTGGACTTCTTTAAAGATGAAATGTCCGCAATGCTCTGGAACCGGTTCGATATCGCCTGGAAATGGAACGTCTTATTCATGATGGCCGGTTTCTATCTCTTCTGCATATGCAGCGCAATCCTGATGGTATCCTCCCTGCTCTGGCCCGACAAAACCACCTCCGAACGCATGAAACTGGTGTGGGATTCCCCGCTGGACGCACTGAAGTCGCCCGGATGGCGAGGCCTGGGCAACTACAAGGTCCTCACCGTAATCCTACTGATAACCATGTGCGTCTTGTACGCTATTTTCTGGTAAGACCAAGGCGACCAAAAACCAGATGGGGATTATAATGATTTCAGGATTACATGGATTAACGGCTAACGACAACGGCATTTGCCACAGAGGTCACAGAGAACGGCAACAGCAACGGCAACGGCGGGGAATTTGTTACGGCCACGACGGCGGCGACGGCGAACGGCAAGATCACAGAGAACGACCACGGCGAATACTAGCGCCGTTCTCTGTGTCCTCGCCGTAGTCGTTGCCGTTGCCGTAACAAAATTTTCGCCGTTGCCGTTCTCTGTGATCTCTGTGGCAAATGCCGTTGCCGTTAATCTATGTAATCCAAAAATCTATGTAATCCCCATCTCATTCGTAGTGAAAAACTTCTTCCATTGACGCCCACCACTCGCCTTCTTTGCGGTTGCTTAAGGGGAGTTGACAGGGGTCGGTTTCTTTCCACCATTTGCGGGTGGTTTCATCTTCACCCATCCGGGCCAGATCCGCCTCGATGTCTGTGCCCGTATACTCGAAGTAGCTGAACAGATAGTAGTTGTCGTCATCCATCTGTTTGAGGAAAACCGAATAGTTTCTGATATTGCAGTTGCTGATCTGCTCCAACACCTCCGGCCAGGCGTTGGCGTGGAGTTGCTTGTAGTAGTCCAACTTTTCGGTCTTGAGCCCAATAACCGATCCGTATCTAGTTACATCTCCAGACATGTAATTCTCACTCCCGTAGTTATCGACATCACAACTGATGCTCAGTTCTTGCGATGATGCTTTCCTGGATTTCAGGAGCAAGCTCATTGAAGAATGCACTGTAACCGGCTACTCGCACCACCAGGCCCTTGTATTTTTCCGGACGGTCAATGGCGTCTCGCAACGTTTCGCCGGATACAATATTAAATTGAACGTGTCCGCCACCCAGGGAAATGTAACTCATTATCAGATCGGCCCATTTGGCGATCCCTTCGTCAGTGGAAACGGTGGACGGCAGAATCTTCTGGTTGAATATCACGCCATTACCGCAGCGAACATGATCGATACAGCAGACAGACTTCATCGCTGCGGTAGGTCCTTGAACATCAACCCCGTAGTTGGGGGATATCCCATCGGCAAGCGGTTCAAACTTCTTCCTTCCGTCCGGTAGTGCAGCCGTCGCCAAGCCAAACGGAACATATGCAGCCACCGGTAATAACGCCGCAGTAAACGGACCGCCCCTGTACGTTTCAAAACCGAGTAGGGAATCGAAGAAAATGTCCGTGGACAATCTAACCATCTGATCAGGGCCTTCAAGATCATTACCGTATTTATCAATTCGGTTCAGCAGGTATTGTCGCATCACTTCGTTGCCGTCGAAGTCATTATCCAGCACGCCGATGAGTTGCTCCATTGTGAAGCGTTTATCTTCATACACAGCCTTCTTGATCGAATAAAGCGAATCGCCCACATTGGCGATCCCCACTCCCAGGGGACCGGTCCAGTTATATCTGGCTCCGCTTTTCAACACGTCCATCCCCTTTTCAACACAATCGTCAACCATGATCGAATGAAGTGGAATGGGCATGTTCTCAGCATGCACCATATCGATGATATTATCCCACTTGACCAGGATCTCGGTGCAGTAATTCATCTGCTTGGTAAAGGCGGACACGAAATCGTCAAAGGTTTCAAACCCAACCGGATCGCCTGTTTTGATGGAGACCTGCTTACCGGAAATACCGCATCGTCCGTCAAGCAGCGTAAGCTCCAGAACCTTGCTCATGTTCAGATAGCCGCCATTGCAGCGGCCCCAAGTGTGTTTGGGGGTAATCTCCACACAGCCGACCAGCCCGTAGTCCCTGGCCTCGTCCAGCGATACGCCCAAATCCAGCATCGCCTGCACGTAGATGTCATCATTAACGATCTGCGGCATACCGTTGCCTTTACGGATCGCCTCGCAAACCTTGTGGACAAATTGAATCGGCGTTTTCGAGTGGAGCCGCACCGAGAAGTTCGGCTGCGACAACACAAGGTGGCGATGGGCTTCAAGGCAACGATATGACAGGTCGTTCGTACCGTCTTGGCCATCAGCGGTTATGCCCGAGATAACGAGATTCTGCCCCATAGGATAGCCCGCATGAAATGCAGCGTCATCAGCACAGTATATCTTTATTGGCTCGCAGAATTTCACCCACATAGCCTCCAGCAACTCTTGGGCCTGGGCCTTGGTCAAGTTGCCTTCGGCGAGATCCTTTTCATAGTAGGGATACATGTATTGATCGAATCGGCCCGGAGAAATTGACACGCCGTTGTCGTAGATTTGCGTAACTACCTGCATGAACCAAAGACTCTGCAACGCGTCGTAAAAATTCTCTGCCGGGAGTTCCGGCATGCGGGCGCAGTTTTCGGAAATGGCGATCAGTTCAGCTTTGCGTTGGGGGCTGTCCTCTTTTGAGGCTATATCTTTCGCCAGTTCGGAATATCGCCTGGCGAAAGTGATCACCGAGTCACATACCGACAGGCAGGCCTCGTAGAAACCCCTGGCGTGGATGTCTTGGGCCTTCCAAGAGGTCAAGGCCGCCAGTTTCTCACGAATCCTGCCCATCACCCCACTAAGGCCGTGTTTGAGGATCTTTTCGTAATCGAGAAGCACATGGCCGATAGCGCCTTCCTCGTGAACTCCAACGCTGATGAGCCCGGCGTCAAAACGGAGGAGCCGTATATCCTCAGTCATATAGCTCATCATTTTGTCGCTGAACGTCTTGCCCTTCCAGTATGGATAGATTTCCTTTCGGAAGGCTTCAATATCCTGCTGGCTGATGTAAAACTTATCCTGATCCCTTGTGTAAAATGTCTCTATCTCGCGATCGATCCAGTCTACAGCAAATTCCGGAAACAGCGGTGCGCTTCTGTGTTTTGAGGATTGGTGGGCGACAATCAATTCGTCTTCGAGGATAAAAATGGGCATTTGATTCATTACCGCATCAAAAACCTTCGCCCTGAGCCGTAATGGAGAAAGGTGCTCATTGTCTTGGTATACCCTGGTGGCGATGAGGGCTCTTTCCAGACAAACCTCCGGCTGAACGTTGACAACCCTCTGGCGCATCCGCTGGATTCTGTCGTACGCGGGCGTGTCTGCAGTCAGAACATCATCAACTGTATGTATGATTGTTTCCATCATGCGTCCTTTTATCGCGACACTATCAGTCGTTGTTGATAACGAGCGTAAGAACGCAACGTATCTTGAGTATGCCACAATACCAGTTTCCAGCGCAGGAAAGAAATACATTATTTACCGCAGAGGCCACACCACCAAACTCAACGAACTTCTCCCCCAAGCAGCAGTTGAAGAAGTCCGATAAACAACCAGCGATCCTGATGTTCTATTTGCTTTCGTAATTCGTTGCGCTATAATTAATTCGGTAGAGGCATGTCTCTTGGCCTTTCGTGATTGGTGCAAGTTTGCGCCAATCGGTTCGGTTGTGTGGAATTTGACAGATAAGGAGTATTACATGTTTACGCTATTCCGCAAATTCGTCAAGATGGTTCGAGGCGGCGCGTCGTCGTGGCAGATAATTTTGAGTTGCGTGCTCGGAGCAACGCTCGGAATGTCGCCCAGTTTCAATGCGCTGGTGCTGTCGGGCATTATCCTCTTTGCGATACTTAACCTCTCCCTGCCGCTGATGCTTATCGGCGTGCTTATCGGAAAGGCGATCTGCCTGACTGCGGCGCCCGTAACATTCGAGATTGGTTACGTGATAATACACCAGATCGGGCTGGAAGGCCTGTTCGCACAGGCGTACCAAACCCCGTTCATCGCGCTGATGGACCTGGACATATACTGCATGGTGGGCGGAATTCCCGTCGGAATACTCATTGGCGGAGTCGCCGGATACATCATAGCGCGAGCGATAAAACTGCTGCGTCTCGGTACGCTGATGGCCGGTGAGAAAAGCTCAAGGGTCCAGAAACTCTCTGGTAATATATTCATCCGAATCATTATGCGGCTGCTCTTCGGTAAGCAGAAGAAAACCATCGCCGAAATGCTCGGAATGAAACATCCGATCCTCCGCAAGTCAGGTCTGATCTTCTGTGCGGTGCTGGTGGGCCTGTTCCTGGGCTTCTAGGCGATATTCCTTGACGATATTGCCAAATCAGCGTTAGTGACCGCTGTAGAAGCCGCCGCCGGCGCCGAGGTCAACGTCGAAGGCGTTAACCTGTCGCTGACCGACGGTAAGTTCACCATGGAAGGCATGCAGGTGACCGATCGGGCAAACCCGACGCACAACAGCTACACTATCGCAAAACTCAGCACAAGCATCAGCATGACCGAACTGCTGACCAAGCGAGTAGTGATCGACAAAATCCTGATCGGAGAAATGACACTTGGCGAAAAACGCGATTCGCCCGGAGAAGTATATCGCCCCGTCGAGGAGGCCGAGGAACCCAAGGGTCCTTTCAATATCGGCGACTACTTCGAGAACTCAAAGCAGATACTCGATTACCTCAAAAAGATCAAAGAGTACCTGGAAGAACAGGAAAAGAACAAGAAAGACCCCGAAGAACGCTCACCGGCCGAAACTAAGGAACAAGCCAAAGAACTGGCCAAAAAGCTCGGTTATCTGAAAGCATCGGCCGCTAATTTACTGGTCGAACGCCCGACGATAACCATACGACGACTCGAAGTGGCCAAAATCCCGGTCGACCAGCTAGGCAACTTCAAGGTCGAAGCCACCGAACTTTCGAACAACCTGGCGCTGAACGAAAAACCGGCTACGTTAAAAGTAACCAGCGACAAGGACTTCGACGGGTCAGCCACTCTGGACTTCGTGAACAAAGACGCCAGGCACGCGCTTAAAATTATCGCGCCTAACCTTCCGGTCGCGGCGCTGGGTCTGAGCGACAAGTGCCCGGTCGACATCAGCGAAGCCCTTGCCGACATCGACTTCAACGGAACGTTCAGCTCCAAGGACCTCAAGATGCCGCTGGTGCTGAAAGTGCATGGAATGAAATCAGCAATGCGCGGCGACAAGGGCATCTTCGGTTTGGACGCGGCGACATCCCAGGAAATCTTCAAGAACATTACCGAGATGACGCTGTCAGCCGATGTCCACGGGACGATGGCCAATCCGCAACTGAAAGTTGACGCAGGAAAAACCCTGGCCGGTCTGAAAGACACACTCCTGGCCGCCGGTAAAGCCCAACTGGCCAACATGGCTGGTGCGCAACTCAAGAAGGTCCTTGCCGACGTTCCGATCCCCGGCGTCGGCGATCTGCTCGACGGCAAGCTGCCGACGAGCAATCCTGCGGATATATTGAAAGGCGCAGGCGATCTGCTCGACGGCAAGCTACCGACGAGCAACCCCGCGGATATATTGAAAGGCGCAGGCGATCTCCTTAAAACGCCCGGTGTCACCAAGCCCGATGGCGGTGAGTCAAAGAACCCGCTGGACTTACTCAAACGCGTAACCGATGGCGATCCCAAGGAAACCGAAGGCGACGATACCAAAACCAAGGACCCAGTAGGCGGAGTACTAGACAAGATTCGCCTCTAACACACTCCCCATAAACAAGTTAAAGCCCACAGGCAGCAATTGCTATCTGTGGGCTTTTTCGTGCGATCAACGTTTTAGAAGATTTCTGCTAAACCGCAAGCGGTAAGACACACGAATGTTCACCGCTTGCGTTTTAGCAGGTTGTCGCGGTGTGACGTTATCGTTCGTTAGGCCGGGCTGCCATGCAGTTTTCTATGCGGAGCAGGGTCTGCTCCTTGCCCAGGAACGTCAGGGTCTCGCCGATCGACGGGCTTACCGCCCTGCCGGTGACCGCGACTCGTATCGGTTGGGCGACTTTGCCCATTCCGATATCGTGCTGTTGGCAGATGTCAGCGATGAGTTGGTCAATCGCCTCTACGGTCCACTCGCAGTCGTCCAAACGCCCTCTGAGTTCAGCCAGCATCACCCAACCTGCACCATCGCCCTTGGCGAGCCATTTCTTTACCGCTTTGGGCTCGTATTCGATAACCGCGTCGGCGTCGAACAGAATCCCGCTCTTGGCGATAATGTCTGCGAAGGTTCTGAAGCCCTTGTTTGCTCGCAGGATTCGGCGCAGCAAGTCGTCGTCATCGCTCGGTATCGGCGTTTCGTTGATCGAGAGATAGTCTTTAAACGCCTCGAGCAGGCGGTCTTCACTGGCGGCTGCGATAGCATCGGTATTAAACGCCAGCAGTTTATCGCGATCGAATTTCGCGTTTGTTTTACCCACTCGCTCCGGCGTGAACAGTTCGATAAGCTCAGCCATCGAGAATCGTTCGATATCGTTGCCCGGATTCCATCCCAGCAGCGCCAGATAGTTAATCATCGCTTCGGGCAGATACCCGGCCTGTCGGAACGCGAACACTTCGACGTCACCGTCGCGTTTTGAGAGTTTTCGTCCCTGCACGTCCATTATCAGCGGCAGGTGGCAGTAGCCGGGCTCGTCGAAGCCCATCGCTTCCCGCAGCAGTTTGTGTCGCCACGACTGTCCGAGGAATTCCTGCCCTCGCATGATGTAGTTAACGCCCATAAGCGCGTCGTCGATCACGTTTGCCAGGTGATACGTCGGGTACATGTCGCCCTTTTGGATGATGAAATCGTCGGTCTGATCTGCGGGCATCGTCACATCGCCGAACGCATCGTCGCAAATGGTGACGTCTTGCCCGGGGCAGAGGAATCGCACTACAACAGGGCGTCCTTCGTCGCGTGCCCTTTCTGCGTCCTCTACGGTGGGCAGCGGATTGGGCCTTGGGTATCGGAAGTTTTGCTTGGCTTTCTGGGCGGAGGTTCGCATCGCGTCGAGTTCTTCAGGCGTGTCGAATGCGTAATACGCCTTACCGGCGGCAAGGAGTTTCTGGACGTACTGGCAGTAGACATGCAATCGTTCGCTCTGCCTGTACGGCGCGTTTTCTCCACCGATATCCGGACCCTGGTCCCAGGTGATCCCGAGCCAGTTCAGATCTTCGATAATTTTATCGACAGCCGACTCGTCATGACGAGCCCGATCGGTATCTTCAATTCGCAGAACGAACTGCCCGCCGGTTTTCCGGGCCATCACGAACCCAAACAACGCCGTCCTGGCGCCCCCAACGTGCAGATAACCAGTAGGTGAAGGCGGAAATCGAGTATTAAGTTTATCCATGATATTTCTCAGTAACGGCTAGTTATCAGTTATCAACGATCAGTAACGGCAACGGCTTTTTTAACCACGGATGGCACGGATTAGATACGACAACGGCAACGGCAAACGGCGGATATGCTACGGATAACGACGGATAACGGCGAACGGCAACAGCGAACAGCGAGCGGCAAAAGCAGCGTCAAGTCGGCGCGCCGCACCTGCCTACGGCAGGCGGGGTCCAAATTACGGCAACGGCGACGTTTCCGTGCCGTTGCCGTTGCCGTTACTTGAAACTTGGATCCCGATGTACTTCGGGATTGTTCTGTTGGATATTGATCCGTGCTATTTGGGTCGATCGTCTTCTGTGACTTTACCGTAGAATTTCAGGTAATCTTCGCCAGGTTCAGTTTCCGCGTCCATCCAGGCCATTGCACTTGCGGGATGCTGGTTAAGGATACCGGTGACCATGTACGGGATTCTGTATCCCCACTGCCATTCTTTAGTCAGAGGCATAATTGATTCGCCAATGACTTTCAGCAGCGGTTTGAGGTTGAATTTCGGGTTCTTCAGGAAGCCTAGCAGCAGCTCCAGGGGGCAGTTACCGGCGGCTCGGCCCATACCGTAAAGGGTTCCATCAACGTAGTTTACACCCTTGATAATACCTTCAATCGTATTGGCGAAACCGAGTTGCTGGTTGTTGTGGCAGTGAATGCCAATTTCCTTACCGCTGGTCAGGTGTTCCTGGTATTTCGCCACGTAATAGTGAACCTGCTCGCTGTAGAGCGAACCGAAGCTGTCTACTACGTATACAACCTTGGCGTTGGTCTCGGAGTTGATCTGCTTGAGGGCCTCGTCGAGGAACATTCCGCCTTCGTGCGAGATCGCCATGATATTCACGCCAACTTCGTAGCCCATCTCGTCGGCGACTTGCGCCAGACGAATTGCCTTGTCAATATCCTTGACATAAGTAGCCACTCGGATCATATCCACCAGCGACTCGTCAGCGGGTATCACGTCCTGCGGAAACGACTTATGCGCGTCCATCATAACCGCGAGCTTCGTATCGCCGGGGTCAAAATCGTCGACTACGCGTTTGAGATCTTCCTCGTCACAGAAGCGCCAGGCGCCGTATTCGTCCGTCGAGAACATCTTTTTCGAGTTGCGATAACCCAACTCAACATAATCCACCTTGGCTTCGCAGATCGCCTGATAAACCTTCTGCACCATATCGTGGGGGAAGTGAGAGTCATTCATCAATCCGCCATCACGGATTGTGCAGTCTACTACTTTGATCTCTGGACGAAACATTTTTCCATACTCCATAAGTTAATTCACCATAGTTTGGCGGTTCATTGTTCATTAGGTTGAATATGTTACACGAAAATGCCAAATTTGTCGCCCCCTAATATTGCGGGCGATCCGTTGTGGTAATTAACGCAAGCAATTTGCAGATAATTCATTCGTTTTAATATATACTGTACAGACCATCAACATAACTTTGGAGCTATAGCGATTATGCGTATACGACCGATCAACTTGTCAATCACGTTCATTATCACAGCCGCTTTGACGATGGGAATATTCACACCCCACGCCAAAGCCAAACCACAGGCGTTCAAACCGCTGGACACCAAGGTGATCCGAGGCGGAGATCAGCCCACGAAAGTCAGCGTTGACATCACGGGGCTGAAAGACCTCTGGCTCCTGGCGACATCCGGGCCTGACGACTACCACCACGATCGGGCGGCATGGGGCTCACCAGTACTGATCGACGCTGCCGGCAAGAAGATCGACATGACAACGATCAAGCCCACCGCTAAAGCCGGGCACGCAAGACTCATACTCAACAAGGGACTCTCCGGCGGCGTGCTGAAAATCGGGACCAAGACGTTCAAGAAAGGCTTCATGCTCCACGCACCCAGCTCCATGCATTTCAAGCTCGATGGAAAGTACGTGAGATTTGAAGCAGAAGTCGGCATCGGTTCCGGCGCGGGCAAGAATGGCAGTTGCGTCTTCCGCGTACTCGACAAGTACGACGCCAGGAACATGCAGAAGTATCCCAAGGGTAAACGAGTCACCGTCGACAAGCCGATTCCAGGCAGAAAAAAAACCAAAGCCAAAACCACACCCGCCCCGGCAATGGTCAATATCGACGCACTCGCCCGAGCGATCAAAGACCTGACCGCAACGTACAAAGACCGCTACCCCAAAGGCGCCGAATACGCCAAACGCCTCGAAACAATCAAAACCATGCCCGTCGGAGCCGAGCAGACCAAGGCGCTCATCGCCCTGCAAACAGAAGCACTGCTGGCAAACCCGCTGCTGGACTTCGAAAAACTGCTTCTGATCCGCAGAAAAGCGTCCAACCTGGGCATGCCGCGAAACTGGCAGAGTAACTCGTCGCTAAGGAAAACCGGCTACGATAACGATATAGCCGTCCTGTCGCCAGTAACGCCTCAGGGCAAGTTAACTACGCTGTTCAAACCGACGAAAGACGAATACGTCGGCGAAGTCGACTTGCACTTCAATGCCGATAAAATGCTCTTCTCCATGCCCTCAGAAGGCGGACGCGGAGCATGGCAGATACACGAAATCAAGGCCGACGGAACCGCCCTACGCCAAGTATCACCCACCCGCAAAAACGAATCGTACACGAACAATTACGACGCATGCTACCTGCCCTGCGGCGACATCCTCTATACATCAACCGCCCCGCATGTTGCCGTACCGTGCGTACGAGGCAACTCACCGGCAGCTATGCTCTTCCGCATGAAAGCCGACGGGACCGAGATCCGCCAACTATGTTTCGACCAGGAGCACAGTTGGCATCCGGCAGTCCGCCAGGACGGAACGATACTCTACTCGCGTTGGGAATACGCCGATCTGCCCCACTCAAATTCGCGAATGATGTTCACGATGAACCCCGACGGAACGAACCAGCGAGCGTATTACGGTAGCGGGTCGTTCTGGCCTAACTCGACGTTCTACTCGCGTCCGATCCCCGGGCATTCTACGATGTTCGTCGGTGTGATCGGTGGTCACCATGCACCGGCTCGCGTGGGCGAGCTTATCGTGTTCGATCCGGCCCGCGGAACCCAGGAAGCCGAAGGTGCTATCCAGAGAATCCCGGGCTACGGTCTGAAAGTCGAAGCGATAATCAAGGACGGTCTGACCGGCGGGTCCTGGCCGAAGTTCCTGACGCCCTACCCGCTGAGCGATAAGTATTTCATCGTATCGATGCAACCCACAGGCCGATCGGCGTGGGGCATTTACCTCGTCGATACGTTCGACAACATGCTGCTGATCAAAGAGCAACCCGGATTCGCGATGCTCGAACCGGTCCCGTTCCGCAAGACGACCACGCCGCGGATAGTACCGGACAGAATCGATACGAACCGCAAGGACGCGATCGTCATGATATCGAATGTTTACTACGGACCGGGCCTGGCTGGCGTACCGAAAGGCGAAGTCAAGAAACTTCGCCTGTACACTTATACGTTCGGTTACGGTGGAGTTGGCGGGCTGTACGGTTCGATCGGAATGGACGGCCCCTGGGACATGCGCCGCACGCTGGGCACCGTACCTGTCGAAGCCGACGGTTCGGCGTCGTTCATCGTACCGGCAAACACGCCAATCGCGATCCAACCGCTCGATAGCGAAGGTAAATCACTGCAACTCATGCGAAGCTGGCTCACTGCGATGCCCGGGGAGACGCTGTCATGCCTGGGATGCCACGAGGATGCCAAAGACGCCCCGCCGGCGGGAATCCCGACAGCAGCCCGTAAGGCTCCGGTCAAGATTACGCCTTGGTACGGACCGGCCCGCAACTACGAATTCACGCGTGAAGTTCAGCCCGTGCTCGATAAGTTCTGCGTCGGCTGCCACAACGGGCAGAAACGCGACGACGGGAAAATGTTGCCCGATCTGCGCGGGACCGAGATGCTGAAGGGTTGGACCACGAAGATGGCCGGTAACACCGGCAAGGGCACCGGCGGTAAGTTCTCGGTGGCGTACGGCACGCTGCATCGCTACGTGAGACGCCCGGGCATCGAAAGCCCCATGCCGATGATGACGCCTCTGGAGTTCCACGCCGACACCACCGAACTGGTGCAGATGCTTATCAAAGGGCACAACAACGTGAAGCTCGACGCCGAGGCCTGGGACCGCCTGATTACCTGGATCGACTTCAACGCACCGTACCACGGACGCTGGTCGACTATCGTTGGAAAAAAAGCCGCCGACAGCAAGGAAGCCTTGCGTTCCATGACGCGAAAGCTCTACGCCAACGTCGACGAGAACCACGAGTTCCTGCCGGTCTTGCCCGCCCGCAAGATCAAGGCGATAATACCCGAACCGCTCAAACCCGCCACGCCGATGACACTTGCCGGCTGGCCCCTGAAAGACGCCGCAGCCCTGGTGAAAGATCGCAAACCGATCTCGATCGAGCTGGGCAAAGATGTAACGATGGAGCTGGTTTACGTACCGGCTGGCAAGTTCGTAATCGGCGCCGCCAACGGATACGCCGACGAGGCGCCCCAAGCCGCTGCGACTATCGCCAAGGGCTTCTGGATGGGCAAACTCGAAGTTACCAACGCGCAATTCCGCACGTTCGACGCCAAGCACGATTCGCGTGAAGAAGACCGCCACGGTTACCAGTTTGGCATACCGGGCTACAACGTAAACGCAGGCGACTTGCCCGCAGTTCGCCTCTCGTGGCGACAGGCAGTTGAGTTCTGCAAATGGCTGTCAGCCAAGAGCGGTAAGAAAGTCGCCCTGCCGACTGAAGCACAATGGGAATGGGCCTGCCGCAGCGGCAGCGACACAGAAATGTCGTTCGGCAAGCTGGGGACCGATTTCTCCAAGCACGGTAATCTTGGCGATATTACACTGGCTGCATTCTCGGGCAACCCCTACCAGATCGACTGGAAACGAGCACATTACAAGAACCCGACGAACATCTTCGACAACTGGATTCCCCAGGACGGTCGGTTCAACGATGGCGGATTCGTATCGGAAACCGCGGGAAAATACGCACCCAACGCCTGGGGGCTGCACGACATGCACGGAAACGTAGCCGAGTGGACCCGCTCACTCTACAAACCGTATCCGTACGCCGAAACCGACGGTAGGAACGACCTGACCGCCGAAGGCAAACGCGTAATACGCGGCGGGTCCTGGTACGATCGCCCGAAACGATGCACATCAAGCTATCGCTTCGGATACCGCGACTACCAGAAAGTGTTCAACGTAGGATTCAGAGTAATTATCGAGGAATAATCCTTTGATTTGGAATTTTAGATTTGGGACCTGCCTGCCGGCAGGCAGGTTTAACGGCAACGACATTACAGCAACAGCAAAACCGTCGCTCCGCGACAAGCCAAAGCGGCGCCGAGCCGCCGCACTCCAAATTACGGCCCTGATTCTTGCGCTTCTATGCTTGGCGGTTTCCATTCAGGCGGCTCCTCCGGTGCGTATGATTACCCGCGGGCCTGAGTTCCACTGGTTCGGATACTACGACAAGCATCAGTTCGATCTGACCGGGCGATATGTCCTTAGCATGCAGGTCGATTTCGAGCATCGGGCTCCTGGCGCCGACGACGTTATCAAAATCGGCATGATCGACCTGCAAAACAATGACAAGTGGATCGAACTGGGATCAAGTAAAGCC
>JABGPF010000154.1 GCA_018645065.1 Phycisphaerales bacterium
GTTGCTGAAAGTAACCGGGCTGAAGACTCACTTCCCGGTGCGAGGCGGACTACTGTCGCGAACCAAAGCGTGGGTCAAAGCCGTCGACGGTGTGGACCTCACCGTCCACCGCGGGCAGACGCTGGGACTGGTCGGTGAGAGCGGTTCGGGCAAGACGACCGTCGGCAGGACCCTCCTGCGTTTGATCCCGCACATGGCCGGCCGGGTCGAATTCGACGGGCAGGATATCTTCACGTTAAGCAAATCCGAAATGCGGCCCATCCGCCAACGGGTCCAGATAATCTTCCAGGATCCTGTCGGCTCGCTGAACCCGCGAATGAACGTTGGAAATATCATCGGCGAACCGCTCAGAGTTCACACGACTATGACGCGCCATGAGCGTCAGATGGAAGTCGGGCGTCTTCTGGAGCGCGTAGGACTGGCTGCCGGTTACATAAACAGATACCCGCACGAATTTTCAGGCGGACAACGCCAGCGCATCGGAATCGCGCGAGCACTGGCGCCCAAACCGGACTTCATCGTATGCGACGAACCGGTAAGCGCGCTGGACGTATCGATCCAGGCGCAGATACTCAATCTGCTTTCAGACCTGCAGGACGAACTGGGCCTGTCGTATCTGTTCATCGCACACAACCTTGCCGTTGTCGAGCATTTCGCCCACCAGGTGGCCGTGATGTACCTCGGGAAGATCGTTGAAGTCGCCGATCGAGACGACCTGTACAACAATCCGACCCACCCGTACACCAAGGCGCTGCTGTCGGCCGTTCCGAGACCCGAACCAAATTCCGACCGCGAGCGAATCCAACTGCCAGGCGAAGTTCCCAGCCCGATCAATCCGCCCAGCGGATGCACGTTCTACCCGCGATGCCCGCTTACGCGAACACTGGCTGCCGACCTCCGGGAAAACGAGAGACACACCGTAGTTATCGACGGGCAAGCCTCACCGGTTGTCAGGCGATGCACCGTGGACGTTCCCAAACTAACGCCAACCCAGAACGACCCTTCACACTGCCACGCCTGCCTGCTCCAGCAAGACTGAAATGAGCACACCGCTTCGAATACTGCTTTGTCGCTGCTCACAGGCCGCCAGGGTCGCCCCCAGCAGCGTGGACGCAATCACCAATGCACTCGCAACCTCCGGCGCACTTATAACTATCGCTGATGACCTTTGTGGTTTGGCCGCAGCTAAGGATCCGCTGCTGGCGGAGATCGCAGCGGCGCCGAATTCCGCAATTATCGCATGCCACACAAGAGCGGTTCGATGGTTATTCGCGGCGGCGGGATACGCGATAGACGAATCAAAAACCAAACTCTACTCGCTGCGCACACAGAACACAGAAGACATAATTACCGCTCTGACCGCCGAAACCTGCAACGCCGAAAGCCAAGTCGACGCTGTCTCCCACGATTCAGACTGGCCGCCATGGTTCCCCGTTATCGATCGCGACAGGTGCGTAAACTGCATGCAATGCATGAACTTCTGCCTGTTCGGGACATACGCAATTTCGCCTGACAAGCAGGTCCTCGTCGCCAAGCCCGAGGCGTGCAAGAACCTCTGCCCGGCGTGCGCTCGAATATGCCCCAAATCGGCGATAATCTTCCCGAAATACGAGCACTCGCCAATCGACGGTAGCGATGTTCCCGACGAGGCCGACGGGCCGGCGGTCGATCTGGAAGCCCTCAAACAGGGCGACGTTTACGCCCGTCTTCGCCAGCGATCTGCAGGTCAGCGTTTCTCGCCCAATCGCGACGAGGAAACCGCGACCGCCCCGCCGTCGGACCTGGCCGATCGGCTTGGCGTACCGCCCGAAGTTATCGCCGCCATGTCGCCTGATGAGTTGCGTAAAATTTGCGCCCGTGCGGCGGAATGCGAATCGCCCGAATGCTCCTGCAATCAGAACAACAGCAAGGACCCCACCGACAATGCCGAATAATTCGCCCAATCGTCAACCCGCCGTTGTCCTGGTGGCCGATCGCACGCTGAGTGCGAGATACAAGGTGCTCTTCGAGGGTATTTTCGCGACGATGCAGACCTCCAAGGCGCCGCAAATCGCGATGCGACATCTCCTGTCGCCCAAAATGCACGTTGATTCAAATGGGCGAGCACTGGCTGCGGCGCTCGGTATCCGTCGGGTTCAATCATCGATACTGGACCAGACCCAGCTCGGGCCTGACGACGTTGTCTGCACGACGCCCGAGGCCCTGGGCGGACTGCTCGGTCCGTGGACGAAAATGGTTGGCGTCAGTTCGTCCGACCCGCTGGGCCAGGGGATGAGCAACACGACCACAACAGCGTTCTGGAGCGGTGAACTTTACACCGCCAGATGGACGCGTCAGATGATGGAGCAGATCAAGGCGGCCAAGTCAAAATTCGACTTCAAGGTAGTCGCCGGCGGCGCGGGAGCCTGGCAGTGGGCTCGCAGCCCGGAAGTTATCGAATCGCAGGGGATAGACGTGGTGTTCGAGGGCTACTTCGAGCAACTTGGCCCCAAACTGGTCACAGATATAATCGAAGATCGCAGCGTAGAATCGCACATTGTCGCGGCCGGCACGAGCGCCGAGGGCATACGCCCCATCACCGGCGCGTCGATGCTTGGGATCATCGAGCTGTCACGCGGTTGCGGGAACGGATGCGGGTTCTGCACGATGGGCAAAGTCAAAATGGACCATCTCCCGCATGATACGATCCTGGCTGACTTGCAGACCAACGTGTCGGCCGGTTTCACTTCCGTGGTAAGCGGGAGTGAGGATTTCTTCCGTTACGGAGCGGCCAGCGGGAAGGTGAACTTCGAGGCGTTGCGCAGCTTGCTTGAGGATATGAAGCGGGTCGACGGGCTGGGTTTCATGCAGGTTGACCACGGAAACATCTCGTCGGTGCTTCAGTATGAAGATGATCAACTTCGCGAGATTCGTCGCTTGCTCACTTGGTCGCAAAAGTCTGATTTTCTTTGGGTGAACATGGGCGTGGAGTCGGCCAACGGACATCTTGTCGCCGCCAACGGTTCGGGCAAGATGGCCCCGTTCGACCCTGCCGACTGGGGCGATATGGTCCGTCAGGCGGCGGATAAAATGGTTCGCACCGGTTTCTATCCGATATTCAGCGTTATCCTCGGTTTGCCCGGAGAAACACCCAACGACGTATCAGCCACATTGAAACTGGTAAAGGAGTTGGTGGCGAAAAACGTCGTGATATTCCCGATATTCTACGAGCCTCAGACCGCGCCGGCAGATGCGTTTTCAGTTTCCGCGATGACAGCCGACCATCTTGAACTTTACACCGTTTGCTACGAGAACAATTTCAAGCGCGTCCCGGATTTGTTCTGGGACAATCAGCGTGCCGGCGGGGTAAGCTGGTTCAAACGCGCCCTGCTGCAGATGCTCGGTAAAACTGAAGTCAGCGCGTGGCGGAAGAACTTCAGGCAGATCGCCAAACAAATCGCTGCACGAGAAAGGGAGGCCGGCAAGTGATCCAATACACATGTCCAAGATGCCAGGCTACGATGAATTCGCCCGACGGGATGATCGGAACGCGCGACAAGTGCCCCGACTGCGGGACGCTGATAATTGTCCCGCGACCTCGCCCGACGACTCCCCCGCCAGAGCAACCGGTAAGAACCAGAGGACCGATATTAAACTTCTCCCGGCGACGAATCAGTCGCAGTGCGGGATTCGGCTCGGTCGGAGCCTTCATCGGATCGCTGGCCTGCCTTACGCTTTGGTATCCGATAACGATCCTACCAACTATCGTGCTTGGTATAGTCGGACTGATATGTGCAGCCCTGTCTTACGCCGCCACACGCCGACGCCGGCGTCCGAAACTCGCACTGCCCATCACGGGCGCCTCCTTGTCGGTAATTGCACTTTACTTCACTATATTCTCTGGTCCCGCAACTACCGAGACACCAACCCAGACGCCCCCGGGGCAGGTTGCAAAACCGACGCCTCCGATTCCCACACCGGCGCCATCGCCTGCACCGACGCCCACACCGACTCCAACACCTCCCCAAAACGCTATTCTCCCGCTTGGAATGGCTCGCGAGTGGTCAAATCGCTCCCTTAAAATACTGGCTGTTAAGGTCACCAATATACCGCTGAAAAGCGCCGCAGGCGAAACTCTCAGCCAGGACAAGTTCCTTTTAGTTACTGTCGAGATTTCCAACACGGCATCGTTGCCCGGCCCGAACTCGAGCTTCCTCTACATGACGCTCCGCGGTGTTGCCGGGGCCAGCGGACGCACTCACGCGTCCTTGAGCGATTCAGATCGCAAGTTCTACAATCGGATCAACTTCGGGCAAGGCGTACATCCAGCCGGCAGCGTGTTTCGGTCGGCGGCGTTGGGACCTGGCAAGAAGGTGCGTGACATACTGGTATTCGAACTTCCGACTCCGTCGAAGGGTCCATATCGCATAGAAGCGCCCCTGGGAAATCTCGGCGGCGTGGGCGCCGCGACCTGGGAAATACCAGAGTCTGCGATGAGATAATTCCCGTATGAGGTAAAACAACGGTCTGCGAAACCCCAAGCGGTTGAATAGGTGCAATTTTCGTAGCTTAACAGAGTTAGTAGTATTATACTGATAGCACCTATGCATGATCCGAATGACATGTCGACACAGAGCAACGGGCCTGACGCCGCGGGACGTAGTGTCCCTTCACGCAGGGCTTTGCGTAATGTGTTGCGCCAGGCTGCGGACAAATTTGCAGCCGAGCGGAAACTGACCGCACCGCTTTCGCTGGCCCAACTCCGCGATTATGCAGACGAACTTCTGGGTCAAACACAACAGGATCAAAATCCGAAATATCGCGATTTCCTTGCGATACTCATCCATAACGCCACATGGCGGGCGACGGTGGCGGCGATACCGTACGAAAAACGCCTGCTGCTGCTTCCGCAATGCCTGAAACACTCGACGGCCTGCGAAGGACATCTCGACGATATCGGACTGGTCTGCAGCCGTTGCGGGCAATGCGATATCGCCGAACTGCAAAACCAGGCTGAGCAACTCGGTTATGCGATGCTGGTGGCTGAGGGCTCACCGGTGGTCATGAGCCTGATCGAGTCCGGGCAGATCCAAGCCGTTGTTGGCGTGAGTTGCCTGTCGATGCTGGAAAAAGTTTTCCCGTACATGGAAGCCGGCGCCGTACCGGGCCTGGCGATTCCGCTGCTGGGCGAGGGCTGCTGCGATACGAAAGTCGACGTGGCGTGGACCCAGGAGGCAATCGCCTGTTCCAGCAGCAGCGAATCGGCCCGCCAGGACCTGCAAACCCTGCGTGACACGGTTGACACATGGTTCGACGCCGAGGCGCTGTCACTGCGAATGGGCGCCCCTGCCGATCAAACCGAACAGATCGCACACGACTGGCTGGCCGGTGCGGGCAAGCGATGGCGCCCCTTCCTTGCCGCCGGAGTTTACCAGGCGATTACGGGCGCCTCGACCGACGAATTGCCCCAGGGCCTGGCGCAATCTGCGATGGCGGTCGAATGCTTCCACAAGGCCTCGCTGATACACGACGACATTGAAGATCACGACGCGACCCGCTACGGGCAACCGACGCTGCACGAAATCCACGGGATAGAGATCGCCATCAACGCCGGTGACCTGCTCATCGGCGAGGGATATCGCCTGCTGTCAGAGGCCGACGTCTCAGACTCACAACGCGTGCGGATGATGCAAATCGCGTCGGCTGGGCACAGAACGCTTTGCCTCGGACAAGGCGCCGAGCTGATCTGGGCCCGCAAGCCTGAAGCCCTGAGCCCCGAACAGGTGATCGAGATTTTCGCCAAGAAGACGGCGCCGGCGTTCGACGTGGCGTTACAGATCGGAGCCATTTGCGCCGGCGGCGACGAGGAACTCTCGCAAGTGCTCCACAACTTCTCCCGCGCATTGGGCATTGCCTACCAGATACACGACGATATCGACGACCACCTGGCAGCGACGGACACCTCGCCCCAACCGCATATCTGCCCGAACATAATCGACGCACTGCCCAGCGACGCAAAAACACCGCCCCTCCAGGCCGCAAGCCAACTGCTGGGGCAATACAAGAACACCGCCATTGAATGCCTCGACGCTCTGACAAGCTCAGACCTCAAAGCACTACTGCGACGCATGGTGGGAAAAATATTCTGCGACTTCGAGATCATGAGCTGCTGCAATGACGATCCGTCAAGAAATGCTGAAAGCCGCGAAACGCTCGGCGAATCTGCTGGGTGAATCGACCCGGCTGGTTGTCAGCTTTCTGAACGAACAACTCACCCCTGCGGGCGGTTTTCGCGGCCGGTCTGACACGCCCGACCTCTATTACACACTCTTCGCCATCGAGTCGCTGATCGCACTGGACGCCCCCCTGCCGACTGAAACCATCGCACCATGGATAGCATCCCTCGGCGACGGCGCCGATCTGGACCTGGTCCACCTGGCATGCCTGGCCCGCTGCCGCACCGCGATCGGACAAACCGCCGACGCCCAAGCCATTCTCAACCGGATAGAAACCCACCGTACAGCAAACGGCGGATACGCAGAATCGCCCCGAGCCGCGACCGGAACAGCATACGGAGCCTTCCTGGCGTTGGGAGCATACCAGGACCTCAACGCCGAGCCAACAGACCCAGCGGCGATAGCAAACTCGCTAACGAGCCTCCAACACCCCGAAGGCGGATTCGGAAACTCCGCCGAAATCCCCGCCGCCTCAGCCCCCGCAACAGCGGCAGCGATCACAGCACTACGCCACCTAGACAGCGGCGCCAACCAACCCGCCGCCGCATGGTTGTTAAATCAAATCGGACCAGACGGTGGGATCGGAGCCTGGAGCGGCGCCCCCGCAGCCGACCTGCTCTCAACAGGCGTAAGCCTCCACGCCCTGAGTCACTGCGGAGTTAAATTGAACGAAGAAACCCGCCAACGCTCCCTGGACTACTGCGACACGTTATGGTCATCCAGAGGCGGATTCAAAGGCCACGCCGCCGACGATACCCTGGACTGCGAATACACATTCTACGGACTCCTGGCGCTGGGGAATCTGGCGTAACGTTCAGCTTCGACTTCCACCGTTTAGCGGCGGGGCATCGCCCCGCGTTCGCCGTTGAAGGCGCTACACCGTGGCACATCGCACAAACCCACGCCGTTGCACCGTTGCGACGCGATACTGTGTAGTTAACGTGTTTTATTTAAAAATCATGGGCTCGGTCTTCGGTGTTCTCCGTTTGACGAAACGACGTGTGTGCGTTGCGACGCCATGTACAGTTTGGCGGTCGAGTCCCGAAGTACATCGGGACTCACCGGCGTTTTTTGGGCTGAGCGAATCATCCCGCATCATAATTCAGTTATTAGGAAATCCCGAACAACTGCCCCTGACGGTAAGAATTACAGCGCAGCACCGTTCAATTCACGAGTCCCGATGTACCCCGATGTGCTTCGGGACTTTCAGCATCGGGAATGCCCCGCCGCTAAACAGGGGGTTGCACGCTATTTGCATTTTAGTGACACCCAACACCGCTGCTACGATAGCACCAGTGCTTGACATCGCCAAATGTGACAGATACCCTCAACCGCCGGTAATCCTTAAACGATAGGTGATGAGCTGCTAATGAAATATGTCCGGATAATAATTATCGCTGTAGTGGCTTTCGTGAGTTCCGGTTGCTCACCTTGTCACACGACACGCCGCCCTGAAGCTACGCCTCGTAGCGGCAAGCACTTGTTCATTCTCTCTGGTCAATCGAACATGGCGGGGTTGGATCCGAGTCTTTCCTTCACCCCTACTGTTACGAAGGCATTTGGCGGCGACAATATCATAGTTGTCAAAAACGCACATAGCGGCCAATCGATTCGAAGTTGGTGCAAGTCGAATCATGAGAATCCTGCGCCAACTACCGGACGAGTACCGAAGGTGCGGGGGCATCTGTATCATCCTCTAATTAAGAGTGTCCAGGGGCGGATCAAAGGGCAGGACATCGGAACCATCACGTTCGTTTGGATGCAGGGCGAGTCTGACTTGAATAACACTGCGTATGACGCCTATCTGGAGGAGTTGCTCGAACAGCTCCAGGACGATCTGAAGTTTAAGGATATTAACGTTGTGATCGGGCGGATCAGCGATTCGGGGCTGGACCGCCAGAAGCGGCTGGCTGGTAGAAAGTATATCCGCAAGACACAGGTTCTGTTCGCAAAATCCCATCCGCGTGGCGCCTGGGTGGACACAGATGACCTGAACGACAAGAAACAAGGCAACAAAATCATCAATGATCTGCATTACACAGCAGAAGGCTACAAACTGCTTGGCAAGCGTTTTGCAGAACAAGCAATCAGACTTATCAACAAGGCTGACCAGTCATAAGGCGTATGACTTTGAATGATCGACAATGGGATAAGGTCGCCTGTATTCCCATCATTTCTGAAAAAACCAGTTGTAATGGCAGTTGATCCGGTATTTTATGTTAGTTAGCGAAAAACTTCGTAAGATATTCGGGTTACCATGAACGATACTGTTGAGACAACACTGACCGCAGCGGTTGAGGGACTAACTGCGTTGCGTGCACCGGGCGGCGGGTGGACTGGGCGGTTGTCGAGTAGTGCGCTTTCCACCGCTACGGCTGTGCGGGCGCTGGCGAGTGTGGATTCGCAGGCGCACGAGCAGTTGATTTCCGCCGGGCGGAAGTGGCTGGTCGATAATGTAAACGCTGACGGAGCCTGGGGCGATACTCCGCAGAGCTTGAGCAATCTGCCCACAACGCTGCTGGTCTGGTCGGCGCTCGACGGTGAGGCTCCGGACGCCGAGAAGTGGCTTATCGAACGCATGGGCTCGCTTGAGCCGAAGCAGATCGCCTCAACCCTGGCCGACATTTACGGAGCCGACAGAACCTTCGCCGCGCCGATTCTCACCATGTGTGCAATCAGCGGGCGTCTTGGCGACGGACCCGACGCATGGGGTCTCGTACCGCCCCTACCGTTCGAGCTGGCGACCCTGCCGCACAAAAGCTTCAGCCTCCTGGGCATGCCCGTAGTCAGCTACGCGCTGCCCGCCCTGATAGCTATCGGGCAGGTGAGGCATTTCCATAAACCGTCGCGCAATCCGGCGGTGCGAATGATACGGAATTTGGCACGCCGGCGCACGCTCAAGAAACTGCGGGCGATCCAGCCGACCGGCGGTGGGTTTCTCGAAGCCGCCCCGCTTACATCGTTCGTGGCGATGTCACTGGCGTCGGCTGGATTGGGCGATCACGCGGTGACGAAGGCGTGCGCCGGTTTCCTGACGAGCAATGTTCGCCCCGACGGGTCCTGGCCGATCGACACTAACCTGGCGACCTGGGTGAGCACGCTGTCGGTCAATGCGTTGAGCCTCGACGGGCGCCTGGACAGGGCCGCAGCGACGGAAATCGCCGATTGGCTTATCGATCAGCAGCACAACGAGGTGCACCCATACACTCACGCCGCCCCGGGCGGATGGGCCTGGAGTCCGCTTTCCGGCGCCGTGCCCGACGGTGACGATACGTCCGGCGCCATGATCGCACTGGGCAACCTGGCCCCCGACGACCCGAAAGTTATCGCAGCGGCGGCAGCGGGCGCTAAATGGCTCGTCGATCTCCAAAATCGCGACGGCGGGATCCCCACGTTCTGCCGCGGATGGGGCAAACTCCCCTTCGATCACAGTTGCCCGGACATTACCGCACACGCACTTGGCGCCTGGGGTGTTTGGCGGAAGAGTTTTGATCGCGTGCTGGCTGGGAAGGTCCAGCGGGCCTCAGAGCGTGCGATTAAATATCTCGCCGACCAGCAGCGGGATGACGGATCGTGGCGCCCGTTATGGTTTGGAAACGAATCGGCGGTCGATCAAGCCAACCCGACTTACGGGACCGCGCGCGTGCTTTACGGGCTGAGCCTGGCCTCAGTTGAAATCCCGGACGATATGACAAGGCGCGGAGTCGACTGGCTGCTGGGCGCCCAGAACGATGACGGCGGATGGGGAGGCGATATTTCGCTGGCGTCGTCAATTGAGGAAACCGCCCTGGCGGTCGATGCGTTGCTCTGCGCAGGCGATATCACGCCGGAGGTGGAAGCCGGATCTGAATGGTTGGTCGAACATACTGGCGACGGACAAGCGTTTCCACCGGCGGCGATCGGCCTGTATTTCGCCAAACTTTGGTACTACGAAGAGCTGTACCCGCGGATATTCACCGTATCGGCGTTGAATAGACTTCTTGCCAAACGCTCCGCAATACGCGAGAATCAATAGCATACAATCGACTGTTTGATTTTGAGGAATAACCAATGGCCCAAGACATGGAAAAACTCTACAACGAACGCCTTACTCGCTACACAACGGCAATGCGAAACGGGAAGCCCGATATGGTTCCGATCCGCCCGTTCGTCGCGGAGTTCACCGCGAAGTACGCCGGATTCACCTGTCAGCAAGTAACCCACGATTACAACAAGGCGTTTGAAGCCGCACGCATATGCGCCGCAGACTTCGACTGGGACGCCGTGGTGGGGAATATGGTTTATGTCTGGACCGGTCTGACCCAGGCGATCGGGCTGAAGTACTATGCTGCCCCCGGCATCGATATCGATGAGAACACGGGCTTCCAGTACCTCGAACCGCCCGAGGGCAAAGAGTTCATGAAGGCCGACGAATACGACGAACTGATCGACGACCCGACGGGCTTCCTCTACAACAAATGGCTTCCGCGAGTCTGCAACGATGTGGTCGCCCCGGGCGAGGCGTCGAGCTACCGCAACAATTTGTCATTCGTTAAGGGCGGAATGGCGATGATGCAGTACTTCAACGCATTCGGCGGGCAGGGGCAGCAACTTCGCGAAGAGTCTGGCACGGTTTCGGCGATTGCGGGCATACTCAAGGCCCCGCTGGACATCCTCGCCGACAAGCTCCGCGGATACCTCGGATTGATGATGGACATGATGGAACGTCCCGAAAAGGTGCTGGCCGCCTGCGAAGCTCTCGCCCCACACCTGCTTGCCGTTGCGATGGGCAGCTCCGATCCCACCGGAACCGTTCCGATCGGATTCTGGATGCACCGAAGCTGCGTACCGTTCATCACACCGGACCAGTTCCACCAGTTCAACTGGCCGACGCTGAAACCGATAATCCAGGAACTCTGGTCGGCAGGACGCCAGACGCTCTTTTATGCAGAAGGCAACTGGAACTACCACCTCGACAGTTTCGCCGAACTGCCCGACACGTCGATTGTGTACCATGTCGACAATGCCGACATATTCGAAGTGCACCGCAAAATCGGCCACAAATTCTGCCTCTCGGGCGGGATTCCCACATCGCTGCTGGCCCACGGGACGGCGGACCAGGTGCGGGACGTTGTCAAAAAGGTGATCGACGGAGTCGCCGGCGACGGCGGATACATTCTCGACGCCAGCGCGATCGTTCAGAACGCAGCCACCATCGACAACATGAAAGTACTGACCGACGCCGCCCGCGAATACGGAGCCTATTCGTCAAGCTCCCCGGCGCCGGAACCCGGAGCGGGCCAACCGAGCGGGATCGACAATCCCGACTGGGCCAAGACTTCACTGGCGCCAGGCGTTTGCGTTCCGTGGGACGACAAGAAAACCGAACTGCCCGCGATCTCCGGCGACGAAGCCCTGGTCAAAACGATCTGGGAAGATATTGACGGGCTGGGCAATATGTACATCTGGCAGTGCCTGCTGTCGTTCTAAGCAAATAACTACGGCACGTTAGTTGAAAACAATGATAAAAAAACAGACCACAAACCGGCGTTCATTCCTCAAAGGCCTCGCGGCAACCGGAGCGGCGATCTCGCTGCCTGTCTATATACCGTCTTCAGCGATTGGAGCTGATGGGACAATCCCGCCGTCCGAGCGAGTTAACCTCGCATGCATCGGCGTTGGCAGTCGTGGAATGATCGACACCAACGGACTTATGCGAACCGATGCGGGACATCTTGTTGCCGTATGCGACGTGAACGCACCGCGACGCGAGAGGGCAAAAAAAGTAGTCGACAGCTACTACGCGAAAAAGTACGCCAAGAGCGGATACAAAAGCTGCGGCGCACACAACGACTTCCGAGACGTGATCGCACGCGACGATATCGACGCGGTAATGGTCGCCACACCAGACCACTGGCACGTCTCAGTCGCCATCGCCGCGGTGAAGGCGGGCAAGGACATATACGTCGAAAAACCACTGGCCACCAGTTTCGGTGAAAGCCAGGCACTGCGGGACATCGTCGGGCGATACCCCGTCGTCTTCCAGCACGGTACCGAACAGCGTGCGATGGCGCATTTTCGTTACGCCTGCGAGTTGGTGCGAAACGGTCGGATCGGAAAGCTGCAGAAGGTAATAGTCGCAGCTCCAGGCGGACGAGCGGGCCGGACGCAGAAACCAGAAACCCCGCCGGACTACCTGGACTACGATCTCTGGTTGGGACCGGCGCCGAAAGTACCGTTCACGCCTGGTCCGTGCCTGGGGAAAGGGCATTATTATATGTCCGACTATGCGGCAAGCGGTTTCGTCGCCGGCTGGGGAATCCACCCGCTGGACATTGCTCACTGGGCGATGGACGCCGATCGCAGCGGACCGCTCGAAATCGAAGGCACAGGCGTTTTCGCGTCCGAAGGCCCGCACGACACGCCCCTGAAATGGGACGTTTCAATGCGATACGCCGACGATGTGCAAATGCATTTCACCGACTCGAGCCAATGGAAACTCGGCGCAGAAGGCGTTCGTTTCGAGGGCTCAGAAGGCTGGATATTCGCAAGCAGATTCAAAGGTCTCGACGCCGGTGACAAGTCGCTGCTGAAGTCCGTAATCGGACCCAATGAAATTCACCTTGCCGAGGCGATCAACGACGACCAGAACTTTGTCGACTGCGTGCGTACTCGCCGCGAAACGGTATCGCCAATACACGCAGCCCACAGTTCGACCACGGCCTGCCTGCTGAGCAATATCGCGATAATTCTCGGACAAAAATTGAAATGGAACCCAGCCGCTGAACGTTTCACCAACAGCAAGGAAGCCAATCAGATGCTGTCCCGCGCCCTGAGGGCTCCGTGGCGCATCTAACGAAATACGAAGCGAAACTATAGCAAAAGGATTGATCATGGCCAAGCCAGCAAATAGACCGATAACTCGCCGCGGATTCCTCAAGGGCGCAGCTGCCGTCGGGGCAGCGATCGCGGCGCCGACCTACATACCCGCTGCGGCGTTGGGCAAAGACGGCGCGGTCGCCGCAAGCGAGAGAATCGCGATGGGGTTCATCGGAACCGGAAGCCATGGCGTTGGCGTGAACCTCCAGACCTTCCTGCGTCTGAAAGACTCACAAGCCGTAGCGCTCTGCGACGTAGACAAAC
>JABGPF010000155.1 GCA_018645065.1 Phycisphaerales bacterium
GTGGTTGCCGTCGATGAAATCACCGGCCAGGCCACTTCGCCCGCACCTTTCATCGCAGCGGCAATTCGTCCGCGACCCATCTGTTTGTGACGGTAGATGTTCTCTACGATCACAATCGCATTGTCGACGAGCATTCCCATTGCCAAAATCAGCCCGAACAGCACAACCATATTCAGCGTGTACCCGAGAATCATGATCACCGAAAACGTAAGCAACATGCTAAGCGGTATCGCCAGGGCGACTATCGAACTGGTCCTGAAGCCCATGAAAATCATCAGCACGCCTGTGACCAGCACCAACGCCGAGAACAGATTGTTCTCCAGGTCGCTTACCGAACTTCGAATCTCGTCGGATTTGTCGAGTGTCACTTTGAACTCGACGCCTTTGGGGCTGGTGAGTCGGAAATCATCCAGTATTTTTTTAACGCCGTCGGTGATGGCGATAATGTTCGATCCGATGCGTTTTTGCACGCTTACAGTCAGACTGGCGGCGCCGTCCAGACGCGAGTAAGTTCCGCGGTCCTTGAATGTGTCTCGCACTACCGCTACGTCTGTCAGGTAGATCGGGCGCCCGTCGCGAAGTCCGATCTGCAGATACTGCACCTCGGCCGGTTTGAGGAACTGGGCCGGTACGCGTACGTTGAACTTGGTGCCCGGCGTTTCGAGCCCGCCGGCTGAGATGTTCACATTCTCGCTCTGCAGCAGCGAACTCAGTTCGGTAAGCGACAGGTTGTACGCCGCGATCCGGTCTGGGTCCATTTCGATGCGGATTTCGCGTTCCAGGTCGCCTGTGATCGTTACGTCGAGTATCCCGGCGACCTCAGCCTCGATTTTGTCCTCAAGGCGTTCGACTATTTTCTTAATTCGTACAGGCGAAAGATCGCCCGAGACGTTGATCATCATGATAGGAAACTCGGCCATGTTGATCTCGGTTATCACCGGATCGTCGAAATCGAGATTGTTTGTGGGCAGTTCTTTGCGAGCGAGATCGACCTTGTCCTTCACGTCGCGTTTTGCCGCTTTTTCGTCGATTTCGGGCAGGAATTCAACGATGATAATCGAAAGCCCTTCTGCGCTGGACGAGCGTATTTCCTTTACGCCGTTCAGGCCTGTAAGCTGCTCCTCGATCTTCATAGTCACCGAGGTTTCCACGTCGGCGGGGCTCACGCCTCGATACGCTGTGGTGATCATGATGTTGGGGATCTTGATGTCCGGTTCTGCTTCGCGGGGAAGCGATGCATAGCAATAAACGCCCGCCATTGCTATCAGGCACATCAGCACCATTACGGTGGTTCGATTTTTAATTGCCGCGTTGGAGAGAAGCATCGTGCGTTAGATTCCTTTCTCCGTCTGTTTTTCCGGAACGATAACATTTACATCTTGGCCCGGACCAATATCGGGGTAACTCGCACTGGCGTCCAACTGGCGGAGTCCGATAACCACGAGCTTATCACCAGCTTTTAAACCGCTGACCAATCGTACGTTCTTTCCCTCGATGAACGACAAGTCGATCACCAGTCCGGTTCGCCGAACTGCCTTTTTGTCTTCCACAACGTATGCGGCGTATTTCGATTGGCCGCTGCTCTGGGGCAGCGGTATCACCGAGTCCATCGGGATCATTATCACGTTCTTCAGGTCGCGTCTCTTCAATCGCAACGAGACAATCTGGCCGCTGAAAAATTCGCCCGCCGAGTTGTCAACTTTCACTTCGATCTTCGTAGTCAGCGATTGGGCGTGCGCGAGTTTGCTAATGAACGTAATCTTCGCGTCCAGTGTCCGCGGTTGATTTTGGTATGTGTAGATGATCGTGGTTTTATCGTCGAAATTCAGGAAGTGAATGTTCCGCTCGGGCACATGGGCTACTATCTTGACAGTCTCGGTATCGACGATTTCCGCGACGATTGTGCCCGGTTGGACATAGTCGCCTTTCTCGACGGGGCGATTGTTAAGCACGCCGTCGAACTGCGGAAAAATTTGAGTGCGATCGAGCATCGCCTGGGCCTCTTCCAGTATGGCTTTGGATGTGTTGGCTTTTTCGCGGCTGTGTTCGAATTCGCTTTCAGTGGCGGTTTGGCTTGCTCGGAACTTTTGCATGCGAGCGTAGTCTGCCGCATCGATATCGCACTGCGCCTTAGCCTGTTTTAATCGGGCTGTCAGCAGATCGGTGTTCAGTTTGATTATCGGTTTGCTGTTCGGGCGGGCAGTTACGCGATCGCCTTCCTGGCAGCAAATATCTTCTATTCGCCCAGCCACTTCAGCGGATATGCGCCCAATTCGATTGGGCTCGACTTTTGCGTGCAGATCGAATGTGTCGGATTTCGAAGCAGCCGGTTCAATCGTCATCACCGACACTTCAACCGGTGCTGCTTTTGTTAACTCCGGCGTTTTCTTTTCCTTGCAACCGGTAATGCCCGTCAGGGCGATGAGAATCGCCAGCGATAGGGCGGTTTGATGGATTTTGTAGTGTGTGGGATTCATTGGTTCTTCTCCTGCGGTCCGGCGGTGAGGCTGGCCAGCATTCCTTGCTTCATTGTTTCCAGAGAGGCTGAGTCGAAATGCAGACCGACGTTCATTATCGTGTGCAGTGTCACGCCGTCAGTTGCCGCCAGGATCGATATCGCAGCGGCGGGTATGTCCACCTCGCTGCTGAACTCACCAGACTGAACGCCCTCTGTAATGATCGTCGAAATTCGCCCGTGCCAACGTGCGTACATCGTTTGAAACAGACTCGAAATTTCGCCCTGGCGATCATCGCGGGCAGCGTTGGCCCAGAATTCGAGGATCAACCCGCCGATCCGTTTGTAATGTTCCAGGCGGCTGAACCAGAAATCGATATATCGCGAGAGCTTTTCGGTTGCACTTACCGGCTCGGTGAGCAGCATTTCGGTTGCTTGTTCATCCTCGCCGAGCGCGATGGTGAACACCTGCACGAACAGGCTGTGCTTCGATGGGAAATAGTTGTACAAGCTGCCCTTAGCCAGCTTCGCCTCGGCGGCCACTGCGTCCATGGTCGTCGCTGCGTACCCGTTTGCGTCGAACACCCGCGATGCGGCGATTATGATCTCGCTGCGTCGCCTTGCCGTTCTGCGCGCCTTTTCCCGTGCTTCCATATCAGTTTCCCTGCCTGGGCGTCTGATTCAATGTAAATTCTTGTTATAGCGATGGTTAATTAATATAGTCCGGCCGGCCATGTATACTGACTGACTGGTCAGTCATTTTAATTATAGCACACTTTCGTCCAAGGGCGAACGTTTTTTCAAACTCGCCGGATTTGCAGGAACCGCCCGCTCTGGATATGATGTGCCCATGAAGCCTCGACCCCAAAAACCGAATTTAACACTCCAACCGACTACTCTGTGGGACTACCCGTCCCAGCATTACGGTAAGGAGCAGCAGGGCGACCAGAACTACAAAGGCGCCACGCCAAGCTACATTATCTGGAACCTGCTGCAACGATACACCACCAAAAAAGATCTGATTATCGACCCGATGGCCGGTAGCGGAACGACCCTCGACGTCGCACGCGACCTGGGCCGAAAAGTGCTCGGCTACGATCTTGGACCCACGCGGAAAGATATCTTCCGGGCCGACGCGCGCAAACTGCCCCTGGAAGATTCCAAAGCTGGCTTCGTCTTCATCGATCCACCGTACTCAACGCACATCGAATACACCGACGACCCGCGTTGCATCGGCAAGCTGTCAGCCGCTGGCGACGAATATTACCAGGCGATGGATCAGGTGATAGGCGAGATTCACCGCATCTTGAAACCGGGAAAGCATATGGGCCTGTACGTTAGCGACTCATACGTTAAGGGCAAGGGGTTTTACCCGCTTGGTTTTGAGCTGTTCGCGCTTATGCGCAAGCGATTCACGCCGATCGATATCGTCGCGGTGACCCGTCACAACAAGACGCTGGATATGGGCAATTATCGATCCGCCGCCGAGGACGGAAACTTCTTCCTCCGCGGGTTTAACTACCTGTTCATTATGCAAAAGCCCGACACCGCGCCGCCGAAACGCCAACGTAATAACCCGTCCAAACGCCCGGATCGAAGAAAGCCAAAGCACAAGCCGCAATCTGGACAACGGCGGTAATTAACGCTTATGACTACTCCCAGCCTTTTCTCGGTTTGGGGTTGATAAGGGCGTCGGCCTCTGGGGCGCCTTTTACTTTCATCGCCTTACCGTCCCACTCGATATTCTTCTGCATTCGAAGTGCAACTATTCCGACGCAGCCGATCTCGGTGACGTGTGCGCCGAACTCAAACGGCGAGAAGGTTTTTCCTTTACCTTTGCAAGCGTCGAACCATTCTTCCATAAGCCCGCCGCATCGCGGTAGTGACTGTGGGACGTTCTTACCGGCGGGGTGTTTGAATCCGCCTAGGAACTTCTTGTCGTCCTTCATTTTCAGGTAACATTCGTTGTTCCAGAGTCCGGCGCGGATCGTTCCTTTCTCGCCGATCACCAACGCTCCGGTGCGTCCGGGCCCGTTGAATGTTTCTTTCATTCCGGCCATCGCTTCGGCGGGGGGCATGTCGCCGCCGGTGTAGAAGTTTATTGTCACCGGACCGCGTTTTCCCTTGGCTGGGAAGTGGAATTTCACGGTGCACGATGTGGCGAAACTCTCCTTGCCGAGCCCCTTGCCCGAGATTTCGATGCGCTCGGGATGCCCTAGCCCCAGAGCTTTCACGGGCATTGAGAACGAGTGGCAGCAGAAGTCGGCGACCGATCCGCCGCCGAAATCGTACCATCCGCGCCATTTGGCGGGATGGTAAATTCCGTTCTTGTATGGGCGCATCGGTGACGGTCCGACCCAGGAGTCCCAGTCGAATCCGTTGGGGATTTTGTCTTCGCCGACAGGCCTGTTGACCCCGCTAGGCCACCCGTGTTTAGGGTGCCAAATATGAACATCCGTGATCTGCCCGCAGACCCCGGCTTGGATCAGTTCGATGCTTCGGCGGAAGTTTGTCGATGCGCTTCCCTGGTTGCCGGTTTGGGTGACTACTTTGGATTTCCTGGCCAGTTCGCCAAGTGCGCGGGCTTCAGCGGCTGTATGGGTCAGCGGTTTTTCGCAGAATACATGCTTGCCCGCTTGCATCGCAGCGGTGCAGATTTTCGAGTGCCAGTGGTCCGGCGTGCCGACTACGACCGCGTCGAACGCTTTGGCGTTTTCGAGCAGTTTGCGGTAATCCTTGTATGCTTTGGCGTTTTTGCGGCCGGTGCGTCTGGTGTCGACATCGCAAACCGCGACGATATTCTGTTTCCGCGCATTGATGTTTCCAACCAACCTGCCCATCCTGCCGCCCATTCCAATACAGGCGATATTAAGCTTGTCGCTGGGGGCATCAGCGCCCAATACCGATGATGGAACGAACGTCGGTATCGCGGCGGCGACAGCAGCGGTGGAAGTGGCGGCGAGAAAAGCCCGGCGATTAAGTTTATTGTTTATCATTACGCAATTCCTTTAGGTTATACGAATCTCCATGATACTCAAACCTTAGTGTTTTCCCCAAGGCAATAATATTGAGCACCGATTAAGAGTGTGAATTATCCCAGGGATCGGGGGGGGTAAAAACCAACGACTCGCGAAACCGCAAGCGGTTACTGCGTACGCTAGTAAGGGCAGGCGCCAAACCGCTTGCGGTTTCGCGAGTCGTTGGTTACCGTAATGACCAGTTATGGAAGCGAAAAATAAACGTCCGAATGTGCTGTTCATCGCGGTTGACGATTTGCGAACTGAGCTTGGTTGTTATGACACCGACTATGTGATCAGTCCGAATATCGATCGACTGGCCGGGCAGGGGGTTTGCTTTACTCACGCTTACTGTCAGTCGGGGGTTTGCAATCCGTCGCGTGCCAGCCTTATGACCGGGCTGCGGCCGGATAGTACGCGCGTCTGGGACCTGCATACGCATTTTCGCGATACGATTCCCGATGTCACCACGCTGCCGCAGCACTTTATGCGGGCGGGGTATTACTGCGGGGCGATCGGGAAGATATACCATAACGATCTGCTCGATCCGCTTTCCTGGTCCGAGCCGCGGATATGCATCGAGGGCTACCCGTACGATCCCGATGCGGTCTATCGCGATGAGGACAACACCGAGTATCTCGAGCGGCGGAAAGTTGAAATCACCGCTGAAGGGCGACAGGAGCGTTATATCGATCCGCTGGGCCAGTGGTACCTCAAAGCCAGCGCCACCGAATGCCCCGACGTGCCGGACGACGCTTACTACGATGGCGCCCAGACCGACGTTGCGATCGAAAAGCTAGGCGAACTGGCCGGTCGCGACGAACCGTTCTTCTTCGGCGTGGGTTACTATCGTCCGCATCTCCCGTTCAATGTGCCCAAGCGTTACTGGGATATGTACGACCGCGACACTATCCCGCTGGCGGAAAACGATTATCCCCCGATCAACGTTCCGCCGATGGCGATGAACAACCTCCGCGAACTCACCGGTTACACCGACATGTGTGATGCGAAGCATCCGTTGGAGGGCAAGTTGAACGAGGCTGACTCCCGGTTGCTGAAGCACGGTTATCTCGCCTCGGTGACTTATATTGATACGCAAGTGGGCAAGCTTCTGGCTCGTTTGGATGAGTTGGGCCTCGCCGACAACACGATAGTGGTGCTCTGGGGCGATAACGGTTGGAAGCTTGGCGAGCACGCCAGTTGGTGCAAGATGACAAACTTCGAGACCGACACTCGCGTGCCGCTTATCGTCCGGGCTCCGGACATTGCCCCGGCGGTATGCTCGCAGTTTGTCGAGTTTGTGGACGTTTATCCGACACTGTGCGAACTGGCGGGTTTGGAACTGCGACCTGGGTTGGAGGGTGAAAGTGCAGTTGCGATTATGCGTGACCCCGCCCTGGCGGGCAAGGGCGCCGCTCGCAGTCAGTTCTTGCGTTCGGGGATATGGAAGGCCCCCGACGGGCGGGACTATATGGGCTATACGATCAGGACCAGTGAGTATCGCTATGTCGAGTGGTTCGATTGGGACACTGGCGAGTTGGCGGCTCGGGAGCTGTACGACCACCGGATCGATTCGCAGGAAAACGAGAACGTAGTTGATCGGCCCGAACACGCTGCGGTTGTATCTGAACTATCGCGAATATTGAAAGCCGACCAATAAGACCAACTTACCGCCGCAGATTTATTTGTCGTATTTGATGTTTTTCCGGGCGGCTTGGCGACGCAGTGTTTCCACTACCTTGTGATCGAAACCTTCCTTGCCGCCTTTTGTTTTGGCTAGTTCTTTCTTGATGTACGCGGCGCGTTTGGCGCCCAGTTCCCTGATCTTTTTGGTGATCTCGGCGCGTTTGGCCTGTTTTTCGGCGATATATTTTTTGCGCTCAGCCGGGGTCATCTTCTGCATTTTCTCCGAAAGTTCGCTCTTCTTCAGTTTGCCCAGGTCCGCGCGTTTATCGCGCAGGGCGTCCAGCAGGTCGCCGGTGGCGGATTGTCCGCTCGACTCGGCGAAGACGGCGCGTTTGGCTTGGGCGGCTGGGGCGTAGCTGGCTGAGCCTGCATTGAACTTGGCGTTGCGTTCCTGGGTCGCCTTGTCGCCATAGACGATAACCGTTCGCGTCAGCTCTGCGTTGAGTTTACCCAGGTCCGTGTCGTACGGAGTCGGTATTTCCTTGACGCCTCCGCTCTGGGCGATCGCCATAAACGAACCTTCCGCCGCCAGCGCGATCTCCTGCCAAACTTTCCTTGCCTGTTGATTCGAACCGCACAGGATTGTGTTGATGTAGATGCCTTTTTCGATTGCGGCTTTGGCGGTCTTGTCGTAGGTGGGGACGTCTTTGTATTCGTTGTGGGGCGGGTAGTCGCCTACCAGATAGATAATCTTGAGCGTCTTGCGATCCTTCGACCATTTGAGTTTGTGGACCGCGTCGTGGAGGGCCTGGTTGACGTTTTCCGGCCCGTCACCGCCACCGGATGCCTGGAATTTCATCAGGTCGGTGTAGACTTTGTCGATGTTGTCAGTCAATGCGAAGCTCTTGGTCACGTACGAATCGCCCTTGTCGCGGTAGGCCACCAGGCCCATGTGCACGACGGGCTTGGGTCTGCCCAGCACGATCTGATTGGCGATAGACCATATCTTGGCCTTTGCTCCTGCGATGAGTCCGCCCATCGAACCGGTGGTGTCCAGTACGAACGCTACTTCGACTCGCGGCTGGGGTTTGGGCGCTGTTTTCTGTTCTGCCGACAACAGTTGGCTCGCCAGCGACAGCACGATAATTGAAGTCAGAATATTACGCATTTTGAATCTCCTTCACGTCCGGTTCGGTTCCTTACTCACAAAAGATTAGACGCACCACCACCGAGAATGGTCCGACCAAATGTGCAGGCCCGTCATCCGCCCAGACGGAGAGTTGATATGTCCGGCGGGCCGTTGCGGGGCGGTTGCAACGCCTCGGCGAGGGTGAGCTTGCCCTGTCCGATTTCCGTGCAGATCGTGTATAGATGCATTTCGATGAGCATTTGGCTGGGATAGATTTCTTCTATGTGCGCCCGGAGGGTCGCAAGATCGTCTGCGGAAATTTTTGCTTTTTCCGCCGCTTGGGTGTAATCAAAGTATTCGTGCACGCACATACTCTCCAGAAGGGTAACATACTAACGGGTAAGACCATCGTATGCTACAATGCCGAGAGTAAATACCAATACCCGAATTTGTACCGACATTCAGGAGAAATAAAATGGAAACTGAAATGCTGCGTAATTTCCTGGGCGTATGCGGGTTGATCAACATTGCGATGCTGACGCTGTGGTGGGTGGTGTTTATGCTCGCACACGACTGGATCTACAAGATGCACACAAAATGGTTCAAGCTCTCCGAGGAGAAGTTTGATTCGATCCATTATGCGTGCATAGCGTTTTTCAAACTGAGCATTTTTCTTTTCAACGTTGTCCCGTATTTCGCGCTTCTGATCGTCGCGTAAACCCGCGCCAACACTACTTCCATTGTCCTTCAAGGGCGTCTTGCGGATCAGTCCAGTTCGATTGGCGTCGATGCTTCGTATCTGCCCGCTACGTGCAGGGGTAGCGACGGGCCTAGTATTTGGCGGTGGGTTGCTATCGCCCGTGCAGGGTCGTTGTTCTCGCCTGAGATGTGTCCCAGGCACGCCCATTGCAATTTTCCGCCGACCGATGGGGCGAGCAGTTGGGCTGATTCGGCGTTGGAAATGTGTCCGCCGGGTCCTGCAATTCGTTGTTTCAGGAACTCGGGGTAGGGGCTGTAGGCGAGCATTTCAGGATCGTAATTGCTCTCGATGATCACCGCGTCGAGCGTTTGGATTAGTGGCCGCAGCCCGTCGAAAACGTGCCCCAGATCAGTCAAAACGCCCAGGCGGTGGCGTCGGTCGTCTATAACGAACGCCACGCCATCTGTCCCGTCGTGCGGTGTGGGGATAGTTTCGATCGTCACGCCGTTTATGTCGATGGTGTTGCCGGCTGAGAAATGGCGAACGTCGTCGAGGCTTCCGATGGGGCGGTGGATTTGTGTGGCGTCAAGAGTTGGCTGGGTTACGTAAATCGGAAGTTTGAACTTTCGCTGATAGATACCCGCACAGGCGATATGGTCCCCGTGATCGTGCGAGATCAGAATCGCATCAATGTCGCGAATATCTCGGCCGGTTTCTGCGAGTCGCTGTTCGGCTTTTTTACCTGATATACCAGCATCGATCAGCAGCCTGGCGCCGCCGGCTTCGATGTAAATGCAATTACCGCTGCTGCCTGATTGGAGTGAAATAACCTTCATGGGGCTCATTCTAGTGTTTTGCGGCGCAAGACGAAAGGCTTGCGATATTAACTGCAAGCCTTTCGGGTCCCTCTGCTTTAACGACCATCTGTCAGAACAGGCTCCTCCAAGCCAGTCCCTTCCAAGCCGAACTCCTCGAAGTTCGGTCCGACGAGCACATCCAAGCCGAACTCCTCCAAAAGCTCGGCGCCAACAATCTTCTTTACTGCCTTGCGAAGGGCGATGAAGTATTCTTCATCTACTATTATGATATCATCGGCGGATTATTTTGTCACATTTTAAGTCCGATTATTCCTGACTTCAGTAAGCTCCAGATGCATTGCGGTGTTGGTGAAAATAGCTTTAGTATCGTCAAAATCAATGGTTACGCCTTCTTCGTTCCCGGCTATAGCAATGTCACTATTAATCGGATTTGTTGAAAAAATGCTAGTGATAAGCACTTTCCCTATTGCTCCACCGCTCACGTGCAGTATTCGCTCGTCGCTGTGGGAGTCTATGCTGGCGGATTTCAGGGTCACCGCGGTTTTCACCGTTGACGCCAATGCGAGGTAAAGTTCGCCTCTTACCCCTGTTATGGTTGCTTTTTCGCCATTTGGGTCGAGATTGACTTGTCCCGGGGTGTGCCAGCACTGTTCGAATTTTTCCGGTGATCCGCTGGTCAGTTCGTCCAGCACTATTACGGTGTGCCCTTCGCTGGTCTTTGGGTCTACTATCATTACTACGTGTCGCAGGAATTGCACGCCTTGTCCGCATGCGCCGCCTGAGTCGCACAATACCCATCGATAGTTTTTCGCGTTTTTCGATTCCAGTATTCTTCCTTGCGCGTCGATCTGGTGGTCCCGTTCAGCCACGCATATAGTGTTATGTTCGCGTGCAGTTAACTCGTAGAACCGATTTTGCGGGTGCGTTCTGAACTGCTCTCGCTGCGGGGTTCGCGGGAATTCGGAGATAATCATTTCACCGCGGCATTGCAGTTGTATGGCGTTCATGTTGCTTTTGGCGTGGTTAACCGCCATGTCGCCGGTTTTCACCGCGACGTACATACCAGGCTTTGGCCACTGATCTGCGATGGCTCCCCATCCGGTCTGCGGGAATATTTTTACGGTATCGAGTTTCGGCGGCGCCAGGGTTTCCATATTGTCCGGGCGGAAGAGCATCGCCAGTCCGGCGGCCGACCATCCATTGGTTGTCGCGTCCCATCCAAGTGAGTATTCGTCGAGCCACCACGCAACTTCTTTGAGGTCGAACTCCCTGGCCAGCAGGTATACCGTTCCGTGTAAAGGTTCGGTCTGCATGTCTCCGAAGCTGGCGGCGTGTCCGTTTGGCGTGAAGTATATCGGGAACAGTCCGGTCGCGTCGATTCCTCTGGCGTGGTATATGCTCATGTCGTCGCGTAGATTTTTATCGGCTTCGGCCAGCAGCAGCAGGTACCTGATCGTAAGTCCCCAGTATCCTGTTCCCTCGTCCCAGCTTCCGTCTGCTCCGAAGGCGTCGAAGAAATGTTTGAGTCCTGCTCTCGCGATTTTTTCGACTTGTGCGGCTTGCGGGTCTTCGTCTTCCAGAGCCATTGCGGTTATGGCCATTCCTGCGTTTACCACGACGTTCCAGTGATGATAACATCCATGCCACCAGACCTGGTCTTCCACGGCTTGGAGGTACGGTTTCAGGGCCTTGTCAGAGATAACGTGTATCATTGCGTCGCGTTTTGACGGTTCAATATCATCCCATAACCAGTCGAGCCCGACCACTGCTGCCAGTGCAGCTTCGGCGGTGCATATGTCTGCGGCCATTTGGTTGTGGCAGGGGTCAACCCATGTGCTCCATGTGCAGAGGTTTGTAAGTTCTTCGACGGCTCGGTCTCTGTATGCTCTGTTTGGATCTATATGATGCGAGATCGCCAGGTCCATGATTCGTCCCTGGGTTGCTCTGGCGGCAAGCGCGGCTGCGGACCATCGCCCCCGTTCCCATATCGCCTGCCATTGGGTCTCTGTGATGGGTCTGGTTTCGAGGATCAGGGCGCATCGTCGTTCGAGTGCGTCGAATATTGCGTCGAATGGAGTTTGGTTTGCCCGTTTCGACAGCGCGCTGAGTTTATCTATATCGCTAAGTATTCCGCGTCTCATAGCTAAACGATACTCCGTGGAACCGAGAAGTTCAAGAATAAGGAATCGGAAGATTTATGATTTTAGAACACTACCCCGCCAAGCGCTGTCTCGCTGTGGACGGTGGGTTTGGGAAGTGGGTTTTGTATGGGATTCCGAGAGGCGGATATTGTGCTTCGCTGTTTTATTATGTTTTGGATAATCCGTAATGTTTTTTGTTGCGGAAAAAGTTGTTTCCTTTCATGGTGGAGAATATGATTATTAACAGAACAAATGCATTTCCAGACGCGTAGTAGTGTGAGATGACTTAATGTGCCCGTGCAAACTGTTTGGTTTGCCCGATGCTCTTAGATGTTGCAATTGCCGTGTGATGTGGATATTGATGAAAAAACATTTCAATAATAAGACGTTACGTAAAGATATCGATCAGATATGCCGAGTATAATTCTGGCAGGACAGCTGGTCTTGGATTTCCGGACGCTGTTTGTCGGATTTGATTTCATGTTCTTACAGAAAGGTTTGGTGTGTGATGCTTAAACGAGTATTGGTATTGGCTTTGGTTGCTGGCGTTGCAGTGTTTGCCGGTTGCGGCGAAAAGGGCGGCCAGGGCGGCAAGGGTGGTGCGGCGTCGGGTAGAGTTGCTGTTGTAAACCTGAACAAGATCCTTGAAGACTCCGGTCATGCGAGCGATCTGACCAAGACACGCGAGATTCTTGCCGAAAATCTTAATCGTTCGGTGCAGGTAGTGCAGAGCCAACTACAGAACCAGTTGGTGACAATGGCCAAAGACATTGGCCCGAGACCCAAGCCCGCAGGCGCCACACCGACCGACAAAGAAACCGAAGCGATCAAAGAGTGGACCGTCAAGGCGCGGAAGCTCGAGCAAGGCCGACTCAATGTCGTCAACCAGATTCGCCAGAAATACGCTCAGCAGCGTCAGGCCAACCAGGCGACGATTAACGCCAAACTGGCGGAAATTGGAAAGCGAATCCAGCCCCTGGCCAAGCAGATCGCCAAAAACAAGGGCTTGGACATTGTTGTCCGTGCAGCTTCAGTTGTCGCATATGACGATGCTGTAGACATCACGGCCGAAGTGTTCGAAGAAGTAACCGCGCTGCAGAAGGAAGGAAACTTCCCGACAGTCAAGATCCCCGAGTTGCTCCAGATTCGCAGGACAACAACGACCCAGCCGGCCGAAGACACCACAACGACGCCCAAGACCGGCGCCCCGAAGGCTCCCTAGGCTGATCAATCAGTAGTTTTCGATAGAAGTCCCGCCGCCCGAAACGCACATGCGTTCCGGGCGGCGTCTTTATGCGCTACAGGGCAAACGCATTCTAACACCAAACGGCAACGGCTTTTTGCCACAGAGGGCACAGAGAACGACAACGGC
>JABGPF010000156.1 GCA_018645065.1 Phycisphaerales bacterium
TGTTCTCCCGAGCCATTCGGGCTACCAGGTCCCGAATCGTTTCCCGCGTTCGAGGTCGCCCCACTCCTCGTTTCGGCTCCCGTCATATTTTTTGGCGATTAACTGACGATACCATCGCAGGATTGTCTCCGGCGTAACCAGTGTATCGATCCCGTATCGTTCAAACTCGCAAATACCGCGAGACATAAATACAGGCCCGGTGTACAAGGTGACTCTATCTACCTTTTACACCGGGCCTTATGTATAAAGACCCGCACATTGCCGAACGACCATAACGCCACCTGATCTCCCGTCGAAAGAAATTGTGTCTGAAATCCGAGAAAGTGTTTGGCATATCAAACACATGCCTGTATAGTCTAACACCATTGAGAGAGCATCCATGAGCGTATTGGAACAGAAAGTTGATCCGTCCGTGCTGACTCACAGCGCCGCCCACCACGTGCTGGCGACGGCTGAGTTGATTGACGAGTGCGGTTATGCCCGGGTCTCGGACATCGCCCGGCGCCTGGGACTCACCCGCGGAAGCGTTTCGGTGGCGATGAAGTCGCTGAAAACCGCCGGTCTGGTCGACCAGGACGACAACGCCTTTTTCCATCTGACCGACAATGGCGCCGAGTCGGTGGTCTCCCTTCGCGGAAGACACGAGGTGGTCCAGCGGTTCATGATCGAGGTGCTCGGTCTTTCGCACGACCAGGCCCATCGGGAAGGCTGCCGCCTGGAGTATCTCATAGAGCCCGACACCGCCAGCCGCCTGTCGGGACTCCTGAAATTCTGGAACGATAAGAAACTGGCTCTCGCGGCTGGAGAGTACCTCGGCGGACCGTGCCCGTCATGCCTGGGACTCAAAACCGAGACGTGCCCTTGCTGCGGGCTCCAGAAGCCCGAGGAATAATGAATTCAGAGACACACGAACATACCGCCCCGCCCGGCTTGCCGCGTCGGAACATTATCGACGCGGAGCAGTTGCTCGGCGAAACGCGCGAGGTGCGTTTGCGATTCGGAGCCCAGGAATATCGGCTCAGCATAACGCGCAACCAGAAGTTAATCCTCACCAAGTAGGATACATGAAAAGTCGTCGGCCCTATGGTTAAGGCCGACCAACCGCCAGCCAGCCGCGTCAATCCGACGCACGCCAGCCAGCCTTAGTTACTCCGCCGCGGAATCTCCGCGCGCAGAGCTGAAAATACTCTTTACGAGTAGAGGAGTTGGAAAATGGCTGGAAGAACAGGAATCAGTTCGCCGATGCGTCTGGCGAAATACGTCGCGGTATTCGCGGCAATCCTTGGCGCCTGCGCGTCGATGTCGCGAGCCGAGGACGCCGTGGGCGAATCCGACACTCGTCTGTCGGACCTCGAGCGGATGGTCAAGAATCTGACCAACGAGATCAAGCAGATCCGCACCGAGCGACAAGCCGATCAGAACACGATAAAAGCGATACAGGAGGATGCGGCCACTCTGCGAAAATCGAACTGGATGGAAGTTGGCGAGCAGTTGAAGAAGTTCCGCTTCGGCGGATACGGTGAAATGCACGCGAACTTCGGAGAGAGCAAATCCGCCGACCAGTTCGATTTCCATCGCCTGGTGATGTTCATCGGATACGACTTCGCCGACTGGATCCACTTCAACTCCGAGGTCGAAATCGAACACGCGTTCGTCACAGACGGAGCCAGCGGCGAGCTTGTTGTCGAGCAGGCGTACATGGATTTCGAACTGGATAAAGCGATCAACATTCGCGCCGGTCGGGTGCTGACCCCGCTGGGCATAGTCAACGAAAGACACGAGCCGACGAGATTTTTCGGCGTCGAGCGCCCGCTATTCTCCAAGGTCATAATCCCGAGCACCTGGAGCTCGGACGGTGTCGGAATCTACGGCAGCCCGTGCGAGTTTCTGGACTACCAACTCTACGTGGTCGGCGGGCTCGACGGATCGGGATTCAACGCCACCAGCGGCATCCGCGGAGGACGGATCAAGGAGCGCCCCAGCCTGCACGACCCGGCGATCACCGGACGCGTTGACCTGCATCCTTTCGCCCGAACCGAGTTGCCCCTCAACCAGGACCTGCGCATTGGCCTGTCGGGCTACTTCGGCGGTCTGGACAATGGGAACAAGGGCGCTAACCCCGGCGTTAACGGCGATATTGCAATCTTCAGCGCCGACTTTGATTACACGCTGTGCAAGTTCGATTTCCGTGGAGCGATCGCCTACGAGCATATAAAAAACGCATCCGGCATGGGCGCCGGAACGGCTGAGGGAATCTTCGGGTGGTATCTCCAGGGCGGATATCACTTCATGCCCGACGCGTGGAAAAAGGGAAAACTCGCCGACTCCGACGCGGTCGTATTCGTCAGGCACGACAGCGTCGACACGCAGTTGAAGATGCCCGGCGGGGTGGACAGGAATCCGGCCGGACGGCAAAACGAATGGACGTTCGGCGTGAATTTCTATCCGACAAAGAACGTGGTGGTCAAAGTCGACTACCAGGTCCGCAGCAATGGAAACGACGACGACCTGGACGACCTGATCAACTTCGGTCTGGGCTGGGAGTTCTAATGCAAAGGTACCGATCGATTCTGTCGCTGGCGGCGACAGGCATGGTGTTTCTCCTGGGCGGATGCGGATCGGCGGACATTGCTCCGATCGAATCGGCCCGCGGGCAGTTCGGCGATACGGTCCGGCTTGGGACGGCGTATGATATCCCAGGCCGGTCGGCCCGGCGCGAATCAGTCAGCCCCGCTATAGGCGCCTCGGGCGTCGAAGGTTATGTCGCCACCGTCTGGTGCAAGTCGAAATCCAACTTCTTTCCGGTTCGGGTGGTGATGGACAAGGAATTCCGGGTCCTGTCGGCGAGGGTGCTGAGTTACTCGTCGCGGCACGGACGGGAGGTTCGGTCGCCCCGCTTCAGCAAGCAGTTCGGCGGTAAGGGCCCGCAAGACCCGGTGGAAGTCGGAAAGGACATCGACGCGGTATCCGGCGCGACGAGTTCGTCATCTGTAATGGCCGACGGAGTAAGACGCGCCATCCGAGCGGCCCGACGCGCCATCGCCCAATGACGCTCGACCCGATGTCAGAACTCCCTCAGGCGGCGTTTGCGGTGAAACACTGCAAACAGTCCGCCGATCGAAAGCAACGCCATAGTTGTCGGTTCGGGCGTCGCAATCGCCTCGATAGCGTCTGGCGGCGGTGGTGCGGCGCCAAAGCCGAAGTTGCCTCGCATCGTGACGAAGTCTTCGAGATCGACCCTGCCGCTATTGTTGAAGTCGGCGCTCTGGACGCCTGGCGAACCGCCGAACTGGGCGATCAGATTGCCCAGGTCCGAGTCATTGACGATATGGTCGCCGTTTGTGTCTCCCTGCGTGATAGGCTCGGGAAACGCCGTAATGTTGTCGACACCGTATTCCGCGGCGATCTTGGGGCCCGGGAAGAGACCCGCGGTGGGGTCGTGGTATATCCACAATTGCGTGACGCCGGCCATAGTGGCGCTGGAATCGACGCCGCCGTCGGAGATCAGGCTGCCCGGGGCCACCGAAAAGGTCGCAGACTGCCATCCGCTAGCTACGGCCAATGCGACTCCGTCTGTATGGAACTGCCCTCCGGCTCCGTCCAGCAGCAGTCGCAGCACCAGCGGGTTGGGCCCTGAATTGTTAAGATCCATCCGGATCTCGTCGACTCCGGCGGTAAGATAATCGCCTGTCCATTGCGTAAAGTTAAATATAACAGGCCTGCTTCCGGAGGACCCGATGCCGGACGATACGACGCGTAGAAACGCATCACCGGCGCCCTGCGGCCCGCCATCGGCGACATTGACCGGCGGGGTGGGATTGGAAAAGCCGGTCGTCCAGTTCTGCGTCGTTCCGTCCTGGAAGTCATCGGCCTGACCGGGAATCGGATCGCCCGCTGCCGGTCCGGTAAGGATCAGCATCGCCACGGCAACCGTAAGTAACGTTTTCATCTTCATATCCTTCGCTTTCCACCTCGTTTTCGCCAAATCAGTCCCGAGGCTCCAATAACTAGCACACAGATGCTCGCCGGCTCGGGCACGACTGCGATCTTGAATATCATCGCAGTGGGCAGACCGGAATCCGGATCCGCATCCGGAGCCAGGACGCTTTTGGCCACCACGTATAATTCGCCCGACTCATCTTCACCAATCGCTGTAATGTACAGGCCGATCGGATTACCGCCCTCCACGTCGAGAACGCTCAGCGTGAAATCGCCCCCAACGCCTTCTTCCAGCCCCAGCAGCGTTCCGTTGCCGGCGCCGAAAGCCGTGCTCCAATCAGCAAACACATACTTACCAATCAATTCGGGGAATTCACTGCCGCGGTACACATAACCGCCCACGACGGTCAAGCCGATCTTGGGCAGAGCGTTGAGCCGACCTTCGCGGGAGTACTGGGCAATAGGGTCGATCAAGGGAACAACCGGATTCGGCACAACGCCGACGGCCTGGGCGAAGTCGAACGCCCCCTCGCGAATCCGCCATCCGTAATTCCCGCCGCTGGTTATGATATTGACCTCCTCGACGTCGCCCTGCCCCACGTCGGCCAGGAACAGCCTATCGGTCCCGCCCGGTCCGTCATCGAAAGAGAACCGCCACGGATTGCGAAGCCCGTAAGCGTATATCTCCTGCCGAACACCGCCGCCTGCGGCGACAAAGGGATTATCGTTGGGGATACCGTACTGCCCCGCGTTGGAACCGTTGACGTCAATACGCAGAACCTTGCCCAGCAGATTCGTGCGGTCCTGGGCGTTACCGAATGCGTCCAGCGGCCTGGTGACGTCCCCACCGGTATGCCCGGCGTTATTGTCATTTCCGCTCCCGCCGTCGCCTGTGCTGATATACAGCATCCCGTCAGGTCCGAAGGCAAGCTGCCCGCCGTCGTGGTTGAACTGAGGCTGGTTGAACGTCATCAGGATTCGCTCGGAATTCGGATCGGCAATATTTGAGCCGGGACCGGAAACCATGTACTCGGCGATAACAGAGTGATGGTCGACCGGGTCGGCCTCCGTTCCGGGCGCATCGGGGCTCGGGGCGCTGTAGTACACGTAAAACTTGCCCTCTCCACCAGTTCCGACCGTGCCGTACTGCGGGTGAAACGCCAGCCCAAGGAGCCCGCGCTCGTCAAAACCCGCCCGCTGCCCAACGAGTTTGGCGCCGATATCCAGGAACGCCGTCGGAAGCAACGAACCGCCCTGAAGTATCTGGATGGCGCCGCGCTGGTCGATGGCGAACAACCTCCCCGACCCGTCGGCCGCATTGGCGAGCCCTACAGGCGCCACCAGTTCATTGCTCGAAATGGGTTGCAGCCTTACCTGCGGGAAGTCGGCGACGGCTACCGATCCGCTGAACCCGCAGAAAGTTAGAATCGCGACCAGTACGCCCGTCAACAACCCCGCCTTACGATCTGATTTGCAATATCCTGATTTGAGCATTTCGCACTTCCTTTCCAACGCAAAACGGACCGCCGCGGATCCTCGGAACATCGTCAAGGAACAGCCAGCGATCCAAAAAGCATTTTACTGAATCGGCCTTCAAGCTTGATTCTCGCTTTCACTGCATTGTAGGCGTCGGATCGAAAGAAAATGGGGCTCTCGAAGAAGAATCCGCCCGCCAAACCGCCTGCCTGTCGAGCGTCGCCTTGGGCCTGTGATATGGAAGGCGATCTTGACAGCTCGCCGGGAATAAGTAATCTTGAATCACTATTCTCAGGGAGGCAACAGTTTAGCAGGAGGTACGGTGCAGTCAAGAACTCATGTTTGTTTGGGCGTTGTGCGGGCATCAAACTCGCTGGTCCGCTTCACCGGCAACGGATCAATATCCAATATCCAGCCGGTATCACAAAATCGTGCGGGCCGGGGGCCTTCGCGGCCCCCGACCCGTCACAACGATGCTCGGTACGCCAACGTCGGGGTTAGTGGTTATGCCCAGTGTGGTCGCCGCCGTCATTGTGGTCGTGTGCGGCGGCGGGCGCCGCTTCTTTTTTCGTCTCGGGTTCCCAGTTCTTGTCGGTGTCCTTCTTCACCTCGCCGGTCTGCTGTCCGTCCGCATCAGGTTTTGACGTCTCTGTCTTCTCACATCCGACGCACAGAACGCCGATCATCATCAATACGGCGAACAAACTAATTACCTTTTTCATCTTACTTTCCTTTGTCCTTTTGCTTTACGCGTTTGTGAAGCGGGCTACTTCAGGCGAGCCCGCGTTGCCATTTGTTTTCGATCCAGATATAGGCGGCCGGGATAATAAACAGCGTTACGACTGTTGATGTGGCCAGACCGAAGACCACTACGACCGCCAACGGACGCTGCACCTCAGAACCGGTGCCCGCGGCGATAATCAGCGGGAGCAGTCCCAGGGCGGTGGTGACGGTTGTCATAAGCACCGGTCTGAACTTCGAGCGGCATCCGGAAATGACGGCGTCTCGGAGGTCGACGCCCTGCTTCCGCAACCGTTCGAACCTCGATATCAGAACGACCCCGTCGGTCAGCACAATCCCGAATAACGCAATGAATCCTATGGATGAGGGAATACTGATATTTTCTTTGAACGCGACCAGCGCCAGAACTCCGCCGACCAGCGCCAACGGAACGTTAAGCATGATCAGAAACGCCAGGCGAACTGATCCGAACAGACCGTAAAGCATGCTCAGCACCAACACCAGCGTGATTGGGATCACAATCGCCAGCCTGCGATTGGCCGCTTCCTGCAACTCGAACTGCCCGCCCCACGACAGCCTGTATCCCGGCGGCAGGGAAACGGCTTCAGCGACCGCCGCCTGGGCGTCGCTGACGAACGTTCCAACATCGCGTCGGCGTACGTTGCACTGGACGGAGATGTAGCGTTGCGTGTCTTCCCTGCTTATCTGGCGCAATCCGGTAACGGTCTTTATTTTCGCCAGGCGGCTGAGAGGTACGTGTGAGCCTGACGGCGTACGGATCAACAGGTTGCCGAGGTCCTCGCGATCCTCCTGGTATCGTTTGTCAAGGCGAACGAGGATCCTGGACGCCATTTCACCCTCGAAGACATCGCCGACAACTTCTCCGGTTATGGTCTGGCGCACCACCGACTGAACCTCGTGTTTGTTCAAACCGTAGCGGGCCAAACCGACCGGATCGAGAATAATCTGCAACTGTGTCTGTCCGGTGGTCTGCTCGACTCGAAGGTCGGCCGATCCGTCCACATCCGCCAGTACATGTTCGATATTTCCGGCGATGGTGTTGAGCTTGTTCATGTCGTCGCCAAACACCTTGAGCACGACCGCCGCGCCCGAGCCTGCTATCAATCCATCCACTTCGTGGGCAATCGGCTGAGAGAATCCAATGGACACGCCGAGTAAACCCTGGATCCGGTCATTGATCTTCGCGATAATGTCATCCTGACTTTGGGCGTCCTCCCATTCGGATCGCGGTTTCAATGTGATTACAATGCATCCATAGTTTGTGTGGTGCATATGAGGACCAACTTCACCGTATCCGATATCGGCTATGACGTTCTTTACTTCCTGCACTTTGGCGGCTTCCAGGGAGATATCGGAACAGACTTTCTTGATCTCGTCGAGAGACACATTCGGGTTCATGTAGGCGTAACACTGGATCGTGCCTTCCTGTAGCGTCGGTACAAACTCCCTGCCAAGCCGCCCGAACCCCAGCACGCCGGCGACTATGAGAAGCAGTGGAAGCCCCATCAGCAGCAGGGGATGCTTGAGTGTGCGTCTGACCATCGACTCGTATCCGTTCAGAAGGACGGGCAACACTTTTGGGGGAACATGTTCGGTGCGTTTATGATCCACCCGATGCAGGATTCGGTAGAAAATCGGAGCGATCAACATCGCGTAGATCAGCGATCCGCCCATGGTCGCGACGACGGCGAACGCAAGAGGCCTGAACATCTTCCCTTCGACCTCTCCCAGTGTGAAGATGGGGAGAAAGACAACGACAATCACCGCCACCGCAAAGACGATGGGACGCCCGACTTCCTGGGCGGCCGCCAGAAGGATCTCCCTGTCGTGGATCTTCCCGTCGGACTCCGTGATGGCGGTTTGAATTTTCTCAACCATGATGATCGTCGCGTCAATGATCATGCCCAGGGCGATGGCCATTCCTCCGAAGGAGATCAGGTCGCCCGGAAAACCGCTCCACTGCATGCAAATGAATCCGAACAGCATCGCAAATGGGAGCGAACAGACCATAATAAGGGCATTCCGCAGGTTTCCGAGGAACAGAAACGCCACGACCGATACAAGGACAAGTCCGAGAACAAGTGCGTTGCGCACCGTGAGAATGCTGTTGGTGACCAGATCAGACTGGTCGTAGTACGACACAATTTGCACACCTTTTGGCAGGCTCGAATTGATCTCGTTAATTCGCGCTCGAAGCCTCCGGATCACCTCAAACGAATTGGCGCGATGCACTTTGTAGACACCGCCGAGGACCACTTCACGCTCGCCGTCGAGAATCGCCACTCCGCGGCGGAGCGCATTGCCCAGCGTTACAGTTCCTACGTCTTTGACCAGAATCGGTTTTCCATCGACGCTTTTGACGACGGTATTGGCGAGTTCTTCAACCGTTCCAACGCGACCAAGAGTCCTCACGATGAGTTCTTCACTGCCCCGCGTGATAATCCCGGCGCCCAGGTTCGCATTGCTCAACTCAATGGCCTTGCTGACATCATCGATCGCGAGGTTATGGGACAGCAGTTTCTCAGGTGACAGTTCCACCTCGTACTGGCGGATAAATCCGCCCTGACTGACCACCTTGGCTACACCAGGAACTGTCTCAATCCCGCGTTTGACGGTCCATTCATGGAGCGTTCGCAGTTCTGTAATGTCCATGTTCTCAGCTTGCAGGTAGTAGGCGAGAATTTTACCCATACCGCTGGCCAAAGGGCCCATCTCAAGCCCGTGGGGCATATCCACACCTTTGGGGATCCCTTCCTCGGCCAGTTTCAATCGTTCGGCGACCAGTTGCCTGGCCCGGTAGATATCGGCGCCGTCTTCAAAATAGATATTGACGGTCGACAGACCAAGCGAAGACAACGAACGAATCTTTTTGACCCCGGGGATGCTTCGCATGGCCGTTTCCGTGGACCGGGTGACAAGCTGTTCGACCTCCTCGGGCGCCATACCGTCGACCTCGGCGAATACCTGCACCAGATTCGGGCTGATATCCGGAAAGGCGTCGATCGAGAGTCTGGACAACGAGAAAACACCCAACGCGCAGACCCCCACGGTTGTGATGAAGGCAAGGAGCTTATGCTTCAATCCTATGTGAATAATGCTTTCGATCATAATAGGGATTTCCTCAAATCAGTGCGCGTGCCCGTGTCCGCTGACCCCGCCGGCTGCGGACTTGGCGAATTCGGCCTTCAGGTGAAAAGCGTTCTCGGACACAACAGCTTCTCCAGGCTTCAAGCCCTGAAGGATCTCGATTTGGCGCCCGTCAGTAATGCCTGTTTTCACTTCTCGAAGTTCAAAGTCTGAATTACCCCATACAAATACGCAGGTGTGATCGTTCACCAGTTGCACGCTTGCCTTTGGAATAACCACCGCCTCTTTTTCCGACGGTACGAGAATACCGGTGTCCACGAAGGTTCCCGGCTTGAATTGACCGTTGGGATTACGAAGCGAGGCACGCGCCAACGCCGTACGCGTATTGGCGGCGACAATGGGGGAAATAAACTCTATTTTCGTTTCAGACGTCGACCCATCCGGTAGACGGACTGTTACTGTATGCCCTTTCTTCACCGAAGAAATGTCGCTCTGGCTGATCGCCAAATCCACCCAGACGCTGGAAAGGTCGGCAATAGTGAAAACCTCGACGGTCTCATCAATCGACTCGCCCATGACAATGTGCTTGGCGATCACTGTCCCATCAAAGGGGGCGCTCAGCGCGTACCACGCAAAACGCCCGTCTTTGCCCAGAGTCTTAGCCAATGAAGGCAGTTTTCCATCCGTGCAATTCGGATCGTCGCACAGGCACGGTTTCAGGCTCGTGACCTTGGGTACGAGTGCACGCAATTTGGCGATGACCTTATCGTCGGCGCCCTTCAGAAGCAGTCGTTTCTCGGCCGCAACAGCATTGAAGACCGCCACCTGGCGCTCCTGGATCGCTTCGGTGTAAGCAATCAGCGTCTCGTAGCGAGCGGTATCCATGATCGCATGGAACTTAATCCGCGCTTGAGTCAAGGCCGTTTCGGCATCAAAAAAATCCTGGCCTCTGCCGATCTTCTCGGCCTGCAGGCTTGCCTCCCGTTTATGGGTGGCCTTGGCGGCGAGGTACGCGGCATAGGCGGTAAGCAACTGTCCCCGGTACTTGCCCATCTCAAGGGCGCCCAGCTTGCGGATATCTTCCCCTGATGCATCCTTGCCAAGCAGCGACATAAGTTTAGCGACGTTCTCAAAGATAGCCTTGGATCGAGGCAGCTTGATATCACAGCACCCCACTTCAGATTCCTTGGCGTAGAAGTTCAGTTTGGCTTCGGCCAGTTTATCGCTTTCGATCCAGGCGAGTATCTCACCGACTTTAACACGGTCGCCAAGGACCTTTCTGACTTCGCGTACAACGCCCGCTGCACGGGGCGCCACATGCGCCACACGGTCAGAATTCACCTTAATCTCTCCGGGAACACGAATCTCACTACGAACAATGCCTCGAGCAACGCGAGTTATCTTGATGCCGAGACGGGTGACCTGCTCCCGCGTTACTGAGATTCTCGGCGATTGGCCATGCCCCGCGTCGTGCCCGGATGCGGCTTTGGCGGGCTCGACGGGCTTGGTGGTCTGGGCTCGTGCCGTGCTGGTCGTCCCTGACGCCAGAGGCCAGGCGACAGCGGAAAGTATGATGGCGATAGATGCCAACATGATATATTTCTTATTTGTCATTGTCGGTGTCCTTATTCTTCTGCGTCATTTTCGTGATCGATTTCAGCGGTTGGGCGATAATCCCTTCCACGCGAGTTACCGCACTGTGGTACGCCTCCAGCGCCTCGATGTATTGCTCTCTAACTTCGACCAGGGTCCTCTGGGCGTCAAGTACGTCCATGTAGCCGGCTTTGCCCTGGGCGAACGATTTCCCCGACGCCTCGTGCGAACTCCGCGCCGCGGGCAAGACTTCATCCCTCAGCGTCACCGCTTCGGCGTGCGCCGAGGCCAGAGTCTGGTAGGCCTTCTCGAATTCCGTATGGAGTTTCACCTCGGCCCCGCGCCGCTGGGTCTTGGCGCCGAGAAGGCTGTATCCAGCTTTGCGTATCGCGCCCTGGTTCCTGTCGAACAGAGGCAGCGGTATCGATACTCCGGCAACTATGGCATGGTCATTGTCATCCGTTTCGCGGGTATGCCTGTAGCCCACGCCCGCGGTAACGTCGGGTATGGCGCCTGCCCTGGCCAGATCCAGCGCCGCCTGGCGCTGCTGCAACTCGGCGGCCCAAATCGCAAGCTCCGGGTTCTGGTCCAGATGGGCAACCAGCTTCTTAGACGGCGGAATCGCCGATATCTCTCGCAGGTCGCCAAGCAAACGAGTGAACTGCGGGCGTGTGGCGCCCCAAGCGGACGCCAACTCGTGCCTGGCGATCGTCAGCGCACGCCTGATGCGAGCGGCGCGAATCTTGCCAGTGGCGACCTCGACAGAGGCCTTGGTCTTGGCCACCAGCGACGCCTTGCCCGCGGTTACTTGCTTGGTCACCGCGTCAAAACCAGCCGAAGCCAGTTTGAGGTCCTCGTCAGCCAGTTCCAACTTCTTCTGTATCGCCAATACCGCTATGAACCGCTGGGTCGTGTCGGTCAGGACACTGAGGCGTTTGGCCTCATATCGCCACCCCGCGAGTCTGCTGTCGGCTTGGGCGAGCTTAATCCGTTTGGCTCGCTTTCCGCCAAGTTCGATCAGTTGGCTCAAGGCGACGGTCGTCTCCAGCGAACGTGTCCCCCGGAAATCTCCCGAGCCGCCGAAGTTTTCGAACTCTGTCTCCAACTCGGGGTTCGGCGGGACAGCGGCCTGTAGTTGCCAAGCTTCTGCTTCTCGGACGCCCCAGGCAAAACTCGCCAACTCCGGACTCTTGGCCAGCGCCAGCGACAATGCCCTGCGGAGGCTCAGTTCGCCAGTGGGCTCGCCCATGTCCACCTTGCTTTTACCGGTCGGCGTTTCAAATAGCGACGCGGTTTCGGCGCCTGACGGTTTGTAGACATCGAATTCGGCGCCGAGCGGGCGCCGCTCGGGCAGGGACCCGCCCCACTGGGGCAGTTGGCATCCGGCGATCGCTAACGCGACGGCCAGGGCGACTGACGGTATGAACTTTGGCAGCATCATTGCAGAGACTCCTTGTGGATTGCACGGATGGACTGGCCGAATATGCCTCATCAACACCAACGCAAACCAAGCTGGCGCAGGATGACAGTGGATGGAGACAAGAAGCGGCTATAAAAAGGAATGCGCAGAAGTGATCAAATCAGCAGAACGATGGTCCGGAGAGAGGCAACTGCCCCCTCACCCCCACCAGGCCTCGGACAACGAAAATACTCCTTGGCAGCTTCGTGACCGGCGACAATTGGTTCAGCATGGGGCGCCGCGCAGACCATTACGCATCGCAACACAGATCCGCTTCCGGAACGGGGGAGGTGTTTGATTGCCCCACCTGACGGTAGAGGAATGTCTATGCAGGGCTCACAGCAGGAATCTTCGTCTGCATGGTCGCCGTGGTCTGAAGATTCCTCGTGATCCGACGAAGAAGACGCTGATTCACCATGAGGGTCGCAGATCTCGGTCCCAATGCCGAAGGATCCGTCCCCGCCCCAACACAGAAACGTACCCTGGGCGAATCCCGTCATGCCAAGCACTGGGGTCGAAGCGATCAGCCAGAAATATATCAGTCCACGAATACATCTCATAGCATTCTACTGTATATTTCACCCGGTCGAAGATCAACAGGAAAATACCTCCCAGGCAACGGCGGTGTGCGACATTAAAAGGTGGCGGGTCAGGCGGCGCGTTGGTGTTGCCAGTAGATTCGCCACTGACGGCTGTTGTCTATGGCGGCTAAGGCCATCATGGATTCGGCGTTATCGCCGTCCCACCGCATGCCTGATCCCTTGATTCGAGCCGTTACCGTGCCGCACTGGCTCTCGGTCGGCCCAGAGCCGCAATCGTAGCCCTGCTCCCGGAAACGGGGGTAATCCGGTTGCGACGTTCGAGACTCAACATATCCCCGCAACGACTTCAGGGCCTCAC
>JABGPF010000503.1 GCA_018645065.1 Phycisphaerales bacterium
GGTTAACGTATTTGTTGTCGTTCACCGAAAGAACAGCCCCTCGTGCGGGATCCGCGTCGGTTGGATACGCGGGCGCCCCGACGGCTGAACCGTCATTCGTGCCTGCGGAATCTTCAAGCCGGTTGGCTCCGTTCTCGAACGTGTAATGATGCTCAAGGTTGCTGATTATGTCGCCGGCGGCGAGACCGCCCGTAGCCAATACGACAACCGCAACTATGGAAAATGTGCTGAGAATGCTCTTCATATTACTTACCTTCTTGCTCGTCGTTTTCTTCGGATCATCACCAGTGCGCCCAGGCCCAGAAGCGACATTGTCGCCGGTTCGGGTGTGTAGGTCGCTGCGGTTACGTTGTATTTGGTTTGGAGATAGTAACCGACGGCTTGGCGGTCGGCCTCTGAAAGTGCGGTTGAGTATGCGATCAGTTCGGCGATGTCGCCCTTGTAGGATCGCGTGTCGAAGTACGATCCGATCGATGTGGTCGTGTGTGATCCGGCGCTATAATTCGCGCCGCGAATTTCCTCGATGATATGCGGTGTGCCCAGAGCGTACAGGTTCCCGGAATTGTTAACGGTAACCAAACCGCCGGCGCCGGTATTGAAGTCGTTATTGTCGCCGTTTTGACCCGGGCCGCGATACTTGGTGGCGCCATTCAGGCGAATGCCCTTATCCGCGCCATCCTCGCCCCAGATGCCATTCAACTGACTATACGCACTGGCGATGGTTACCGCGAAGAAGTGGTATGGCGTGGTGTCGGTGCTCAATATGAGTTCGTCTGAGGTGGCGGCATTATTCGTGCCGTCGAAGCGGATGACCGGCAGGGTGTTAATACCGCTGGCGACCCATAGGGGTTGCTTGGCGGAGTTGCCTTGCGCGAAATCGTTGTTTTGCGTGCTCTGATCGCCCCAGACCGAGACCAAATTGCCCGCATCTTTCGTAACGTCGGCGCCGGCGTCGAGTTGGTACAGCAAATTCGCCGTTACAGGCAGATTGGCTGCCAATAGGGAACCGCTGGTCGAACAGATTAGCGCAAACGCGCACGCGCAGATTATGGCAGGTCGTACTCTCATTTTCAGACTCCTCAAACAGGCTTTAACTTGTGGCTCACTATAATTGTATCACGTTATCTCGGTTTGGCAAGTAATAATCGAGGGAAAACCGCGTGTTTCGAGAGGATTCTTGCATTTTTGAGGGGTGGATTGGGCGTTTATCGCCCTTGTTGCGTACTGATCACTTGCCGTTACTGTTCACTGTTCACTGTTGACTGATAACTGCTCACTGACCGTTCGGCGTTCTATTATCGCAACTACCGGCAGGTGGTCGGATTGGCCTTTGTTTACTACTCGTGCTGATGTCGCGCGGAGGTTTGGTGAGTAGACTATGTGGTCGAGGCGATCGCGGAATGTCAGTAGGCTTGTTTTCCATCGCCATGTTTTTGTTTTGGTGTCGAACTCCGGCAGGGCGTTTGTGTAGCCTTTTGCGACGAGCCATTTTATCCCGCCGCCGAAATCGTCCTCGTTGAAGTCGCCCAGGACTATCGCAGCGGCTGACGGGTCCATGTGCTGGTAAGCTTCTTCGACTTCGCGTGCGTGGACCCGCGGGGCGGTAAGGTACATCCCGATCGACACTCCGCCGGACTCGGTGGCTGACGGGCGAAGGTGCACGTTGCATATCTGAACCGTTCCGATAGGCGTTTGGGCCTGGAGCACCAGCGAGCTGAAGTATCCAGCCAGCGGCGGGGCGTATGAAATTTCCTTAAAGGGCGCCTTGGACATCACGCCCATTCCGCTGCCCTCGCCGCCGATGTTCGTTTTGAATATGCGGTGGGGGTATTTGTCGCCCAACTCGCCGGAGAGGTACTGCTCCCATGCGTCGGTGGTTTCCTGCAGGCATACGATATCGGCGTTGATTTCGCGGATCGTTTGGGCGGCTTGGTCGGGTGCGTTCATCGCGAAGTTAACGTTGTATGTTACGATCGAGAGATGCTCGCTCAGCGTTTGGGCGGTCGGGCGGGTTGTTCGGAAATCGCAGCCGGCCAGCGAAATCACCGCGATGGCGATGAGTGCT
>JABGPF010000157.1 GCA_018645065.1 Phycisphaerales bacterium
CGCAGACGTTTTGCATCTCCGCGTTGCCCCGCCGATGTCAGCATGGTCAGAATCGTATTTTGAAACTGCGGATTGGTCCTTATCTGTTTACCAAGGGTCTCTCCGTCCATTCCGGGCATCTGCATGTCCAGCAAGGCGATTTGGAATGGGTCGTTATTATCGATAGACGTTTGCAGTTCCTGCATAGCCTCGTCAGCATTGGCGACCTCGGTTGGACGACAGCCCCATGCGGTCAGATACGTTTGGAGGATACGGCGGTTTGTGGAGTTGTCATCCACGATTAGCACACGCATATTCTTGACATCTTCCAACTCGACGGGTGCTTTTCGTGAAGCTACCGGTTGTTTGTCAAGGGTGGCGGTGAACCAGAATGTCGAGCCGACCCCTTCGGTGCTCTCGACACCGATCTGTCCGCCCATCATCTCGGTAATTTGTTTCGAAATCGCCAGTCCCAGTCCCGTACCACCATACTTGCGCGTGGTGGATGCATCGATCTGTGAGAAAGACTGGAACAGGCGGTCCATGCGTTCGGCGGGAATTCCCATGCCCGTATCTCGTACGGTGCAGCGGATGGTCGCCTGCGTGGTGGTTTCGGTCTCCAGGGTTACTGAGATCGCCACCTCGCCGCGTTCGGTGAACTTGACGGCGTTGTTGGCCAGATTGATCAGCACCTGGCGCAATCTTCCCGGATCTCCACGCAGCAATGACGGTGTCTCCGGGTCGACGAAACATGAGAATTCCAGGCCCTTGTCTCTGACTTTGCCCGCCAGAATGTCACTGGTGTCTTCCACCGCAGTGCGGAGGTCGAAGTCGATTGTCTCCATGCTCATTTTTCCGGCTTCGATCTTCGAGAAGTCCAGGATGTCGTTGATCAACGTCAGGAGCTGGTCTCCGCAGGTCTGTACGATATCAGCAAACTCTCTCTGTTCGTCCGTGAGCGAAGTGTCCAGCAGGAGTCCGGTCATTCCGAGTACGCCGTTCATTGGCGTGCGAATTTCATGGCTCATGTTGGCCAGGAATTCACTCTTGGCGATGGTGGCTGAGGCGGCCTGTTCGGCTAGTTGATTGGCCCGATCAATGGCTTGTTCAAGTCCTGCGTTGGCCTGTTGCAGTTCATGTGTGCGTTCATCGACTCTGGCTTCGAGTTGCTCGTTGGCAAGCCGTAAGTCCTTGTCACGCGCTTGCAGTGAGTTCGCCATCGTATTGAAAGACGCCGCCAGGTCCCCTAATTCGTCGTTCTTATCGCTTAAGGACCGGGCTCCGAGATCTCCCGAAGCCATCGCGGTGGCCGCTTTATCCAACTCATATAGACGGAGAGTCCATCCCCTGACTGCCAGTGACAGGGCGGTAATGCTTATGACCGCCGCCAGCAGCACTGTGATAAAAAGCACCTGCCATTGGGCTTTTCTGGCCTCCTGAATAGGCTGGCGGGAATGACAGAATATGACACGTCCGATGACCTTTGGTGTTTGCGGGCCTTCGCTCTTCTCCGGTGAGCCAGTTAGCTCCAGATCGGTTCCGGAGGGATCCGCCGAGGCTTCCGACATTATGGATACATCACGAGCGAGAAGCAGTCCGTTATCGCTTCGGCCATGCTGCAGGTAGTTTTGCCACGCTGCTTTATCCGGGGTTATGTTGGACAGCAAGGCCCCGGAGCTATCGTAGACGGCGACGAACAGTGTGTGTTCATGCTTGGCGGCGTTGGCGACCAGGTGGTTGAGGCCTTCGGTGTCACCGACGGCGAGGGATAGTTCGCATGCACTGGACAGACTGTCGACCATCGCCGCCACTTCCGCTTCAACTCCAGCAACGATCAAGCGATCACTTGTGACCGTCATTGCTGTTCCCACCACCGCGGCTGCACTCAGCACGGTAAGCAGGACCAGTATGGTCACTTTGCTGCGCAGGGATAATCTTTTTTTCTTCTGGGCCATGATTATTTATCCCCCTTTGACTTCGGGCGATACACAATCTCGGCGGATTTGATAAATTTCTCCGGTAGCTTAACAGCGATCCGGTCGGCGACAATCAGATTTACAGCAACGCTGTAGGCCGTTGCCGGCGGGGCGCCTTTCACGACAGTTGCTCCCGCGACGGTCTGCAATAAATGATCAGTCATGTCTGCGGCTTGCAGGCCTTGGATGCTTGGGTCTACACTGACCCCGAGCAGGGCTCCAATGCGGACAAAGCCCGCGGAAAATCCGAACACAGGCACCTCTCTCTTGAGAGCAGACAGCAGGAGATAGCGAACAGTCTGTGTGTTGTATACCGCCGGGTCCGGACAGGTCCAAATTATGTCCACATCCTTGAGCAGCAGGGTGAACATGGCATTTGCACGAGATTTATGCTTGGCGACGTCAACGCTGACAATTCCCCATCCTTTCGGTAAAGCAGCCTTGGCGTCGGCAAGATGTTTCAGGCTTTTCTTGCTCTTGGATGAAAACAGTATTCCGATGACTCTGGCTTTGGGTAGAGCCTGGCTGATCACGGAGAACTGTGAGGCGATTGGAATATCCGTTGTGACACCAGTCACATTTGGGCCTTTAAGGGCGGTCTGGCCACTCCCGGCGACCATGCAGTAGACCAAGTTGTCAGTCGGAAGCATGTTCTTGCGAATCCAACTTGCCGCACCGGTGCCAACGGCCGTGATAACATCGACCTTGTCCGCCCGCGTCCGAAAATCCTTGATCATATCCGCCAGTGCAATTGTCTCTACCGAGTGTCCTCGCTTTGTCAGGCGGTCAGCTAGAGCAGTGCTTGCAGACAAGTATGGACTCGCATCGCTGGTTCGTACAACCAAAATCTTAGATGGCGGCGCGTGGCGATTCGGCTTGGTGTCGCTACCGACGGTGAGAGATTCAAGCATACACAGAACGACCACGCTGGTCAGAATTAACTGAACCAGCAGCCGCCCATTCGTGCGAGACGAATGAGGGATGATACGCCTGGTGGATGCTCGGTTAATACGCATGCTTGTCAGCTTAGAATTTCCATTGTAGACGGATAAAGAAGGTTCGGCCGGGCGTGTCATGGCCGCCTGCCTGGTCAACGCCCTGTACGCCCTGTACGTTGCGATGGAACAAGTCGCTCACGCCGAACATTATTTCGCCATTTCCCTCACTACCGATGGCTTTGGATACTCCCAAATCGACGCGGTGCGAAGACGGACCGTCACTGGTAGTTACCAGGTGGTTGGAGGACGTAGCTGTCCTGTAACGGTAGTTGGCGTTCAGTGTCCAGTCCTGCGGTAGGAATACTCTGCCTGTCAGGCCCATCTTGTGAGTTGCCGGAGGGTAGGATCGAATGTCTCGTCCCGTGCTGTCGACGGTGAAGGCGTTATAGGCGTACCAACCTTTAAGCATCCACTTGTCGGTCTTGTATTTCGCCTCCAATTCCGCACCGTATGAGTCCGCCCCGTCCATGTTCTTGGGACGTTTGATAAGCTGTCCGAAGCCCAGGGGATTACTGTAGTCGTTGAAGCCGATCAACTTTGAGAAACGTTGATAGTAGATGTTGCCTTGCACCGCGAGTTCTTTGTTGATCTGCCCGGTGTAACCTGCCTCAATAGCCCAGGTCTCTTCGTTTTCGAGTTTATCCAGAGGTTCGAGGATCTGAGACATATACAGGTTTGGGTTTGGACCCATGGCGCCGGCTGGCACGAATCCGTACTGTTGATTGGCCTTGCGCAGTATGGCAAACGGCGTGCGGAACGCCTTGGCGGTGCTCACGCGTACGACATGTTGCTTGTCTGCATCCAATGCATACATAGCCGATAAACGACCCGCCCAGTCGGTCTGCGTTTCGCTATAGTAGTCGCCTCGCAATTGGGCTTCAAATTCTAATCGGTCTGTCGCCTTGTAGCGATCCATGATAAACGCCCCGATCATGGCTTCGTTTCGAGCTTGTCCAATATTGTTGATAGCCCCAGGTATATCGGGGTTGCGCTGGTCTATGAACATCCAATTGGCGCTGCCGCCGATCGAGATGGTGTGTTTGGGGCTCAGGAGGAAACTGAGTTGCCCCTCCAGAGCATTTTCCATTTCGGTATACCGAAAAAATTCGGATTCGTCGTTATGCATGAAATTGTTGTACCACTGCAAATAGCCCGTGACATCTCCCGCTGTGCGATCAATTCGGGCGTAGGTGCGGAGCAGGTCGGTGGTCTCGGTTGACATGTTCCCAACTGCCTGTCCCACGCCGAAAGTCGCATGAGTACCGGCCAGACCGAACGAGAACTTGGAGCCTTCTTCGATGTCATATATCCCCTTGCCGTTGAATCTAAGGTTTCGACTGACATCATTCGAGAGAAAGTGATCGTTGGCGATTGCATCCTCGGCCGATTTGTGGTGATCGTAAACCAATGACGCCAACCACGCAAGTTTGCCTTCCTTATGTCCGTAACGAACGTGAGAGTAGGTCTCGCCAAACTGATTAACCGTTGACGACATGAACAGGCCCAGGCAGTCTTCGGGCTCTTTCGTGATAATGTTGATCACACCGGTGAAGGCGTTGGCGCCCCAGACCCCGCCCGCCGGTCCGCGGACCACCTCAATGCGGGCGATGTCTTCCATTGGGACCGGTAGACGCATCATGTTGGCTCCACCGGTCAGTATGCTGTCGGCGCTGCGACCGTCGATGAGCGTCTTGAGCCGATCGGAGTAATATTCGTGCATTCCGCGAATGCCTACGATGACTCGGTTGCGGTTAATTCTCAAAACATCTACGCCTGTGGCGTACTGCAAAGCTTCAGGGATGTTCGTCTGGCCGCCGTAGTGAATGTCCTTTGCGCTGATAATACCGACCGGCATGGATAACCATTTGACCTTTTCCGGTCTGCGAGTCGATGAAACAACCGTATTCATGTCGTCGTACTCGAACAGGAGAAGTTCGTCTCCTGACGATTCTGCATCGTCTGCTGGAATTGCAGGGACATCGGCGTCTGTGTCGGATATGTCGGAAACGATGAGGCTGTTGATATCTGCGGACGATTCGGCAATCGCTGAGCCTGCCTGCACGAACAGACACGCCGCCAGCAGTACAGCCAGATATGTGTGCCGACCAGAACGTCCTGATGCCCGCGATGTTACCGGGCAATCTCGTATTGTGCCCATCTTGGTGCCTTTACGCCTCTTGTGGCGTTCTGTACCGATGCTGTCGTATCGGTTATTAATTTTACCGCAGTTATCGTGTGCGCATATTCACCTTGCGTCATACCAGTTGCAACGCAAATATCCGCTCGCGATAGACTTTCCCTATGCGTCCTTCGACCTACTTAATGCTTCGGATTTTTTGGACCCTCTCATTAGAGAAAAACCCGAATTTCAGAATATGAAGGTGGTTACCATGCAAATGGACATGTTCTGATTTGCGTCAAAAACCGTCTGGTTGGGTTGAATGCATGATCTTGCCGCGACTATAGCCCGGGGCGCCTGAGTTCGGGCGGGGGCCTATTTGTCCCAATTGGCGTCGATGATCGCTTGGATCTTCGGAAACTTTTTGTCAGTTTCATTGAGGTCTTGGCGCGTTTTCTTCAGTTCGACCTTCATGTCTGCGATGATCTTCTTGTACTCCGGGTTGGCGTATTGGTTTTTCATCTCTGACGGGTCGTTCTTTAGATCGTAGAACTCCCATGCCGCCGGGGTGGGCCTGCTGCCATTGGTGTTGCAACCGTAGAAGAATATCAGCTTGTACCGCTCGTTGCGGATACCGAAATGCCCAGGCACCTTCAGCGCGTGGGCCAGATGCATCCAGTAGCGATAATAGGTGCTCGTGCGCCAGTCGCGGGGTTTCTTCTCGCCCCTTATCGCTCCGGCAAAGCTGCGTCCCTGCATGTATTTCGGTGTTTTTGCGCCTGCAACTTCCAGCATCGTGGGTGCAAAGTCCGTGTTATTGATCAGCCAGTCGTTCGTTGAAGCGGGCTTGACTGTACCCGGATAGTGTACGATGAACGGCATACGGAACGCCTCTTCGTACATCCAGCGTTTATCCATGAGATCGTGTTCGCCCAGGAAGAAGCCCTGGTCGCCGGTATACATGATAAGCGTGTTTTCGAACTCGCCGGTTTCCTTGAGGTAATCGACCAGGCGTTTGACGTTGTCGTCAACGCCCTTTACGCAGCGCAGGTAGCGTTTGAGGTACTTCTGGTAACAGGCTTTGGCGTATTGGCGTTCATTGAGATCCGGTGAGATCCCAAGCCTTCTGCCTAACTTCCATGGTGCGTGCTTTTGCTTGCCTACACCCGAACCCAAGCCGCGCGAGCCGGGTGAACCGTCCGGCGGATTGAACAGGTTGTCGGGCTCGGGGATCGTCACGTCTTCCAGATATTGATCGTAGCGTTTGGCGTTCTGGAACATGTCGTGCGGGGCTTTGAAATGGTGCATCAGGAAGAACGGTTTGTTCTTGTCGCGGCCGTTCTTAAGCCATTCCAGACTGATGTCAGTAACCGCGTCGCTGGAGTGCATGCCTTTCCTGGTGATTTTATTTTGCGGCCAGGGTTTGTCGCCCTGTGTGCGGAAGTCGGGGTTGTAATACTTTCCCTGTCCGGGCAGGACGCAGTAGTAGTCGAACCCGCCGGGTTCTTTTTTCAGGTGCCATTTGCCCACCATAGCGGTTTGGTATCCGGCCTTCTTCATTTCGATGGGCAGGAATTGTCTTTCGGGCGGGATGTTTCCGCCGAGGTCCAGCACACCGTTGGTTTGCGAGTATTGCCCGGTGATTATGCTGGCCCGGCTTGGCGTGCAGATCGAGTTGTTGCAGAAGACGTTGTCGAACCGCATGCCTCCTTTCGCCAGCGCGTCGATATTTGGCGTGGGGTTCAGTTTCGCCAACCTGCTGCCGTAAACGCCGACGGCCTGTGACGTGTGATCGTCAGCCATTATGAAAATAACGTTCGGTTTGGCCGATTTCGCAGCCTTTGCCGCGCCGGCGAACTGGCCCAGTGCGACCGCTCCGGCGCCGATCGTGAGTGTCTTGAGAAATGTGCGTCGCGATGAGTTTTTTAGCATTGTCATATTTATCGTTCCTTCAGGCATACTGGTCGGGCGGTTTGTCCGTTTGTCTATTTCTGCAAATCGCTTGTGTCTAATTCCTCGTGTTTAACGCCATGCTTGCGATCGTATATCCAGATAACCGCAAAGACGACCAGAAGGGCGGCAGGCAAATAAGCCACTGCTTGAAACGATGCTTGTGAAGCTTGGGTCAATACTTCATTCAGTTTCCCAGTGGCGATAGCATCTTTACCGTCAGCGGCACTCTTAAGCAGAGCAAATGCTTCTTCACCGCCGGCTTCTTTTATCTTTGTAGTATCAAAAATCTGTCCCATTCTTGGTAAGAACAAATACATAGCCAGTGTAGCGCCTGTCCCCATTAACCCCATGCCCAAGGCTCCCGAACGCGGATAGCGTTCATTTACGGTGGCGAGCATTGTCGGCCACATATAGCATACCCCAATTCCCCATAATGTCGCTCCCAGAATGGCAGTCAAGGGACTACCGGCGATGCTAAGCCACCAAAGCCCCGCCGCAGCCAGCAGGCATGAAAACCACAATAGGCCTACGGGCGAAAGTTTATGCATCACAGCACCGGCGAAATGTCTCATGACAAACATCAGACCGCTGATATAGATAACTAACCAGATCCCACGCATGCCAATAGTGCGAGTCAACACCATGTCCACCCACTGCCCCGGCACTAATTCTGAGGTTGCCGTAAGCCAAATGCAGAAAAACCACACCCAAAACATCGGTCTCTTGAACAGTTCTATGAACATATCACCAAAACTGATTCCCGCCGCCGCTCGTTCAGTGAGAGGGAATTTCGCGATGAAGCAAAGGATAACCAATAAAACTGCCGGTATGAGGGCGATCACGAGTTGGTATTTCCATTCGACGCCAATATAACTCAGCGCCAATCCCGCTAATCCGCCTATCACGATACCAGCAGGCCACCATGCATGTATGACATTGAGTCTGTGGGTTTTCTCCTTGGGATAGAGACCAACAACCAACGGGTTGGTGTTGGTGTCAACCAGTCCCCACCCCAGCCCGATTAGCAACATTCCAAACCAGATAATCCAATAAACGCTGTCGGACGATATATGCTCCGCGCTTATGACAATAACAGTTCCAATAGCCAGCAGAATGCCGGACAACCGCATAAGCCGCCCCATTCCGATCGCGTCGATGAAAGGACTGATAAGGAATAAGGTAATCGCATATCCAAGAAACGGAACCGCCAATACGTCGGCAGCCATTTCCGAAGAATGTTTGGGATCGGTACGCGAGAAAATGGCCTCCAGATTACGCCCGATACCTCCTCTTATACAAAAGTGAACGCCAATGGAAACATACGCCAGGCAGCAGATGAAAAAGAGGAGGAAGCGATCTTTTTGATTGTTACCTTCTGCGTCTTGAGGTGTTGGCATGGTGATCCTTGGTTAATTTGTTAAGAAGCGTTTTCGTTTTCTCGATTGTATCCGAGATTTTGTGTTGGGTAAACACTATACGTCGCCTTGTGGGAGATTGATTGTCTGCACACGCCATAGTGCTATCGCTGCCGAGGCGGCCAGGTTCAGGGAGTCTGTGTTTTCGGACATTGGGATTGTGATTTTTTTGTCCGCTCGGGCGGTCAGTGATTCGCTTAGTCCGTCGGCCTCTGATCCGAACATTAGTGCAGTCGGGGCGGTGGGGCGGTAGGCAGCGAGATCTATCGCCGCCGGGTCGAGCACCATCGCGGCCAGTTGGTAGCCTCGATCGCCCAGGATGTCCAGATCGTCGGTGATACGCGTTGATCGCACTAGTTTTAATTCGAACGCCGCGCCCATGGAAACTCGCAGCACCCTGCGGGAAAATTCGTCGCAGCATTGCTCGCCCAGCAGGATCGTTTCGACGCCCAGGGCTGCGGCGGTGCGGAAAATCGAGCCCAGGTTTTCGGCGTTGCTGGTGTCGGGCAGCACTATTATCGTTCCGCCCGGTTTGGTTTGCGAAAGGGCGGTGTTCAGGTTGGGCAGTTGGGGTCGGTCGGCGGCGGCGATTACTCCGCGATGGAAATCGAACCCTGCGACGGCTGAGATTGTCGCATCGTCGGCGATCAGGAGGTCGGCGTGTGCTGCGAATTCTGTGAACTCATCGGCGAATCTCGCGGTGCTGAGCAGTTGCGTGTTTGGGTATTTGCATTGCAGCAGGCGATGTGCGAGCAGGCGGCCTTCGGCTATGAGGCGGCCTTGTCGTCGCAGGTCGCGATCACGCAAATTTGCGAACGATTCAAGCCGCGGATCATCTTTTGTTACGTGGATAAGACTCATCTGCCGATATTAACCTTACGTTGTGCTCTATCCAAAAACCGCCGATTGACAAACATTACGCCCCTGAGTTTACTATGGTTGAGATTATGAACACAGATGATTCTGCTAAAACCGACGCGCTGCCGCCTGAACATACCTCAGGCGTATGCCCGAATTGTGAACTTGAGGTCGCTTCTGACGCGGAATATTGCAAGCATTGCGCCGCCAAGATCGGTCCTCACAAGCATGTGCCTTGGTGGCACGTTCATCGTCGGATGTACGATTGGGTGCTGCATTTTGCCCACCACAAGCATTCGACAACTGCGCTGTTTTCCTTAAGTTTCGCAGAGAGCAGTTTTTTTCCCATACCGCCAGACGTGTTGCTCGGTCCGCTGTGCCTGGGCAACCGCAAGAAGTCGATGTGGTTCGCCGCGGTGACCACCATCGCGAGCATACTTGGAGCCTACCTGGGTTATCTTATAGGCTTCGCTCTGATCGATGTGGCGATGATGATACCTGGCATAACTCAGGAAAGAATAAACGATTTGGCCCAGGAGTTTGAAGTTCGAGGCCAGTGGTGGGTGTTCATTGCCGCCCTGACGCCGATACCGTTTAAGTTGCTCACTATAACCGCCGGTGCTGCCAAGATGAACCTGCTGATGTTTACCTTGGCGTGCCTGGTGGGGCGGGCGATGCGGTTCTTTGGCGTCGCTGGTGTATTCTGGTGGATTGGCCCCAAAGCCGTCCCCTTTATCGACAAGTGGTTCAATTGGCTGGCCGTGGCGTTCGTGGTGCTGCTTGTTGGCGGATTTGTGGTCATGAAATACGTGATAGTCTAAAATTAGGTTGGGAGTATTGGAGTATAAAAGATGACTATATCCGCTGAAGATCGCAGTAAACTCGCGACTCTGGCCCGCCAGGCCGTTACCGCCCAGGTTACCGGGACTGCACCACCGGCTATCCCGAGCGATGAAGGCATTCTGAGTGAAAAACGCGGTTGTTTTGTGACGCTGACTAACACCGGACATTTACGCGGGTGCATCGGAACATTCCAGCCGGACTGCTCGTTGGGCGAACTGATAATCGACATGGGCCAAGCCGCCGCGGCCCACGATCCGCGGTTCTTCGGTAACCCAATAACGCCCGACGAGTTGGGCGAACTTAGCATCGAAGTTTCGGTGCTCTCACCGCTGGAGAAAACTGACGACCCGCAGGGTTTGGAACTCGGCGTGCACGGGATATACATCGTACGCGGCGGCATGTCGGGTTGCTTCCTGCCGGAAGTGGCGACCGATCAGGGTTGGGACGTTGTTGAGTTTCTGGACCACTGCTGTGCGGGCAAGGCGGGAATGGCGCCCGGAGCCTGGCGCGAAAACGATACGACCGTCTACCTGTTCACATCAGAAAAGTTCAGCGGTTAAAGCACTTCGAAGAATTTCAGGGAGTCGGTCTCGGTGTTCAGGATTGCTACTGTGGGGTGTTTCGGTCCGCGCGGATGGGCCAGTGAGCCCGGGCAGATTACCCGTACGTTGTCAATTGTTTGATCGGCGCAGCGGTGCGTGTGTCCGTGGCATACGTAGGGGAACTGCCCGCCTTGAACCAACTCTGTGAAATCTGCTTCGTTATCACCGTGCAACGCCACGAGATATTCACCCTCGCCTAGCGGTACTGCAACGAAGTCGGCGGCGAAGGTGACGCCATATTTTTTTGCGGTTTTGGCTAGCGAAGCGGGGCGGTCCATATTCCCTGCCGCCAGATACGCCGGCGTGCTGGCGGCTCCGAGTATTGACACCTGATCGGCGGCTTCGATATCACCGCAATGGACCAGCGCCTCGGCGCCTTCCTTTATGAGTAGAGAAACCCCGCGCCTGAGAATCGCGGCGTTTGAGTGTGAGTCGCTTAGAAGTCCGATCAGCATTGTTAATTGCTTGTCCTGTTTGATGCTGTCGGCACGCGTTGTTCCGCCGGGGATGAGTAAACTGCTCTGCCTGACTTTGGGCGATAACGCGCTATCATCCAGACGTCTTTTGTTGCCGGTATTTTCGGCCAGGGCAGCCTCAACGAATAGCTCCACAGCGAACTGTATTGTCCCACAATTTTCGTTGCTAGTTCGGAGGAGGTGAACGTTTTAGTGCAAAATGGTTTGGGTGCGTTGTTGAGAGTTTTGGGCTTGCGTCCTTCAAAAAGCATCAGGTCGATTTCACCGCTTACCAGTACGGACTTTGGACCTTTTTCCTGATTCTGGAAGAGCATTACCTGTGCGATAACTCCATCGAGTCCGGGCTTGCCGTCCCAATTGATTATCGCATTTTGCGGTACGAGCAGGGCGATCTTGTCGATCTGGTCGACCGTGTCCGGAAGGCGCTTGCCATTTATCGTTTTTTGCGTGCATCCGCTTGCACCCATCGCCGAGATCGCGATGAGAAGGAGCAGGGCGTTTTTCAACACGACGGTAATTCCGCGATTCAGGTTAAGATCAGTCACTGGACAGTTCCTTGTCAAAGTTCAGTTCCTTCTTTCGCCTGACGGGCGTTATCGCCGGGGCCGCTTCATCGGTTTCCTCGAACAGATCGGGCGGAAGGAGTTGGACGTCGGCTTTATTGCCCAACGCCGATTCCTTAATCGGCAGCGGAAGGAGATCTTTGTAAGGCTTCTGATCACTCAACCATTCCAGCAGCCCCTGTCGCCTGGTCTCTTTCAGGAGTTCGAGTTGCTTGAGTTGCTGCTTGGTTTCTTTGTCGGAGTCAGATGTGCCGTTCTGTATGTAAGGTGTCAGGACGATCAGCAGCTCTGTGCGGTTTTTGGTTACGGTTGTCGTTTTGAACAGTTCACCGAGTATCGGGAGGTCGCCGATGAAGGGCACCTTTCTCTCGGTGTTATTGTCCTGTGTGGTGATAAGTCCGCCGATGACGATTGTGTGCCCGTCCTTCACGGTGACCGTAGTTGTCGCCGAGCGGTTGTTCAGTACGATTGCGTTTACGCCTTCGCTTACCTCGACGCTGTCGGAATCGGAGACCGAACTGATTTCAGCGCTGATTTCCATTTTGATATCACCGTCGGGATTGATGCGTGGTGTGGCCCGCAGGATGATACCAACGTCTTCGTACTGGATGGTGTTAAAGACTGAGCCTTCATCGCTGACGCGGCTGTTGGTTATGAACGGTACTCGCTGACCGACGTTAATTTCACCTTCCTGGTTGTCGGCGGTGAGTATTTGCGGGCGAGAGAGCACTTCGAGCCTGCCTTCGGTTTGCAGGGCTTGGAGGAACAGATTAACGTCGCCTCCGCTCATCGAGAAGCGGAACCCGCCGTTGGTGTTGAACGAACCTTCAACCCCGAAGTTTGTTCCCACTGTGTTCGTTGACGACCCGCTCCTGCCGCTGTACTGCCATTCAAAGCCCAGGTCGGATCGCCCGGTCAGCATCACTTCGGCCAGCAGCACCTTGATAAGCACCTGGGGAAGGGGTTGGTCGAGTTCGTCGATCATTTTCGATATGGTTTTGAAGTATTTCGGACTGGCCGACAGGAGCAGAGTGTTGGTCGTTGATTCAGCGACGATCGCCACTTCCTGTTCGAGCAGTTTATGGGCGGCTCCCAAGCTGTCGTTTCCGAGTGCCTGGGCGATAGTTTGTCGCTCCTGGTCGAGGAACGACCGCAGCGCGGTTTGGATGTCGTCGGCCTGGGCGTTTCGCAGGC
>JABGPF010000504.1 GCA_018645065.1 Phycisphaerales bacterium
CGCCCCCGGGTGGAGCCACTCCAAAGTCGGCGCCTCGCTGCTGGAAAAGGCGGAGGAGTTCCTGGACGACCATCAGGCCAATCACAAGAGCAAGCCCTTCTACATGCCCTTCTGCTCCGACGGGGCACACGGACCCTACGATCCGGCAACCAAGCTGGCGGGGCAGCAACTCGCCGGAGCGACGAAAATGACCGCCCACACCGACATGGTCTACGAGACCGACATCCTGCTGGGGGCGCTGGTCAAGGCTCTTGAGAAGCGATCTCTGCGCGACAACACGCTGGTGATCTACCTCAGCGACAACGGCGGGTTGCCGTACGAACGCGAGCTCGGACATGACGCCGTTGCCGGGCTGCGAGGCCTGAAGGCTACGATCTTCGAAGGCGGGCAGCGCGTACCGTTTGTGGCGAGCTGGCCGGGCAAAATCCCAAAAGGAACTGTGCGGAACCAGTTGATCGGAGCCCACGACACCGTCGCGACCGCCCTCGCACTCGCCGGTGTGACGGTCCCCAAGGGCCAAGCCCGAGATTCGGTAAGCCTCGTCCCCGTACTGCTGGGAAAACGCGACGATAAGAACCCCGTGCGTCAGACGCTGCTGGTCCAGTCAAGCCCGGGGCGCGGAGCGTTTGTCGACAAGGGATACCGCGCGGGTAAGCCTGGCCCGAAGATGCCCGATAAGAACAAGGGCTCCAAGCGTAAGGGCGGTAGGCAGATGGCGTTTGCCCTGTTCTCCGATAACTGGAAACTCGTGCTGGAAAACGGTCAGCCGAAAGCCCTCTACAACCTGACGGCCGACCTGGCGGAGGAAGACAATCTCCTAGCCGAACCCACTCACGCCAAGCGCGTCAAGCAGATGACCATGCAGTATCAGAAGATTCGCACAGGGAAGTAATCGTGCGGCCGTTGGTCGAAATATATGGAGAATGAGAATGTGTATTAGCATTAATAAATTATCGAAATGGGCTTTGGTTGGAGTGCTCGTCGCATGCAGCGTGAGTTGTCACGCAGAGACCAGTGACGTTCCAGCAAACATCACGAAAGCCAAGGGCCGACAAGTCGTCGCCACCGCCCCGGCAACGCAGGAAAAAGACCATTCGGATTCCTGGAAGGTCCCTGCGGAAAAGAAGAACTTCCATGTGTTCCTCCTGATGGGCCAGTCGAACATGTCCGGGGGCGTGGATATCGCGGCCGGCGACACCAAGCCGGTTCGGCGTGTGCTGAAGATGTGTCTTGGTTATAAAGGCAAAGCCCCCAAGTGGGCCCCCGGCGCGCATCCGCTTCACCCTCGTCGTCCCAACAAGAAGAAGCGATTCGGGCCGGGGTTGTCTTTTGCACAGGCTTATCTAGCCGACAAGCCTGGTGTAGTTGTCGGTCTGGTTCCGATGGCATGGGGCGGCAGGGGCATTTCGCAGTTGGGCAAAGGGTCGGGGATTTACAGCGATGCAATCCGTCACGCGAAGGTGGCGATGCAAACCGGTACACTCAAGGGTGTGCTGTGGCATCAGGGCGAATCCGACACCGTCACACAGGAAAAGACCGACGTTTATGAGAAGAGGTTGCATCGTCTGATCGAAGATGTCCGCAAGGATCTGGGCGATGCGAAGTTACCGTTTATCGTGGGGAATCTGGCGGAGTTTTACGGTACCGGTAAGGACCATAACGCTCCGGACCGTGTGACGCGTATCAACAAAATCAGGGGCATCCTCCGCAGCTTGCCGGATAAAATGCCCCATACCGGATTTGTCGAATCGGCTGGTTGCAGCCCGGCGACTGCTCGTGCGAAGGTGCATTTTAACCGCAAGTCGTGCATCCTGCTTGGCAAGCGCTACGCCAAGGTTTACGCCGACATGACAACCAAAGCTAATAAAAACAAAGAACCGCATCGTAACAATCCATAGGTCTGGCGCGTTGGTTACTTTTTGTGGCGTTTTGTACTGTTCGTGATGCATTGGCGCCGGAGGGGCGGAATTGCGTTATCCCATTAAAAAACCGGCCTTTCGGGCCGGTCTTTGTAATACGCCGCGCAGGGCTCGAACCTGCGACCCGCTGATTAAGAGTCC
>JABGPF010000158.1 GCA_018645065.1 Phycisphaerales bacterium
TCGCTTACCTCCGCTCAACGGACCGTTGCTGTTGAAGAATTTCGGATCCTGACCGCCCTCGGGCGTCGGTCCGTTATCGCTTGAGAATATCACCAGCGTATTGTCAGCCAGCTTCAGCTCGTCCAGCAGGTCGAGAATCTTGCCAATGCTCCGGTCCATGCGCGAGACCATCCCGGCGTAGGTCGCGTTTGGATGGCTCTGCCCGCAGTATCCTTCCTTGTATTGGCTACCGTAACCTCCCCCGCCGTTGTTGCCCTTGTTAACGAGTTTCGGTTTTTCCGGCCAGCCTAGTTTCAGATATGGCGCGAGTGAATCTTCGGGCACTGTGAGCTCAGCGTGCGGAATGCAGAACGGAACGTACAGGAAGAACGGATTGTCCTTGTTGTCCTTGATCCAGCCGAGTGCTTCTTTGGTGAGTTCGTCGTGACTATAGGCGCCCTTGCCCTTCTTGTATTCCCCGTTGATCCGCAGGTCGTGGTTCTTTGGGTAGAGCACTTTTTTATCGTTGCGCCAGAGGAACTCGGGGTAGTAAAAGTGCGCGAAGCCCTGGTTATCGAACCCGAAGAAGTGATCGAAGCCCTTCTTGTTCGGACTGCCTCGGTGCCCGGGACGACCGACCAGCCCCCACTTTCCGATCATGCACGTTTTATAACCGGCCCGTTTCAGCAGCATCGCCACAGTGACGTCTTCCTTGCGCAGCGTCCCGCCGTTGCCCGTTACCGAGGCGTGGCCCATGTGCTTGCCTGTCATCAGCGCGCATCGCGACGGGGAGCATACTGTAAAGCCCGAGTAGTGGCTGGTGAAGCGTAGTCCGTCTCTAGCCATTCGATCCAGGCGCGGGGTTTTGATTTTCTCCTGCCCGTAGCAACCCAGGTCGCCATAACCCAGATCGTCGGCTACTATGAACACGATGTTAGGCTTCTTGACCGCTGCGGCGCCAAGGCTGACATGAGCCAACGAAACGGCCGCAACACCGGCGGCGGTACTCTGCAAAAACTCTCTACGATTCATAATTTCTCCTGACTGGAATATTGTAAACAACCAATACGCCCAGGCCATCTTTTTCTCGATATACCGCGGTAATGTTACAGGATTAAGTTTGCCGCCATCGGCGCAGAACTCTATCATGCGATGAACATTACACATTTGATCGAGGCGACTGTTATGAGTGAATCACAATCAGCGATCCCTTTAGGTATGGCGGTCTACGAACATGCAGCCGCTTTAATCGGAGCCGAGCTATGGGAGGCCTCCCGCAGCGAAGAGCTCATGTTCGAGTCCCACGCCAAGGCCTACGAAACGTATAACCACGCGCCGATCGTCGTGGGGATAGACATCTACAACCTCGAAGCCGAAGCGTTGGGCGCTACGGTGACCACCGGCGGGCCGAACGCGATACCTGCGATTGTGGACCATCCGTTTTCGTCGCTCGACGACCTGCTGGCACTGGGCGACTTCGACCCGACGGCAGGACGGATTCCCATGGTCCTCAACGCCGCAAAACGCATCGCTGAAAAACACCCGCAGGCCGATGTGCGAATACCGGTCGCCGGACCGTTCTCCATCGCTTTCAATCTGGTAAATCTTGAAACGCTGCTGTGCGAAATGATGATCGATCCAGACAAGGGCGCCGCAGCACTGAAGCGACTGGCTGATATCCAGGTCGACTTCGCACGGGAGATAGATCGTTTCGGGCTCGATATCGCGCTGTTCGAATCGGCGGCAACTCCGCCAATGCTCTCGCCAGCAACGTTCGAGCAGATGGAGCTACCGGTGCTGAAGTATCTGTTCAAGCAGGCCGCTGAGATTGTAAACCACCCCCTGCCCTGCATTATCGGCGGTGACACCACGCCGATCCTCGAAGCGATGCTGTCGACGGGAACAAGTTATGTAGTCTGCCCCGCCGAGACCAACCAGGAAGCTTTCATGGAGATCATGGCCCGCCACCTTGACGTCATGGTGCGAGTGAACATGGACAGCGGCGTGATGTCGCGTGGGCGGTCCGACGAAATCCGCGCCGAGATCCGCCGCATAATCGATCTTGTAGGCGATCGCCCAAAATGCTGCATCGGAACCGGAGCAATCCCCTACGAAACACCGCCCGAAGCAATTCTGGGCGCAAAGGCGTATCTCGCTGAACTAACAGCTTAGGAGACCAGATGGAAATACTCGGGCTTAACTGGGTGATTTGGGCGATTCTGGCGATTTACTTCGCGGGAATGCTCGCGGTGGGATGGTGGTCCAAACGGGGCAGCAACAGCCAAGAAGGATACCTCCTAGGCGGCAGGCGCTTTGGCGTGTGGATGATGATTATGCACGCGTTCGGGGCGGGCACAAACCCCACAGACACCAGCGGATGCATCTCAAAAAGCATGTCCAGCGGAGCGGCGGGTATCTGGGTCTCGTGGATGTGGATGTTCGGGACACCGTTTTACTGGATCATCGCACCGATTATGCGACGCATGCGATGCCTCACCATGACCGATTATTTCGAAGAGCGTTTCGGGCACCCCGCTGCTGTGCTCTACACAGTTATCGCGAGCCTGGGAATGATGATCTTCTTCGGGGGCGTGCTGCTGGCGACAACCAAAACCGTGCTGGGGATGATGGGGAAATCCGACGCCGCCGACGCGGAAATCTGGTTCTTCGGAATCCTGTTTATCACTACGTTTGTGTTCGTGTTGTACGGATACTGGGGCGGGATTATCGCGGCAATTAGAACCGACATGGTCCAGGGCATCATGATAATTGTGCTGTCGTGCCTGGCGATCTGGCCGGCGCTGAAAATGGCCAAAGTCGGCGGACTCAGCGGCATGCGGGAGAACCTGGCCGCTGCGTCGGTTGAGGTGAACAACGCAATCGCCCAAGCGCGAAAACAACACGCAGACGGTGACGACACCGCCATGCTAGCAACGCTGGAAGCAGCGAAAGGTTACCAACCGGCCGGACCAATCCGCCAAGTGCTGGACCTGTGGAACACCGACCGCGAAAAGGCGATCAGCGTGCTTAATGGAGCAAAACAGACCGACTACCTGAGCCTGTTCAATCCGGCTGAGTTCAGCCTTGCCGCCGTTATCGTGCTGTGCCTGAGCGCTCCACTGACCGCCCTGGCGCTACCGCATCTCATGAGCGTAACCTCGGCGGGGAAAACCGAATGGGAAGGGCGCATGGGCTTTGCCGGGGGAAATATCCTGAAACGAATATGCACTATCGGATGGAGCATTCTGGCGCTGTGCTGGCTGGCGCATCTTATCGGGGCGGGAAAGGCGACAACGCCTGATGCTGCGTTTGGTGATTCGATTCGAATGCTCCTTCCTCCGCTGCTGCAGGGGCTCATGCTCGCATGCGTGATGGCTGCCAGCATGTCGTCCGGAGACGCGGTGCAGGTTACCGTCGCCGGGCTCTTCACCCAGAGCATCTACAAACGATACATCAACCCGCAGGCAAAAGAAGCACAACTCGTGCGGTCAACGAAAATCACCGGGCTGATCGTGATATCGGTGGCGCTGGGTTTCGCGATTCTAATGCGGAACGATCTGGTCAAGTCGATCATACTGTACTTCAACGTGCTGGCGGCGGTGGGAATATCGACGGCGCTTGGCATCCTGTGGCGCCGTATGAACCAGACCGGCGTGTTCTGCGGAACTATCGGCGCGATGGCGGTTCTTATCACCTGCCGAGCCGTACCGGGCATCCCCAAAGCGGTTATGTTCGGAGCCTTCATGGCCGCCGGTTTCGCCTTCGGAATAATAGGAAGCCTGCTGTCCAAACCGCCTGATCGTCAGCGTGTCGAACAATTCTTCGTGAAAATTCACGTACCTATCGGCCAGGAGGCCAAACTCAATTTAACGCTGGACGAAGCTGTGCCCGCCAATCGGCGTCTCCTGACGGCCGGCGGATTGTTCATCGTCAAACCGTCATTGCAAACATGGTTAGGGTTCCTGGTGGTGCTGGGGATTTGCGTCGGGTGCGTGGCGGTGATGCTGACGATACTTTAGGCTACTCAGCTTCGCACTCGCGCCAAAACTCGCAAGGCCCAGGACAGACTCGCCGCCGGGTAGGTTTGCGGCGCCAGTTCGTCATTTATTGGCACGAGGTGGATGGTGTTTCCATCGCGCCGGAAGAGCTTGCACGTCACGCCGATTTGCCCGTCGAGTTGTACGACGGCGGCTTTTCCGTCGGAGGCGTTTACTGATGGGCTGAGGATAACCAGGTCGCCGTGGCGGATGTCCGGTTGCATTGATTCACCGTCTATGCGCAGGGCGAATGCGTTGGGGTAAATCGCCTTAACTCCGGGCGCCGCGACAAACGAGACCACGTCGCCGCTGTCGGGTTCGTTAAGCGTGATCAGTTCAACTGGCGCCTGGTCGGTTTCAGTGGCCGCCGTCGCGGTGCGGACCTGGCGGTCTGGATTCAGCGCGTTGCGCTCGATCAGTTCGTCCAGAGTGGTCACACCGGCAGACTCATCCTGATCCGACCAGAATCGCGGAATGCCCGCGGCGCTTCGCCCCAGCACCGGTATCCATGCCGCTCGCGGATCCGCCGGTTGGGATCTCGGCGCGGGGGCCGGCCTGGGCGGATCAGGGTCCGGTTCAAGCTGGGCTTCTTCGCCCTGCTTGCTCGGGAAACCCAAGCTGGATTCCAGCAATTCCAGGAACGCCGCCAACGGCGCCGCGGCGTCGGGCTTTCCATCCAGCATCTCCGCAGCACGCTGCAAAATCGGATGATCTATCGGAGCCCCGTCAGGCCCGCTTCGACCGGTCAAAAGCCAGTGCAGATCAACTTTAGCGATCCGAGCAATATCGATCAAAATATCCGCGGGCGGAGTGCGGGTGGATTCGTAATAGTCGTAAGTGCTGGGCGAAAGGCCTAATAATTTGGCAAACCGAGACTTACCGCGCGGACCGGCGACCTCCAGGCGAACCTGGGCGATTCGAGCGGAAATCTCTTTCTGCGAAATTTCAGACAATTTCTTTCGCATTCGCGTAAAAGTCCTTGATATATCGTAGCAACCGGATACAATGTAGTAATCAACCGTGATCTTATTGTATTAGCAAACATACTGACAACAAGGGGAAAATCGCAAATGAACGTAAAGAACCTCACAAAAACGAATGGTAAGACCTGCCTCGAAACGCTTAAAGGGCTGCAAACACTGGTGGAAATGCAGCAGATGCTGATCGCAGAAGCACTCGAACGCCTCGATCCACAGCTAGAATCGGATAAAACGCCCAAAAGCCGATCAACGTCAGGAAAGAAACCCGCGAAAGCGTGATTTGCAACGACTGTGCGGAGACATGGGTAACACTTTGTCCGAACGCTTAGGTCCTGCTCACTGCAGAGCGTATGGTGCGCGAGATTATCCAGTCGATCAGCATCATCGCCAACGCCAGCGCCGCCAACCAATACCAAAGCTCTAACCTGCCTGCACGTTTAGCATTACGCGCCAGTTCGGAAAGTTCGTCGATGCTCACCACTCGCCCGCCGGTAAGCGAGGCCAGGCGTTGCAAGTTGGCGTTGTTGGGGCCTATCGCGTCGAATTCCAGCGGGTAGGTTTTTCTCAATCCCCCCCGCCATACCACTCGCCCAGCGGCGTCTACAACGTCCAAACCGGAAAGCAAGCGCTCTATCGGAAACTTGGCGGCGTAACGCCCTGGCGAGGTCTGCTGCATCGCTGTGGTGTCGGCTTGCCCGGACGACAACAGCGTCCTGACGAAGAGTTTCAACATATTAATCGGCGCCCCGCCTGAGTCGATAGCAGTGACGCTGACAATCGCATCACTACCGGTTCGTTCGACTCGCCCATCGAAACGCAAATCGGGAGCGGTTCGCGCCGCCCACTTCACGCTCGACGCCAACACACTTTCCATATCCGCATCGCCCAGCAGATCGCCGCCAGCCAGCGCAATCGAAACCGACCGCCCCAAGCCAACTCGCCTTCGTGCAGCCAGCGCGTCGTCGCCGATTTCCAGCATCACGTCGGCGTCGTCATGGGGCGCGCTTACGATATAGGCGCCCGTCGATTTACCCGCCAGCGGTGAGGCGTCTTTCGCACGGATCGTAAACTGCCCGCGCCGGATCGCGCCTCCGCGAGCATCGCCCAGGAAGCGCACAAATATCCTGGCCAGACCGGAAAGCTGATCGCGTTTTTCCAGCGGTGCGTCCAGCAGTGTCTTCAGCGTCTCGAGCGGTTCGGTCGACGGGGCCTCGCTCGGCGCCGCTATCGCCACTATCGCCAGATCGAGCGTAGCTTTTTTCAGCATTTCAGCCGCGCGGGGCGGATCGAATTTTTCAGTCTGCAAGTCGCTTACGATTATCAACAGGCCGTGGCGTTTGGGGCTGGGAGAAATCTTCGACGCCAGCTCTAGCGCGGGAAACACGTTCGTCGCGCCGGTGGGTTTCACATCGCCCATCGCAGCGGCCAGTTTTGCAAAATCCGGGCGACCGGCGCCGCTGGAGTAAACTTCCCTCGCCCGATCGGAGAACACAATGACTCGCAGCGTATCGCGGTCGGTGAGATGGCGTTTAAGCGTTAAAACGGCTTGGGCGGCTTGGTCAAACTTCATTAATTCACCGCTGGCGGTTTGTGCGGTTTGGCCCATCGATCCTGACGCGTCGAGCGCGACAGTCAGCTCGATCGGTTTTCGATCGTACGGGTTTGGCACGAGCGCCGCGGCTTGGTTAAGCGGATCGTCGCGATCACCGGGGCTCTGGTGCGGGCCTGCCCCCAGCAGCACCAACCCCCCGCCGCTTCGCACATACCCCGCAACGTTTTTTCGCTGCCCAGGCGACAGCAACCCGCCCGTATCGTCGATCAGCAGGACTGCAGCGTAATTGTCCAGAGGCGAGTCGAATTGCTCCGGCGTCAAAATATCTGCCGGCATGCCGAGCGTCGCGGGCTTGTATTTACCGGGCGAGCCTATCACCGCTACGCGTCGCAGAACTGGTCCGACACCGGCGGTCGAGCGATCGTTTTCGCTGAACGCGTCGTCGCCGCCCAGCGAGGCGGTGAACGTCGCGCCGCGGTCTTCGGGGACCTCAGCGTCAATCGAGATGGTCACCGGTTCATGCGGCAGGAATTTTATTTCACGCTTCAGCAAGCCCGGTATTTCGACCAGCGATTCGGTAATCGCGTTGGAGACCACCGAGAGTCGCAGGCGAACTTTTCGCCCTCCGACCCGACGGGCGGTGAATTCGGCGATTCGCACATCCAGCGGCGGGCGGTTCAGCGGAACTATCGCAACCGGCAGGCCGTCGCGAGCCAAAGACGCCGCAGCCGCGGGCCAATAATCGCCCGTGAAATTCCCATCGGTGCGTATTATCACACCGGCCAACTCGCCTGCCTGCGCCCCAGCCAATCGCAACGCATCGGCGAGATCGGTCTGGTCGGCGCCGATCTCCCGCCCAGCCGGCGCAACACCACGCGCGAAAATATAATCCAGACGCGGCGTGATCTCGGGCGGTAAGGAATCGCCCGACTGCTGAGTTCGCGTAGAGGCTGACACATCGTTCAGGACCAACCATTTGGCACGAGCACCCTGTGGAAGCCAAACCGACGGGCCAGCCAACGCGCCAACCAGCAGCACAATCGCTGCGCATTGCAAAATAACACTAAGACGAGCAACCTGCCGCCCCCTCCGCCTGGCGACACAAACAAGCAATATCGGCGCGCAGAGGGCGCCCATCCCCACCAACCAAAACGGTTGGGCGAAAACCATCGCCAGCGGAATGTAGCACATTGAAAGCATCATCAAACCATAGCATACGCCCAGAGGCGCGACGATCACAATTCCTTATTCGCCCACTCGATCCGCTCGAGTTGATTCCACGGTAGAACCGTGATATCGGTTCGTTGCTGGAACAAGTCACCGCCATAAGCCAGCATGCTTTCGACGGTCCGAACCGCTGAAAGACGCCTTGCAGCTTTGGAGGCAATTCGTAACGCATCGTCAGTAATAGTCTGCCCGGCTTTGACTTCGATAACCTGCAAATGATCGTGATAATCGATAACCATATCGGCTTCGCAACCACGCTGATCGCGGAAGTAATAACAAGGCCGATTTTCGCCCTGATGCATTCGGCGTTTGATGATTTCCGAAACCACCCAAGTCTCAAAAATCGAACCTCGCAAGGGGTGGTTCCGAAGTTGCTGTGCGGTGCGGATTCCCAGCAGCCAGCAGACCAGTCCGGTATCGTAAAAGTGCAGTTTCGGCATCTTTACCAAACGTTTTCGCAAATTCGCATGATAGGGGCTCAATCGGAACGTTAAAAAACTGGTTTCCAGAATTGATAACCAACTTTTGGCGGTAGGCTGGCTGATCCCGGCGTCGCCAGCCAGTGACGCTGTGTTCAGTAACTGTCCCGTTCTTCCCGCACACAGCTCGATGAATCGCTGGAACGCGAGCACATCTCCCACGTTGGTGATCGTGCGTACGTCCCGCTCAACGTAAGTGGAAACATACGAAGCATACCACTTTGCAGGGGCAATATGGCGATCATAAATCGCCGGATATCCGCCTGTGAGCATCTGCTGATCCAGCGAATCGGGGTGCTCGTCAAAGCGAAGAACCTCTTCGCGGCCCAGCGGGAGCAGGTGAAGCACACCCACACGCCCGGCCAGGGATTGACTAACCGATTCGAGCAGAAGCAGATTCTGCGATCCGGTCAGGATCCATCGTCCCGGTGCGGGGTTTTGGTCAATGATCACCTGCAAATAGCCCAGTAAATCCGGGCAACGCTGAACTTCATCAATAATAGCTCCGTCGGGATATTGCGCCAGGAAACCACGCGGATCGCTATCGGCGAATCGTCGGATATCAGCCTCTTCGAGATTGGCGTAAGCGTGATTTGCGAAAACTGATCGGCAGAGCGTGCTCTTTCCGCTTTGCCTGGGACCGGTGATCGTAACTGCGGGAAACGCAGCGGCCAGTTGTTCGACGGTAGTTTGAATGCTACGGGAAATCATACAAATATTATCGACAACACCTGGGTAGAAATAAAGTCCAATTTTACTTTAACCCAAAAAGGAGGAACGGGAAATAGGAAACGGATCAAGCCCCTGTAAGTGCAACAAACTCAAATATCCACGCTCCAATCCGCCCAAAGCCTGCCGCATTTTGCGGCAGGTGGCCGTTTAGTTGTAAATGGGATCCACTGTTCACAGATGTGCAACTGGGCATTGCTCGCGAACGACTGCATGAGTATGGTTTCGAGCAGCAAGGTCTATCGCAACGATCACAGGAGCATGCTTTAAATCCTACGACGCCGTATTGGCGTCAGACTGACTGCCGATCTCTTGATGGCATTCGCGGCAGAGGAGTTCACAGTTCTCTACCGAGTAGCCCTTTGAGGCATCCTTTCGGTGCAGTTCAACCCCTTTCATCACGCTGAAAGATTGTCCGCAGGCTTGGCACTTCTGCATCCCTATGTCCCACAAATGTTTCTTGATCGGCCGCTTGATGCGTATTTCGTCTTGCAGCAAGCGGCTGAAAACCCAGCGGTTCAGTTTGAAACGCATCAAGTCATCTTCGCCCGCAGCCAGATCCAACATGACACGGACGTGGCGCAACATTTCATCGCCAATCTTCTTGACGTGTGGATCCTTGGCGACGGGACCGCGGCGTGTAGACTTGGCGACCGGTGCGGGAGTGCTTGTGTTGGTGATCGGCGTCCTATCCTTACCTCCGCCCAATGCGGCTAGTTCGGCGTCAGTGAACATGTCGCGGAAGCGTCCTCGCGTGATTTGGTTCTTGTACCACGCCCAATGCGTCTTTTTCCATGCGCTGTCAGGAAAGGCTTGTTTGACCTCGGCTGTCAGGTCGCTGTAATCCACCTTGCCTGACGTGCGATGCACGTAAGCAAGAACCAGACTCTTTATCGTTCGATGAGACTTGTGTCCAGCGTTATCGCCCATGTTTTATCCCAAACGACTTTTTATTCAAATGAGGAATATATTTAGTATATCCAACGGCTTGGCAATTGGCAATTGACGTCTGGGTTATGGACACGGATATGAGAGTGAAACCTTGCCCATGGCGGTTTGCTTCAATACATCAGCGGTGAAAATGCCTTTCATTTTCCGCTTCTCGCTGGTAGCGTATTAATATGATGAAAGATAAGATCATTCAGGAACTCTGGAAAGCCAAGGATGGGATATCCGCAAGGCATCAGCACGATGTGAAACGTCTGGTTGATGATCTTCGCGCCTCGGAAAAATCCTCGGGAGCCCTTGTCGTCGATCTGCACGCCAGAAACAAATCCGCCGGTAAAACAAAATAAACTCGCCAATGCAAAACAAAATCGCTAAGCCGCAAGCGGCACGACTCGCGTTCGCCGCTTGCGGCTTAGCGCTTTTGTTTTGGGGAGATTGCTGCATAACCTTCAGAATGCGGCAGGCTTTGGAGGCCTCTGTGCACTTGGATTTAGATGTTCATCGATCTGCATTTCTCAGTTACTTTTGAACGCCAAATGCTTGCAAACATCGCGCTGATTGGGTTTAGTAGGGACGAACAACAAGGAGCGACGTATGTCAAAGCAGTTGAGAGTTACATTTGAACCGCACGGACGAGCGGTGTTTGTGTTGGAAGGCACGCGCCTTCTCGAAGCGGCGGGTTGCGCTGGGATGACTATCGAGACACCGTGCGGTGGAGCAGGGACGTGCGGGAAATGTCGCGTGCGCTTAACTGCGGGCGCGGGCGGGCCGACTGGACAGGACGTCGAATTCTTCTCTGCCGAAGAATTGGCTGACGGATGGCGTCTGGCGTGTCAGACCGCTATCTGCGCCGACACCGTTGTCAGCATCCCGGCCTCATCGCGTTTTGCTGATCGTCATCAGATACTCGCCGAAGCGCAGGCCCAAACCGCTGACGACGTCCTACCGGCCATTCGCAAACAGTACGTCCAGCTCACCCCCGCCAGCCTCGAAGACGACGCGCCCGATCTGATCCGCCTGCAAGAAGCCATAGGCCACGTCCAGGCGGATCTGGAAACCATGCAAACTCTAAGCCGATCGCTCCGCGAGTGCAACTGGTGCGGGACGGCAGTGCTCAGCGATCATCGCCTGATGGACTTCGAACCGGGCGATACGACCGGGCAATGTTACGGAGCCGCCTTCGATATTGGAACCACAACGCTCGTCGGATCGCTGCTGGACCTGAACACCGGTGACGAGATTGCAATCGCATCGGCAATAAATCCGCAGACATCGTTCGGCGACGACGTGCTGAGTCGCATCCTTTACAGTCAGTCGTCGCCCAGCAGCGCCGCAGAACTGCGAAAGACCATAATCCAAGCCGTCGACGACCTCATCTCGCAACTTTGCACACAGGCGTCAATCGATCGCCAGCAGATCTACGAGCTGGCTCTCACCGGAAACACAACCATGCAGCACCTTCTGTGCGGTATGGACGTTAAGCAGCTCGGCGAGGTCCCGTTCACGCCGACACACGGGCGAGGGCTTATAATCCCCGCCAGCGATCTGGGGCTGAGCGTACACCGCCAGGCCGACGCATACGTCTTCCCGCTAATCGGCGGATTCGTCGGCGGAGACACCGTTTCGTGCATCATAGCTGCAAAACTTTCGCAAGCCTCCGGTCCAACGCTGATGGTCGATATCGGCACCAATGGCGAGATCGTACTTGCCCATGACGGGGAGCTTTGGGCTGCATCGACGGCGGCGGGGCCGGCGTTTGAAGGCGCGCGAATTTCGTGCGGAATGCGGGCGACGCATGGCGCCATTGAAAAAGTGGTTATCGGCGACGATGTCGAGATAAACGTGATAGGCAACGCGGGCGCCTCGGGGCTGTGCGGCAGCGGTTTGATAGACCTCGCAGCCGAGCTGCTGAACGCCGGGATAATCTCGCCGATGGGCAATCTTCTAACCGGCGACGACCTGCCGGCCGACCTTCCGATCGCACTGAAAAAACGCATCAAAATCGGCGCAGACGATCAACCGGAATTCCTGATCGCCCGCGGATCTCAAGGCCAACGCATAACCCTAACCCAACGCGACATTCGCGAACTGCAACTGGGCACAGGCGCAATTCGAGCCGGAGTGAACATTCTCCTGAAACGAGCGGGCCTGGCCGCCAGCGATCTCGACGCGGTGCTAATCGCTGGCGGGTTCGGAAGTTTCATCCGTCGCTCGAAGGCACAGCGCATCGGACTCTTGCCAGAAGACATCCCACACAACCGAATAAAGTACATCGGAAACGCCGCCCTGAACGGAGCCCGCTGGGCGCTACTAAGCACCCGCATCCGCGCAGAAGCAGAATCCGCAGCCCGCCAAGCCAAGCACATCGAACTGTCCCAGGACTTCGAATTCCAATCCGAGTTCGCACAAGCAATGATCTTCCCGGACGGCGAGTGATCAGTTATCAGTGGTCAGTAACGGCAAGTGATCAGTTATCAGTGGTCAGTAACGGCAAGTGATCAGTTATCAGTTATCACTACTGTCCCATCATAAGTTGAATAAATTCAATTGGTTATCATTATCACCA
>JABGPF010000159.1 GCA_018645065.1 Phycisphaerales bacterium
GTTCCTGTGGCCCCGATCATGCAGATTTTGTTTTCGATCATCGGGCGTAATTCGTTTATGTTGGCCTGGAGGTTCTTTTCGTTTTCCAGTTTTTTTCGCTCTGCTTCGCGTTCCATCGCCAGCAGTTCGGCGGCCTGTTTCATTGCCTGGTCAAACTCCAGCCTGCTGTCGTCCGGTGACGCCGGTTCGCCGAGGAATGTTTTCAGGTTTTCGGGCTTGCGGAGTTCTTTGGTCAGCGTCGCGACACTGTTTTCCAGGCGTTTATGGAGAGTTTCCTCTTGGCGTTTCAGTTTGTCCAGAGTTGCATGGTCGATTTTTTTTGATGGCGCGTATAGGGCGGTCATCCTCGATTTCGCCTCTTCGGCGAGGCGTTGGGTGTATGCGGTGTCGGCGAGTTTGATCCCCTCGCGATATCCGTCATAGAATAGAGTTTTGATCTCTTCATTTTCGGGCAGTTCCTTGCCCATATCGAGAAACTGTACTTGGAGCTTGTAAATATAGGCGTCGTAGTTTCGCCGGTTGTCCTTCTGCTGCATGATGTTCAGCACCGCAGAGGCCGGTATGTGCTTCAGTCCGAGCGTGGGCGTATCGATCGCCTTGCTCGGCCAGCGGATTAGCATCATCCCGTTGGCGTCCAGCGGTATTCTTCGTTCCGCGCCGTCTTTGCATTGTATAGTGATGCTGGATTCGTCGCTGGTAATGAACACCCCTCCGTGCCTGGCGCGGAGTTCCTCAATCGCCATCGACATTGCAAATTGCGGATATACGCGGTCTCGTCCTCGGAAGAAAAGTGGTATGCGTCTGATGATATCGTCGGCGTCCGGGACGCGGGTCACGCATCCGATTCCTCGCGCCGGTACCGTGAACAAGACAAGAGGAGGGGTTATTCTGCCCGAGGGGACATTCAGGTCTGCTACGCAATCGTCCCGAATGGCGAAACGTTCGGCCGCCCGGACAGATCGATGGTGCAGGTACGCCATTTCGGCGTTATCTCGATATTCGGGGGAATCCTTGAGTACGGTCTCGAGATCTGCGTTGGGGTTATCGGCCATGAGTTTTGCGAACACGTCGTAGGTGTCCGTCGTCGCCGATTGATTCGACGCCATATCCACCTGCATGGTGAGGAATACGTTTTTTGCGTCGGAAATGGACGTCGTCAGGAGCGTGTCGTCGTAGATGGGCGTTGGTCGCGCGTATTGGTCGAGAAATTCACCAGCGTCGCCCGAGTATGCATCGAAATGTGCGGTGTCGAACCGGAGGTTTTGCGGTTTGTCGAGGATCAGGTCGACCATGATCGCTCTGGCGCCGCAGGTGTTCAGGAAGGCTACGATATCGGCCAGTTTTTTCCTGGGCCATGGCCATCGTCCGATTTCTTCGAGGCTTCCGTCGTCGATATCAATGTGGAGGATGTTGTCCGGTAGTGGGGCGTCTGTCAGCTCGAATCGCGTGTCGAGAGCCCGCAATTCAGTGCTTGTGCCCAGGCCCGCCCAGAAGGCGATCAGGATAATCAATGTACCGCTCAGCCCCAGGAGGCATGCAGCGACTGGACGAGATGTTCGCATAGCCCGATCAATCATTCCAAGAGCCTAATCCCGCAGCGTTGCTCTGGCAAGCGTAATACCCGGACGTGTCGTATTAACCGCGGTCGCCGTCCCTCACTTTCAGGAAAGTTTGGGCGTGGGCGAAGTATCCTATTGGCCGCCTCCGTCGATCATACCCGAACCATCTCCTCTATGGTCGTCTGACGAAGGGGGTTTGATAATCAGGTTCGGGGCTCCGCTGCTCTGTGCGTTACCGGAGAAACCAATGATACCTCTACCACCGTTCTGGAGCAAGAGGTTCTGCAGTTCGCGGATCGTCAGCCCGCCATACACGTCTCCGAGTTGGATACCGTGTTTTTGGAGGAGCGTGTTGACCGGCAGGTCGAGGTTTTTATTGGCCCATTCGCCTGCAAGCATGGCGCGAATTTTGGCGTCTACAGCCACTCGCCATGAACCTTCAGTGCCTTTGGCCTGCAGCGAGAAACCGCCCGAGAACGCAATATGTCCGCCCGTTCCGGTGGCAGCCAGCGTGCCAACGGCAGTGCGAACGCGCAGGTCGTTTTTGCCCTTGGAGGAGTCAACTTTAACGTGCATGGCTCCGTATTTCAGGCCGAGTCTGGTCGTTACGAGGCCCTTGGTTTTACGGAACGATGCAATTCCGACTTTTGTACCATTTTTCACAGTCACCAAGCCGCGGTCGGCCATTTTCAGGACTGCTGCCCCGGATAGACCCGTGCGAATGATCGCCAGTTCGGTAAGGGTGTCGCCGGCTTTGAGGGCTGTCCATTTGGGCTTGGCGTCAGCGGCTGAACATTTTTCGACCTTGCCCGATACCGACACCACGGTCACAGTAAGTTTCTCAGCCGGTTTTGCAACCGGTTTCGCGGGCGCTGCTTCGGCTTTTGCCTGCGCGTGCAGAGCTCCGGTTGAGATCATGATCGCCAGTCCGGTAATAATTGCATGTTTTAGCATTTTGATCAGAGCTCCTGCTATTCGGTCTCACCGACCAGGTCCGGGTATTTTTGCGTTTGTTTGTATGTCGCCGCTCTTGTCAGCACTGAGGCGAATTCCATTCCGCTGATTTTGGTGTCGCCCGATCCGCGGACAATCATCTCTCTGTACTGTAGTTCTCTGAGGCAGTATCGTTCGCTGTAACCGGTGAGCCTCATGATCACGCTGCCCTTGATTTCACACGCGCTGCAGATCAGTTTGGCCAGTTGCCCTCTGGACAGTTCGCTCTGTGCGTCGTAGGCTCCGGTGGGCGGAAGTATATTCTTTTCGATCAGGAAATCGACGCGCTGTTTGAACGTGTCGACTGGATCGGCGTCCTCGAGCATCATGATCCCTCGCAAGGCGTCATTCTGCGTGACTGTGTCCAGGGATGACATCCTGTCCAGGAACGCCGCGGAGTTTTCCTGCCCCGGTAGTTTAACATCCTGTCCAGAGATGGTTAACTCCGCCGGGGCGCAACCGCTCAAAAGCGCCGCGACCGCCAAAGCTGCCAATACCAAATCATAGCGTTGTGACGTCAAAAGCATCGCATTTTTTCCCTATTTAACAGGTCGTTGGACCATGGATCATTTAAAAACTGAATACAAGACCGCTGTACAGGAACTGCCTGGGCGACTTGTCTCCACCGTTATAAGCCGCTCCCGGGAAGAATGACCCGTACCGCACTGTCCACGCCAGATCGCTTGTTAGTCGCCAGTTGCAGAAAAAGTCCATCTCGAATCCCGTCGAGTTGGCGCTGGTTCTGGTGGTCGGGTCGCTGATTGGGCCTGAGCCTTTGGCCCGGCTGTAGTAGAACAGTTTGGTCCCGACTTCCATTGCCTCGAACAGTTCAATGTGTTCCAGCGGTCGGCAGCTTGCGCTGAGTGCGTATACGTGAATGTTTGATATTTCCGGTGACGCCGCTATGCCCAGGTCGCGAAAACCGAACCCGCCGAATCCGCGGTCAATGCTTCCCGCCAGATTTCCGCCGTCAGTGGAAATGGGGCTTGTCGTCCGGTCGCTGTCGCCTGAGGCGTACAGGTATTCGAAGCCTATACGCGGTTGTGTGGGGCAGTTTACAAAGACGTATTCGATCATTGCGTCCACCGCGTACGCCTCGATGCGGTCTCTGCCCGTTACCCCCGAGCTTCCGCCATTGGGGTAGGTCCTTCCGAATTGGGCGACACCTTCGATCTGGTACCTCAGGTTCGAGACGCAAAGCGTTCCTGTGCTGCCGACGCCTATGTAGTCCGAGTCGTATTGGTATGATCTGCCCGCTGCTGTGCTTGAGGCATCGGTGTTGTCGTTGTTGTGCATGTAGTACACAAACGGGCGATGCTGGCTGAAACCGCGATATGCGATTTCAGCGCCGGTTATCCAGCGTTCTTGTCTGTTGGCTACAGCTACTGACTCGTCGATATTCCAGGAGTCCCGAAGCGTGTGGCCGAGGAAGCCCATCAGTTCCCAGTCGCCGGCGGTGACTTCGATCTTGCCCATGTCAAGCGTAGTCGACAGCGCCAGCGCCGTTCCGATGCTCATGAAGTCTCGTCCGAGCCTTACTTTCACTCCGATCGGAGGGCGTTTGCCCGAATCCTGCTGGAGGAACTTGCCCAGATCGAACTGGTACCAGGCCCGTTCAATGCTCGTTTCGGAATCGTTGCTTCTGTCGCCCGACCAGTCGTTCACGCTCGCCAGTCCTCTGACGTATGCGGTGTGAACGCCCTGGAAGTTCATGCTCGCCCAGGCGCGGAGTTCATATTGGCGCATATTACGCTCTCTGCGGGCCGGAGCGTCGTCGAAGTGGAAAAACGCCATGTTCAACCATCCGCCCGCGTCGAAGTCCTTCTCGCGAGTTTCAGGATCGACCTGGTCCAATTTAACGCGAAGTTGCTCGTCGTAGATGCGCCCAGCGTCCGGTTGGCCCAGAGCCTGACCGGCTGAGGTTGCAACTATCGCAACGAGAAGCAATCTACGCCACGCTATTGGTTTTATTATATCGCTCAAACGTTTCATTCGTTCGCATGTCCCTTATGCTGAATTACGTAAGGATTCACAAGATCACAAAAGCCCGCTTTTACAAACGAGCGGACGCCAACTGGATAGAGTTGTAACCCGGAGCATATCAACGTGAAAGGATACCCATCTTGCGATGGGGTGTCAACATCGCACGCTATGCTTTTTCATTATTCATTGTCGGAAAATTCGTCATATTGTTTGAGGCGTTTTTCGGCTTTGTGGTACAGATAGGACGCTCCGATCATCAGTATGCCCATAACGAAGAATGAGATGATGCGGAATATCTTGTCGATATGGGCCATATCGACGGCCAGCAACTTGATCGCCGTAATACCAAACAACGCCAACGCCGCCAGTCGCAGAGGCATTATTCGGCGCCAGAAGCCTATCGACAGCATAGCTGTGGCGTAAAGTCCCCAGACGATGGTGACCGCCATTTGCGCCGTCCAGGCGGCCTGTTGCGGGTCGATAGTGTTGCGATAAAGCCAACCCGCCGGTTCTACGCTCAGCAACGCCAGGAGCGACACGGTGAACCACGTGTACATCGGCGTGACACCCTCCTTGACTTCCGGCAGCTCGTCCTGGTCTGATCGCATATAAACCGCCCAGGCGAAAATGAGCATGAGCGTCAGAATCGACGTGATGAAACGCGGATTACCGAACATCATCAGTTCGATATTCTGGTGGCGCCAATACGCCTGGAGGGCGCATATCCAGGCGGCAAACAGGGGCAGCACTCCGGCTAGATAGACGGTTGACTTTTTCCGGCCGGCTGCGACAGCGAGGTAAACCGCAGCACAGGCGCTCAGCAGCAGCGTTGCGGCCCATAGCGTGGTGTAGTCGGGGTCAACTTTCCACTGTTCGGACATCCGCCACACCCACGGTAATATTTCCGCACAGAGCAGGCCTACGCTTGCGTAGCTGCTGATAACGAATTCGGCCCGTTTGACTTCGGGGTGCGACGGGGCCAGACTGTAGGCCCATAACGCGCCGCATGCGATCAGCGAAGCCGCCATTCGCGGGTTCAGCAGCAGTATGTGCAACCTGTCCGGTTCGATTGTATATGTGTAGGCGACCAGTAGTATCGCCAGGCCAAGCGGAAGGCCCCCCGCAACGCGGAGAACGACTGACCGTGACGTTTTAACGCCCGCCAGAAACGCTATCGCGCCCAAAGACCAAAGCGTGATAAGGCAGCAGTTTCGCATATACTCGCGGTAGGCCCAGCTTATGTCCTGTCCTCTGAACAACACGTCCAGTTCGATGCTCAGGAACAACAGCGTCAGCAAACCGGCGCCGACAATGAAAACCGTTTGAGATTGCTTGTCGAACTCATCGGCTAAACGACGGTAAGCCTGGTTGACTCCCGCGGCTAGCACCCCAGCCAATGGGACGCACATCATCGTCCAGAAGTTCGTGTTCGCAAACGCCGCCAGCGAACCATCGTGCACTGTCGCCAGCGGTATATGGATAGTTACAACTCGCATCGTCGCCAGCAGCATCGCGATGAACCCGCCGATTCGCGCCGGTTTGTATTCGAACAGGAAGCCCAAATACACCAGCACAACCGCTTCAGCCAACCACGCCATCGTTATCCCGTTGAGCCCGAAATGCAGCGGTGGGAATATCATCAGGAACATCATCGACAGCGAGAGCGTCGCTAGTGTGGCTTTGGCGTCTTTGGTGCGTAATTTTATGAGCACGCCCATCGTAAGATAGGCTCCCGACATTATCAGCGCCACCCACGCCAGGTCGTCTGATCGATCCGAAAGTATATGCGACGCCAGTACGAACCCGTATGTTGCGTTCATCAGCGACAGGGCGATTCGTTCCACTGTGAGCGGTGTTTTGTGCCTTATGTGGTGCGCGACGGGGATTATCGCGAAAACCGACCAGAACGCAGCCAACCACGCCAGCGGGGGGGCGATCGGGGCGTTGATCCCGAACTTATAGTACCACCCCAGGAACAGCAGCACCGTGCCGCCAAACGCCAGTATATCCAGCGCACGCCATTTCTTGTAGAACGCCACTGCCAACACGCCCAGGTCAAGCAGCAGCAGATACGAGAACAGCGGGTCGCGGGCGTCTGTTCCAGTTGACACCAGGACAGGGGTCAGCATCCCGCCCAGAATCGCCAGGAACGCTATCGGAATCGCGTTATGCCGAATCGCCAGCGTCATACCCGTTATGGTCACCACGCACATCAGGGCGAAGGTTAGGGTTTGGCTTTCGATTACCGGGCTTTTGTAGAAGTTTGGAGAGTAGGCTGCGAATAGTGCTGCGTAGAGGATCATTATCCCGCCGCCGATGAGCCCGTATCCCAGCGGGGGCATATCTGTGTGCAGGAAGTATTCTCCGATTCCCAGCATTGTTATCCCGGCGAGGATGGCCAGGGATACCTGTACGCCTGGCCCTATCCATCCTACGTCGAATGCGTGCTTCAGGAAGAACGCTGCGCTGAGGAAGAGAATTGTCGCGCCAGCCCAGGTGAGCCATCGCTTACCTGCCGCCGATTCGAAGTTCGTCCAGTCCGATATTGACCGCTCGGGCGGGGCTTCGATTGGTTCGGGCGCATTGCGTTGGAAATCTGCGGGCGGTGGTTCAATCGGGGTAGCCGGCTCGGCTGGGGTAACTGGAGGCAGTGGGGGAATTGGGGCAATTGGGGCACTTGGAAAAACTATTTCGGGTTTTTCTTCGGGCGTTTCGTGTTGGACTATGGTGTCGGCGAGTGGTCCTGAAGGTGAGGGGTCCGGTTTGGGCGCCAGCGATGCGATGGGCGGCGCCGGGCTTTCTTCCGGTTTGGTCTTCGGTTCTGGGGGAGTATCGGCCTGGGGCGGGGGCTTGGTCTGGAGCATCGTCAATTGCTTAGTGAGAGTCGCCAGTTGCGAAGAAAGGTCGGCGATCATATCGGCGTATGATTCGATCGTTCGCCTAAGGCTGCCGGTTTGCCCCAACGCCACAAACGCGACTATCGCCCCAGCCACTATGAACAAAAAGAACAACAATATGAGTAAGAAGATACAATCCATGACCCACGCTCCCATGTCATTCCGCAGCCAGGCAATGAACCGCGGTTCGACGCCTGTAAATAGCTTTGTCCCCAAGCTCACAGGTACACAAACAACTATATGCGTCAGATCGAGTGCAAGCAAGAGCTAATACCGATTTAGATATCCAAAGACCTGCCGCATACAAGGGCCTGGCGGTTTGGTCCGTCGCGGCTTGCATGTTCACAATTGCTTCACACTTTCAGCCTGTGAACATGTAAGTTGTAAAAGCGGTACTGTTTATCCGAGCTATGGGTGAAGCCGGTCGTTAAATTGGGGATGTACGGGGGTAACTGGTTTTATGGCAATAGTTTAGGATGGGGTGGTTGGGCTCCTTGCTTCAGCATGTAGCGTTCCGAGACGGGCGAATCGCTCGGCCGCGGTCCGAATCAGAGGTTCACACACGGCGACCCTGTGAACATGTGTATACACACCTTGAAAGACAGTAATGATCCACATTATGCCTTGTGCTTGAACGAAACGAAATGATTGCGTATGGTGTCTCCTGAGCCCGTCAGCGAGAGAACATTGGCAGGCCGTTGGGCGATAAGAGTTTTGCTAAGATGATAGGCGATTTGGCGCCACGCGACCTACTACCCAAGAAACCCAAAACCCGAAAAAACTGAGAGTTATGTCGGGTGTCCCCCGATCTGCGGAAGATTACCCGGTGAGAATTTACTTCTCGATGAAATGTCAAATATCTCGGAACTTGTTGCCCCATTTGAGAGTATTATTATTGATAACAGCAAATCGGTGAGTCTCCATCCATGGGCCAGGCGTGAAAGAACTGAGCATAAATGGAACGGGGAGGCACTGCTTTGGGATGCGCCGAGATACGCAAAGCCAGTAGATAGAGTGTTTGGTCGTTTTGTAGAAGACGGTTTGGCTGTCTATCAGCACGATGCACGTAGATCGTTCAGGTCGAGTGATCTTCGTGAGGTGCGTACTGACGCTGTATTTGGTAAGCTGGGTATTGGATATTATTTTGAAGCGATAGACGGCATTGCTAAGCGATTGTGCGATGTGTTCTCCTTCTTCTCATCAGGAATAGAATAATGGTTTACGAAGCTTCAGCCTCATTGGCAATTCGTTTGGGGAACCTGCGTGCGGTGATTGTGACACTGGTGCTTGTTCTACTGACCTTTGGCGGATCAGGCTGCCGGAAAGACGATACGCCTGCCGACACAGATGACAAGAAGCACACCATGCCAACAACAAGACCTGTTAATCCAGAAAAAACCAACGAACTGCGAACTCACTCCGAATCACTTAAAGGAATGGACATCGACAAAGTGCGTGAGTTGATCGCCGTCGGTGCCGATGTCAACGTGAGAAACAAGTATAACGCAACACCGCTTCACATGGCCGTGGGAACGAAGCAGACTGAGATTGTCAAACTCCTGTTGGCCGCCAAAGCTGATGTGAACGCTGCTCCGAGATCAGGGATGACTCCTCTGACTATCGTGGCGGGTAATGGGGGCGTGAAAATCGTTAAGTTATTACTGGCCGCGGGCGCTGACGTGGATCTGCCCCCAGGCGAATTCCCATGCTCACAGTTGAATATACCTTTTGCTCCAAAATTACCAAAGCGGTACAGGGATACCCCGCTCTATGGTATGCATTTGGCCCCATTATGGGTGGCCTCGGCGTCCGGGCATTTGGAGGTCGTCAAGCTACTGTTGGATGCTGGGGCGGATGTCTATGTGACCGATATCAACGGTGTTGGAGCGGCTTTTATGGCCGGAATGTGTGGGCATGGAGATGTTGCCAAGCTGTTATTGGCGCATGGTGGAGATGCGGATTATGCCCATGGGCCCTCGTGGAGTAGGCCATCCTTGTTTCGTGCTATCATGAGGGACAATCTTGAGGGACTCAAACAGTTGTTGACTGAAAAAGCGGACATAAACGCCGTTGGTCGCTATGGGACTCATCTGGTTTGCGCCTTGCTGTGTCGTCGCCCTGAAATGGCGAAACTCCTTCGGGCAGCGGGAGCCGATCTAAAAGTGTCTGATACTTTTTCGATGGCTGCGGCCGCCAAATACGGACGTGAGGATATTGTCAAGTTGATGCTGGAGGCGAAGTCAACTCCCAATCCTATCAGGCTAGGGGCTAGACCATCCCCTCTTTACGCGGCTTGCACACACGGTCATATAGGTGTTGTCAGACTACTACTGAATGCGGGTGCGGATGTTAACGCAACAGTGCTCAGGGGGGAAGAAGAATGGACGCCCATGAGCATCGCGAAAGCCCGTGGGCACACTGCAATTGCAGAACTGCTCAAAACCCATGGCGGCAAGGCGAGTTCCACTCCCACAACAAAGCTTGTTAATGCAGAAAATAGCAATGAGTTAAGAACACACTCCGAATCACTCAAGGGCATGGACATTGACAAAGTACGTGAGTTGATCGCCGCTGGCGCCAATGTCAATGTACGAAACAAATACGACGCGACTCCTCTTTATATGGCTGTGGGTACGATGCAGGCTGAGGTTGTCAATTTTTTACTGACCGCCAAGGCCGACGTAAACGCGGCTCCGAGATTAGGCCTGACTCCTCTGGTTGTCGCAGTGGGTAATGGTGATGTTAAAACTGTCAAGTTATTGCTGGCGGCGGGCGCTGACGTGGAGCTGCCCCTAGGCGAATTCCCTACCTCACGGTATAAACTACCATTCGTTCCCAATAAGCCAACGCCGAGCAGTAATGTCCGAGTTCATTTGGCGCCATTGTGGGTGGCCACAATTTATGGTCATACCGAGATTGTCAAGATGCTGTTGGATTCCGGCGCTAATGTCAATGTAGCTGATCGTGATCGTATCTCGGCGATCCACATAGCGACTGGCTATAACCGGCGAGATATTGTCAAGATGTTGTTGGCGCATCATGCAGATCCGAATATGGTTTCGCCGGCGTATTACACACCCCTATCTCACGCCGTTTCTAATAACAACATTGAGATTGTCAAACTGTTGCTGGCGGCCAAAGCGGACCCAAATGCTTATGGCAGTCGTGGGACTCCTTTGTTTTGTGCATTGATGGATAGCCGTCCTGGAATAGCAAAAGTCCTTAGGGCAGCTGGAGCCGATCTGAGTAAGCCTGCCCCGTCCTCGCTTCGTAGGGCGGCTGGATCCGGACGCGAGGATGTTGTCAAGTTGATGTTGAAGGCCAAGGTGACTCCCAATCCTATCAGGAGGGGCGGGATCGATTCCCCTTTGCATGCGGCTTGTAGAGGCGGTCACATAAGTATGGTCAGGCTACTGCTAAAGGCTGGTGCGGACGTGAATGCGATAGTAAATAGTATGAAGGGAAACATGACGCCCATGAGCATTGCGAAATCCAATGGCAGCACCGCAATTGCGGAACTGCTCCAAAAGCATGGCGGCAAGGAGTAACCCTGCCTACTTGTATTCCCCGTTCCGATAGTTGATGTTACATAGCCGTATTGTCCCGACTTGAAATTATCACACGTAATATAATGATCGTCATGTGCAAGGAGCTTTTCTACAGAGCAGTTCTGACCCTTTTGTTTTCCTACATGGCGTTCTGTTAACCTGCGTCATGCACACCTGTCGAAGTCGCCGCGACTCTACTTTTCCCCGATCATGAAGCACGAGAACGAGCGGATTTTCGGGGTGGCTTGGGATTTGGTTATTCGCAGACGAAGGCTGGATACTTTCTGCGGTTTGAAGCGGTGGATCCATTTGTGCCCGATTACCGCGCCCCTGGCCAGTTCGATCCAATTGTCGCCCTGGAGTCCTTCGACCACATAATCGCGAACCCGCTCTCCGAAGGCGATCTGTTCCTGTAGTATTACGTGGTCTATTTCTTGGGGTTTTTCAAGCGGCAGGGTGATGGTTGCCCCGGTCGCATCGGCCAGCGTCGCCACGGGTTTGCTGAAACGTTCGCGAAGGAGCTTTCCGAACTCGATCAGCGCCTTTGCGTCGGCTTTGGGGATCGATCCGTCGGGCTTGACCACCACACCGATAACCAGGTTGGCGTTGCGGCCTACGGAGGTGTAATACTTTTTGATCAGAACTTCCGGCGAGTAGACTATTTTGTCTTGCCCGGGTTTATAGAACCAGTTGTGTCCGCGGAATCCCCGCAGCGGAATATCCACGATTCCCGGCGACCAGCACTGGCCTGTCGGGTCGCCTTTTCCCAGGACCCGTCTCCATGTCTTGCTGTTGTGGGAGAGTTTTCCAGACTCCTTACCGGGCATGGTGGCGTAGCAGGGAACCCCGGCGTGGCCTTGTTCGTTTCCGATCCATCGCACGTCTGACCGCAGCGAGTTATGGTAGAAAATACCGTTCGGTTGGTTTTTCTCGAAGATCGGGAGAATATTCCCGCCTCCCTCGTCGGGCGTTTTGTTGCCCGCGTCGAACCACACGTGGAACATTTCGCCATAGTTGGTCATCAGCTCGGTAAACTGCTTCTCGGCGATGCGGTTGTACTTTTCCTGCTGGGGCGTGCCCTTTCCCTTGCCCCAGGCGACGTAATGTCCCCAAACGGTCTGATGCACATTGCGGTGTGTGCTGAAGAACACCCCTGGCAGGATGTTGGCTTTGCGGCAGGACTTTGCGAAATCGCCCACCACGTCGCCCTTGCCGCCGCGCCATGAGCTCTGTTTGAGCCCGTAGGGATACGCATCGCTCTGCCACTGCATAAAACCGCTGAAATGTGTCGCGGTGAACAGGGCGTATTTTGCTCCGGAGGCGGTAGCCAATTCCGCCCACTTGTCGGTGTCGAGCTTGGTTGGATTATACTTGTTCGGGTCGACGCGCTGCCGGGGGGGGTTGTTCTTTGTGTAGATCTCCGCTGCTATCGGCAGGTCGAAGCAGAACAGCAG
>JABGPF010000160.1 GCA_018645065.1 Phycisphaerales bacterium
TTCGTCAAAGGCACCGACGCAGAGGGGTTTGTGATCGCACTGCGAGATGCGTTCGATCTGTGTAGAGACCAGCGTAACCTGGCTAGATCGCCCGATGCGCAGCGGTGTTCGTACGGCCAGATGAACCGCTGCCTTCCGTTGTGCGACGGGACAGTGGACCGCCAACGCTATCTGCGAGCGATTTCAGAGGCCATTGACTTCGCATCCGGACGTCGCGACATGTTGGCCGGTCGCCTGCGGGCTGAAATGAAACGTGCCGCCGGTGAGTTGGAGTTCGAACGGGCAGCGGCGATCAAAATCCGCCTGTCGCGCCTTGACGAGTTCGAGAAGACAGCGTTCAAATACGTTCGTCCGGTTGAAGAGTTCAAATTTCTCGCCGCCCAGCCCGGACGCGGTAAGCGTTATTTGCGAGTATTTGCGATAAACGGCGGGTCGATCCCAGCCGCGGCGAGTTTGAAATACCCGTTCAAAACCAATCCGGACAAACTGGCCAGTCGATACGCCGGCACGGAGATCGAAGCGTTAGTCGCCCAGATGCAAATTATCGCATCGGACGAACCGAAAGTCGACGACGCCTCGGCGCTGCGAATGGGACTAGTGGCCCGATACATTTTCTCAGGCCCGAAGAGAAGGGGCCTGATCGTAAGATGGTTCGACAAGATGGAACCGCCCTGGTTAGCAGCAAGAATCCGAGCAGTCGCCGACGATTTGAACCTCTCAGCAATCGGTAAATAGCACCGGCGCTTCGTCGCATGGAAAAAGCAACGATGCGCGAACCTGTTTGATGTTGGTTATCTGTGGAGTTTCAGGCGATTGGTCCGATATAATATCGACAGGACTGAGATGGTGACTTTTTGACTACAAAAGATGAGACACACCGTTCATTGCGTTCGCGTTTACCGCACCGACCGAGGCGGTACTGGCGATACGTTTCTCCGCAGCGCCGCAGTGTGGCGTTGGTTTTGCTTGCGCTGTTGCTGTCGGCGGTTTACGGATACTGGTATTTTACAAACGCATCCCGCATTCGCAGCCAGGCCGAAAGCTATCTGCGTGAAATCACCGGCGCCGAAGTTCATATCAAGAAGGCGAACTTCAGTCTGTTCGGTGATATTACGCTGGAGGGCGTTCGTATAAATGTTCCCGGAGAAAAGGGGTTTGAGCGATTCTTCAGCTCGCCTAAAGTTATCCTGAAGCATCGTCCCTGGTCAGTATTCGTTAGTGGGACGATCCATCCGACGGCAGTTGTCGCGATGAAGGCCGAAGTAACCAACTCGCCAGCGACACGAGCGTTTATAAGCGCAAGACGGCCATCGCGCGATGGTCCGAGCGGGCCTATGATTTTGCCTGTGGTCCAAGTGGGGTCCTGCACGTACAAACTCATCGAGATAGTCGGAGGGATCCGTAACCCGCCAAAAACGTTCGATCTCGGTATAGATATGATCCCATACAAACAGGGCCAGGGGTACAATATCCATATCGCCGAACGAAAAACGGAACTCAAAGACGAGAAGGAAGTCGTAACCATCGCCCAAATGTATAAGGTCGCCGTTCAGTTATCACCGGCATATAAGGTGAAACTGGAAAAGGGCAGAGGTGATCTGATGGCTACCACTTCGGCGCTGCCGCTGGAATATCGAAAGTGGATTGAGGCCTACGATATTCAGGGTAAATACAAATTCCACGGTGATGTCAGCGTTTCGGACCAGGCCATCGAAGGCTCGCTGACGCTGACGCTGTATGATGCGGCGTTCAAGCTTCCTAAAGCCCAGGGCGGACTGACGCTGACAAACGTTTCCGGTGTGCTGGTGTTCACGCCGCCCGATAAGTCGCCAGAGGCGAAGTTCAAAAACGGGCGAATCGAAATGCAGTACCCCATCGTCGGTAAAGTTGTCGAAGCAGGGGGCGTAGCGGTCGAACTTTCAGGTGAATATCTGGGATATAGTCTGGATTCACCGTTCAAAGTGAAAATCGCAATAAACGAGATGACCCTTCCGATGCGTCAGGCTGCGGTGACGCCCCAGACTGCCCCCGCTGCTACGCGACCCAGTGAAAAACTGCATCCGACGCTAAAGGGTATCCTGGAGTTGATAGAACGTGACTACAATCCCGTGGGTACGGCGAAAATGGTGCTGGAGCTGAGCAGGGCGCCCGGGCAGGGCGACCTGGCGGTCAAAGGACTCATAACTCCGCTGAAGTTGTCGGCGCTCTATCGGCATGTTCCGTATCGAATGGACGTCATATCCGGCCAGGCCCGCTTTGATAACACGCATCTGTACATCGAGAAAATTGTGGCCAGGCAAGACGACCAGGGCGTGGCGGCCAAACGAGACGAGGACAAAGGGAAGTTTACAGTTGATGTTGTCTCACCGCTCAAGCCCGATTCCCAAACCGGTAAATGGAAGTGGAACGCGACTATACATTGCGACAAAATCGACATGACCGAAGCGCTGGCCAGAGCTCTGCCCAAACAGGCGTTTCCTGGTAAGCCCTATCCTCTAAAAAACATTAGCGGTTTTGTTTACGCCTCGGCGGAGGAAGTATTGGTCGATCAGGACGAACCGCTGCACGCTGACGGACCCGATGCGATGGACTGCAGGCTCGACGGAAGCGTTCAGTTGAACTCGAAGGATCCGAAGTTTAATGTTCACATAGAGGCTGACAATGTTCCGGTTGACAGCGTGCTGATCGATTCTCTGCCCTCTCAGGCTAGATCCGCGGTGCTTCGGTTGAGCCCCAGCGGAACGGCTGAAAGCTTATCGGTGAGGGTTAAGAAATCACCCGAGACAAAACTCAGCTACGACGTAACGGTGGGCATTAAAGGCGTAACCGCGAAATACAAAGATTTCCCCTACAGCCTCACCGGTCTGACAGGTAAGATAAAAGTTAACACCGGAATCGTCGAGTTGGCGAAGCTTACGGCGATGCACGGTGAGACATCTTTTGATCTGAACGGTATGTTGTACCCTCTGGGAAAGACCCTTGGCGTCAATCTTACGGTCAACGCCAAAGCCGTTCCAATCGATAAAGATCTCCACCAGGCTCTGCCCGAAGCAATACAAAAAATATGGGACTCACTGAAACCCAAAGGCCAAGCCGATATCGCACTGACCTTGAAGCAAAACCTTCCGGGCAAAGATGATAAACTTGATTATACCCTGGAAATAAGCCCCAAAGGCATGTCACTGCTCTATGACGGGTTCCCGTATCCCGTTGACGGGGTCAGAGGGCTTATTACCGCCAAGCCAGGATTGGTCACGTTAAGCAAAATCGAATGTGATTCGAAGTACAAACTCGACGGGCTTGTAAAAGAAAACGGGCGAATACTCGAACTTAAAATCAACGCAAAAGGCGTTCCTTTGGACAAGACGCTGCTGGCGGCGATGCCTGCGGAATTCGAAACCATAATGAAAAACGTTAAACCGGGTGGAACGCTCGATATTAACGTCGAAAATCTCACGATAACGCACCCGAAACCGTCCAGCGGAACGACCACCAGACCGACAACTCGCACCAAACCCGCCCAACCGCAATGGAAAGTGAAAGGCCAACTCGGGCTGCACAATACGACGCTCGATTTTGTGATGGGCGTCAAGAAAGTTAACGGGAAACTTGACGGGAACATCACTCAGGACTCCAGCGGGCTGGCGATGAACGTTGACGCCGTTTTGGACAAAATAGCGATAGGAGCCTACGAAATAACGAATGTTAAGGGTGCTCTGGCCAAGAAGTCCGGTAGCCCGCTTGTCAGGATAGAAGACCTTGAGGCCAGGGTCTATGGTGGGCGACTGGCTGGACGCGAAGTTATGATTCGCTTCTCCGACCCGATGAAGTACGCCTTCAGCCTGTTCTACCAGAACGTGGATATGGGCAGTCTCGTAAACGCCAGCGTCAAAAACCCCAAAGCCCGCAGCGAGGTCAAAGGGCTGCTCGAAGGGAAAATATCGCTCGAAGCCACTGTCGGCGACCCAAAGTCACGCCGAGCTGCGGGAACGGTGATCATAACCAAGGGCAAAATGTACAAAATGCCGATCATGCTCGGCCTGATGCATGTATTGTACCTCTCGCTGCCTACAGATTCGGCGTTCACTGACGGGCACCTGAAGTACTTCGTACAGGGCGAGAAGATGGTGATGGAGGAAATCTTCCTTACCGGATCGGCGATGTCGCTCGTCGGGTCGGGGAAAATGACAATGTCAGATGAAAAACTCGATCTGACGTTCCTCACCGGACCGCCCGGAAAGCTACCGAGAATAGCAGTCATCCGCAAAGCCACAAAAGTGCTCAACTCGCTTCTGAAGGAACTGCTTGTCATCAGAATAACAGGAACGCTGTCAAGACCGATCAGAAAAGCCGTTCCCCTAAGAAGCATAGATGGTATACTCAAAGAACTTCTGAGCCCCGGACGGAACCGATAATAAACCAATCAACCGGCCGCTTGGGATGACTAATCGTACGATCCAGCATGGAAACGGAAAACAAGCTAACGGGAGCAGTAATGGCCGACACAAAAATAGGTATAATTGGCGGAAGTGGACTAGGCGACGCACTTTGCGGTGATATGGAAGGGACTCGCGTTGACGTCGGCACGCCGTTCGGTGAACCGTCGGATTCTATAATCGAAACGGTTTGGGGCGATACGCAGGTGGCGGTGCTGAATCGTCATGGACCTGGACACCTTATCTGCCCGTCACAGGTTAACTATCGTGCTAATATCTTTGCACTAAAAGCTTTAGGCTGCACCCATATCATCGCCTCCGGCGCAGTGGGCAGTCTCAGGGAAGAGATCAAGCCCAAAGATATCGTGATCCCAGATCAGATTATCGACAAGACCACCCGTCGAATAGGAACGTTTTTCGATGAGTATCTCGCTGTCCACGTCGAACTGTCCTCACCGTTCTGTCCGGTGCTTCGCGAGCATCTAATATCTTGTGGTAAAGGTATTAACACCGATTTGCACGAGAACGGGACATATGTATGCATGGAAGGCCCCGCCTTTTCAACTCGCGCAGAAAGCGAAATGCACCGGGCCTGGGGCGGTGATCTGATCGGAATGACAGTGATGCCCGAAGCCAAGTTGGCCCGAGAGGCCGAGATCGCCTACGCAATGGTCTGTCTACCCAGTGATTACGACTGCTGGCGACCAGTAGGGGAGGAACTGGACAAGCACGAACTGCTCAAGGAGATCATCGAAAATCTGACTGAAGCGACGAGTAATGCGATCGAGTTGATTAAATCGGCCGTTGCGAGTTTTGCTCAGATATCCGATACGCCTTGCCCCGCACATTCGGCGATGGAGCTTGCGATTTGGTCGGATCGTGATTCGATAGCTCCCGCCGCTCGGGAGCATTTTGGGGTGCTTGTTGAGAAATATCTCTAAGGCGTCTTTGGGGTCGAGAAGCGTGAAACTGATCGATCTGTAGAAAAAAAAGAAAAAAGCACCGAAAATTTTCTTTGACAGCAGGTTCCGTGTCGTTATAGTGGTTCGTCTATCTAAGGACCGCGGTGACCGTATACCCTCAGTAAAGCAGTTGATCTTGATCGGCTGCGTGCTGCGTGCAGTGTCGGGTGATACATTCCACCAACGTACCGACGCTGCTGTAGCTCAGTGGTAGAGCGCTTCCTTGGTAAGGACGAAGTCGTGGGTTCGACTCCCACCAGCAGCCTTTTAGTCGATTTAGTTTATGTTGAAAGTCGGACATTATAGTGAAGTAACGGGCGTAGATGCCGCGGGCCTCCCGATTGTGGGGGGCAGTTGTACGTGGCGGATATTACCCTTAAAGTAAAATAGGAAAAACAAGCGGTTTGTAATCAAGGCAACTAGGAGTTTAGCAATGGCCAAAGAAGTATTTGAAAGAACCAAGCCCCACGTTAACGTCGGTACGATCGGCCACGTTGACCATGGCAAGACTACGCTGACTGCGGCGATCACAGCCGTTCTTGAAGCCAAAGGTCTGGCTCACTACAAGAGCTACGATGCGATCGCCAAGGCGTCGGAATCCCAGGGTCGCCGTGACCCGACGAAAATTCTGACCATCGCGACCGCACACGTGGAATACGAATCAGACAATCGTCACTACGCACACGTTGACTGCCCAGGTCACGCTGACTACGTCAAGAACATGATCACCGGCGCCGCCCAGATGGACGGAGCTATTCTTGTTGTATCAGCCGCCGATGGCCCGATGCCCCAGACTCGCGAGCACGTACTGCTCGCCCGTCAGGTAAACGTCCCCAAACTCGTGGTCTTCCTGAACAAGGCTGACCTCGTCGATGACCCCGAACTGCTGGAACTGGTCGAAATGGAAGTACGTGAGTTGCTCAGCGACTACGACTTCGACGGCGACAACGCTCCGGTTATCAAGGGTTCCGCCACAGGCGCCATCGCAGACGTCAACGGTCCCGGCGCCCAGCCGGTTCTCGATCTCGTCGAAGCTCTGGATACATACATCCCCGAGCCCGAACGCGAAATCGACAAGCCCTTCCTGATGCCCGTCGAAGACGTATTCTCGATCAAGGGTCGCGGTACTGTAGGCACCGGTCGTATCGAACGCGGTATCGTCAATGTAAACGACAAGGTCGAAATCGTCGGTCTTGGCGAAACCAGCACGACAACCGTAACTGGCGTTGAGATGTTCAACAAGCTGCTGCCCAGCGGCCAGGCCGGTGATAACGTTGGCTGCCTGCTGCGTGGCGTCGACAAGAAAGATCTGGTCCGTGGCCAGGTGCTTTGTGCACCCGGTACGATCACACCGCACACGAAGTTCCGCGGTGAAGTATACGTCCTGAACAAAGAAGAGGGTGGTCGTCACAGCCCGTTCTTCACAGGGTATCGTCCGCAGTTCTACTTCCGAACCACCGACGTGACTGGCACGGTTGAGCTGATCGGCGCCGAAATGTGCATGCCTGGTGACAACGTTCAGATGGAAGTCACCCTGCTTAATACGTCCATCGCCATGGAGCCCCAACTGCGTTTCGCTATCCGCGAAGGCGGCAGGACGGTTGGTTCCGGTGTTGTCACTGAGATTCTGGAGTAGTTAATAATGGCCAAATCAAAGGCCCGTGAATTCGTTTGGCTGCAGTGTAAAGATTGCGGTGAGTTGAACTATCGTACACCAGTCCGGACTTCCGGTGGTACGCCCAAGTTCACTCTTAACAAGTACTGCAAACATGAGCGCAAGAGAACCGAACATAAGATCAAGCGCAAATAAACGCCAAAAAACACGATGTGAACCTCCAAGTCCCACCGGCTGCGGAAGCGGTCGGTGGGTCTTGAGACACGGCAGTAGCTCAATTGGCAGAGCAGCGGTCTCCAAAACCGCAGGTTGGGGGTTCAACTCCTCCCTGCCGTGGTAGTAGTACAGATCGCGAAGATCTGAAGACGATAGTGTGGAGCAGTTCGACGAACTGTTAAATTGCATAGGCGATGAAAACCACAAGGAAATAAATGCCGTGAGTATGTTTAAGATTTATAAGGTGACCCAGGGCAGGTATACCCGAACGATGACATTCGCAGGAGCTATGCTTCTGGCGGTGTCAGGGGCGTATGTGCTCAGCACGAAACTCTACGCGGTAACGCCTTACGTACAATACGGGATTCCGTCGCTCGTAGTTGTGTTGGTAGGACTGCTGGCGTTCTGGATGGTCAATAAACCCAGAAGCGCCGACTTCCTGATTGCCACCGAAGGCGAAATGAAAAAAGTCGCCTGGTCGGGTAAAAAAGAAGTTATAGGATCGACTAAGGTTGTTATCGTTACAACGCTTATGATCGCGATGCTGTTGTTCAGCGTCGATATCCTCTTTGGTATTTTCTTCCAATACATAGGTTTGCGTTAAGGCGGAAATTCGTAAGGAAACGGACGAAATGGCCAAAGAATGGTGTGTTTTACGAGTCGCTTCGAATAGAGAAGAACAGGTGCGCGACGCGCTGACCCGAAAGATTAAAATCGAGGGTCTCGAAGAGCTGATCAGTCGTGTTCTTGTTCCCACAGAACGCAGGCCTGGTCCGAGAGGACGCGGGGCGGCGGCGGGGAAAGCGACCAAAAAGAAGTTTGTCGAACGCAAACTTTATCCGGGCTATGTGTTCCTGGAAATGGAACTTCAGGATGACGGACGCGTGTCCGAAGACGCATGGTTCCTTATCAGAGAAACAAACGGTGTTGGTGATTTCATCGGAGCAGGTGGAAAACCCAGCCCGATGTCGTATGACGACGCCGAAAAAATGTTGATGCAGGTCGAAAAGGCCCAAGAGGGCACGACGATCGAAGTTGAATTCGCCCAGGGCGACTGCGTCAAAGTCAAAGAAGGCGCGTTTGAAAACTTTGACGGTATCGTTGATGAAGTACTGGCCGACAAGGGCCTGGTCCGGGTGATCGTGACAATATTTGGTCGATCAACCCCGGTTGAACTGGAATACTGGCAGATAGAAAAGGCATAATTGCCGCCGCCGACAGGGGCATGGCGGAAGTGAGATATCAAGATGGCTAAGCAGATTACCGGAACAATTAAACTCCAGGCCGCAGGCGGAAAAGCGACCCCGGCTCCCCCGATCGGACCGGCGCTGGGCGCCCAGAACGTTAATATCGGACAGTTTGTCTCGCAGTTCAACGAGCGGACCAGAGATTTTAACGGTATGCCCATACCTGTAGTTATTACAGTGTATGCTGACAATACGTTCGACTTTATTTGCAAGAGTCCTCCGGCTTCGGCGCTGTTGAAAGAGGCGGCGCAGATCGCTTCGGGCTCCGGTGAACCGAACAAGATTAAAGTCGCCTCGGTGACTATGGATCAGATTCGAAGTATTGCAGAACAAAAAATCGCAGACCTGAACGCTACTGACATCGATGCGGCCAGCCGTATCATTATCGGTACCGCGAAATCGATGGGCCTGACGGTGGAAAACTAATACCGGGCTTTGCTCGGATATTCGATTCGCTGGGATGTGCGTCCCAAACAATCGAACGATGTAATGTAAATGTAAAAGGCCTAACCACGGGCTTAAACGTGGGAGTCATTAAAGACTACAGGAGCTAACGATGAGCAGGAAGAGAAGCAAGCGGTATGAGGCCGATATGGCCAACCGCCCACCAGCCCCGGTGTCCGTAACCGACGCCGTGACAGCGATTAAGTCATTTACATCAGGTAAGTTCAATCAGACGATCGAACTTGTGATGCACCTCGGAATCGATCCCCGACAGGCCGAACAGGCGTTACGCGGATCCATTGCTCTGGCTCACGGTATCGGTCAGACCAGAAAAGTTATCGCATTTTGCGAAGAAGCTGATGTGGAAAAGGCCCTCGAAGCCGGCGCCGCAGAAGCGGGCAATGAAGAACTCATCAAGAAAATCCAGGATGGATGGACTGATTTCGATGTCGCCGTATCAACACCGAGCATGATGAAGAACGTATCTAAGCTCGGTCGCGTCCTCGGACCAACAGGCAAAATGCCCAGCCCCAAAGCCGGAACAGTAGCGCCCGACGTGGCGGCGACTGTTAAGGAATATGTGGCCGGTAAAGTCGAATATCGCAATGACGATTTCGGTAATTTGCACGTCCCGGTCGGAAAGATGGACTTTGATGCCGACAAACTTGTCGCGAATATCGAAGAATTCATGAAGTACATTAAGAAGATCAAGCCCTCGTCGGCCAAAGGCGTGTACATGAAGCGTGTGTGCGTTTCCGGTACGATGACGCCGTCAGTGGACATTGATGTGCACTAGCACTTTCACTCCACGACGCCGCCGCACGCTGCACGCTTTGGCGGCGTAGAACGAGACTCTGGCAGGTAATTACGGAAACGCGAAAATGAGCAAACCAGTTAAAGCACTGATAAGAGATGAATTAACCCGCCGCCTGGAAGGCGTGACCTCCTTGGCGATTGTGGGACTTACGGGCGTTGATGCTATCACCGTCACAAATATTCGCAAGCGACTTGGCGAGCAGGAAATTCGCCTGCTCGTAGTCAAGAACGCACTGGCGAAACATGCATTCAAGACTATTGATCTTGAAGTAGCATGCGATCTGCTGGACGGTCCTTGCGCCTTGGCGTACGGTGGCGATAATGTCGTCAGCGTGGTCAGGGAACTGCTCGCGATCAAAAAAGAGCAAGCCGAGGCATTGGTGGTAAAAGCCGCCGTGATGGATGGTGAAGCCTTTGCTTCAGACCGAGTTGACGCGCTCAGCAAGTACCCGACGCGTGCAGAAGCTATCGGCAAGATAGTATCCTGCATCTTGGCGCCAGGCATGAAGGCTGCTGCCTGCATCGTCGCTCCCGGATCCAAGATCGCTTCACTCGTCAAGGCTGTCGAAGAATTGCATGACGGCGAGGCCCCGGCAGAAGAAGCCCCGGCAGAAGAGGCCCCGGCAGAAGAAGCTCCGGCAGAAGAAGCCCCGGCTGAAGAAGCTCCGGCTGAAGAAGCCCCGGCTGAAGAAGCTCCGGCAGAAGAAGCCCCGGCTGAAGAAGCTCCGGCTGAAGAAGCCCCGGCAGAAGAGGCCCCGGCAGAAGAAGCTCCGGCTGAAGAAGCCCCTGCTGACGAAGCTCCGGCCGACGAAGAAAAAGCTGAATAATTATCGTCTGACAGTGAGTGGCCTGTTGGTTGCTTGAAGTTATTGTCGGAAGGTTGTTTATAGCAGTAAGTTGTTTAGTAGTAGATTGTTTCAACGAATGTCCAGCTGCGGATTGGTCCGCTGAATGCGGCTTAAATGGATGCCAATGGGGCGTCCGCCTATCAGGCTGGTAAAATGTATCGAACCGCCGTTAATGCGAGCGGTTCTTAAATCGGAGTAGAACCATGACAGACGAAGCAGCAGCAGTAGAAACCAAAGAATTCGACGCTGGAATTAAAGAGCTTGGCGACAAGATCGTTGCATTGACTCTTAAAGAGGCCGTCGATCTTGCTGATTATCTTAAGACCGAACATGATATCGAGCCCGCAGCCGGTGGCGCAGTGATGATGGCTGGTCCCGCAGCAGCGGCAGAAGAAGAAGAAGAGCAGACCGCGTTCGACGTCATCCTGAAGGATGTCGGCGGAACGAAGATCCAGGTCATCAAGGCCGTTCGCGCCCTGACGTCCCTCGGTCTGAAGGAAGCCAAAGCCTTGGTCGACGAAGCCCCCAAGGCCGTCAAAGAAGGCGTTTCCAAGGACGAGGCCGACAAGGCCAAGGAAGATTTGGAAGCTGCCGGCGCTACAGTCGAGATCAAGTAGCCCCGACCTTCTTAGTTGTATGAAGTGAATAACAGTACGCCGGTTAAACCTGGCGGACGGAAATCCGTCCGTTAGGTTATCGGTGTCTGGTGATCGCGGGAACGTTCCCGCGGCGTCCATAACGCCTTCTGTTTGAGGACGTTTTATGCTGCAAATGGACAAGATACGGAGCTTCGCCAAGATCGGCGATGCTGTAGATGTCCCGAATCTCAATGAGATTCAGACAAGCTGTTACGATGAGTTTCTTCAGGTCGGTGTTGAACCGTCCAAGAGGAAAACTCAGGGTCTTGAGGCGCTTCTGCAAGAAGTGTTTCCCATCATAAGTTATGATGAGCAAACGACTCTGGAGTATCAGTACTACCAACTAGACGGACCGCGTTACACGGTTCAGGAATGTCGCGATCTGCGTTTAACGTATGGTCGTCCGTTCCGCATTGGCGTGCGCATGATTCGCAAGGATCACAAGGAAGTTCTTGAAGAAAGCATTTACCTTGGTGAGATCCCGATCATGATCGGCGGTGGTGAGTTCATCATCAACGGCGCCGAGCGCGTTATCGTGTCGCAGTTGCACCGAAGCCCCGGTGTGGACTTCAGCGTTGAGATGCAGGAGTCTGACAGACCTCTGCACGGCGCCAGAATTATCCCGCAGCGTGGTAGTTGGATCGAGATCGCCGTCACGAAAAAAGACGCCATGGCGATGCGTATTGATCAGTCGACTAAGATTCCCGCCACCACGTTCCTCCGCGCGATGGACGAGGCGTTCGGAACTGACACTCAGATCATTCGCGCTTTCTACAAGACCAAATCGGTTTCGACTAACCGTCTGCGTCCGCAGACTTACGTCGCCGAAGCGGTTGTCGATCCGGAAAGTGGTGAAGAGTTGGTCCCGGCCGGTGGGCAGGTTGGCGAGGCGCTGACCAAGATCGTCGCTGGAACCATTAAGAAGGTTGAAGTCATTACCAACATGACTGACCTGCTGGTGCTCAACACCCTCAGCGAAGACGCCGCCGACAGCCACGAATCTGCGCTGTCCAGGCTGTACATGCGTCTGCGTCCGGGCAACCCGCCCCAACCCGAGAAGGTCAGGGCGCTGTTCCAGGAGAAGTTCTTCGACACCAATCGATACCGCCTGGGTAAAGTCGGACGCTTCAGAATCAATCGAAAATTCAAGCAGAACACTCCCGAAACAGAGATGACCCTCTGCACCGATGACTTCATGAAC
>JABGPF010000505.1 GCA_018645065.1 Phycisphaerales bacterium
CCATATCGTCGATACCCTTCCCGCCGGTGAAGCCCGGTCCGCAGGCGATCAGCGGGGTGCGGATGGAATTATCGTGGCAGGAGCGTTTGTATTCGTTGTTGCGCGTGCGGAAATGGCAGGCGTGATCGGTGGTGTAGATCACCACGGTGTTGTCGGCCAGCCCCAGGCGTTTCAGCTCGGCGCGCATGCGTCCGACGTTGTGGTCCAGGGCTCCGCAGCAACCGAGATAGTCGGGCATTTCTTTTCGCCAGTCGCCTTTGGTCCCAACCAGGTCGCCGGGGATTTTGTAGTCCTTGAACTTTTCCTTCGATCCGTTCGGGCCCTGGAAATGGCGCCGATCGTTCTGGTGATGCGGTTCGATGTACGAGACGAACAGAAAGAACGGTTTCGACTTGCCCTTCCGCGACTGTAGAAACTCGATCGCCCAATCGGTCTGTGCGTCAACGCGGTATCGGTCTTTGGGGAAGTCTCGCCGCCGCCCCTTCCCGTCGAACATGTACCCGTCATAAGCGTGGGAGGTAAACTCCAAAACGTCAGACGCCAGCCAGAAATCCTTGTACCCGCCTCTCCGCTCGGGCGGCACGGCTTTGTTGCGACAGTTGAACGGCTTGACGCCGGGGGTATTTTTGGTGTCCGAGGCGAGATGCCATTTGCCCAGATAGCCCACATCGTACCCAACGCCCGACAGCAAATGCGCAAGGGTTTTCTCGGTGCGAGGCAGTGATATTCCGTTGGTGTGACAGGTGGTTTGCGTGGCGTACTTCCCGGTCTGCAGCACCGCGCGGGCCGGTCCGCAGACCGGTTGGCAGGTGAAGGAATTGGCGAACCGAACCCCGTCGGACGCCATCTGATCCAAGTTCGGAGTCAAGCCCTTGAAGATCGGACGACCGTAGCACTCGACAGTGTCCCACCGCTGCTGATCGCTGAAGACAAACAGGATGTTCGGCCGGCTGGACGAATCGGCGCCGTGGGCTCCGCTGGCGGCCAGGCCAACTGCAGTAATGCCTGCTGTTTTAAGAAATTCTCTACGCTTCATTTGTTCTTCTTTCCTTCAAATCGGGACGCTGTGTTTTTCTTTATAAGGTTTGCGTTGACCTTCAGGGCGAATGTTCGTTTTTGGGTTGGGAAATACATTATCCCGTCGGCGACTACCGGCGTGATCGACTCGGACTTCATGCGGGACGTGCCGAGGAGTGCTTTCTGGCGACCGGTTTTGAATGCCCATAGCGTTCGGCGTCTTTCTGTGCTGATCAGGATGGCTCCGTTGATCTCAAATGGCGAGCAGGTCCAGATCGCTCCGTCTGTCTGGTGGGTCCACTGCGACTTGCCCGTGGCTGCGTCAATGCAATGCATCTTTCCGGAACGGTCCGGCACGTACGCCAGTCCGTCATGGATTAGAACATTCGCCAAACTTCGCCCGATGGTTTTATTCACCCACACCTTTTTGCCCGTGGCTCCGTCAATGCACGACAGTGCTCCTCTACCGGCTCCGTGCACCGGGCTCTGTCCGATTGTCGCATAAACTTTACCGTCATGAATAGTTGGTATCGATATCACCTCGCTGGGGCCATCGGGACTCTTGGACCGCCATCCTGCGTAAGGTATCTTTCTCCCGTTGCGAACCTGATACTCCTTCGGGCAGCAGTCAAATTGCCATATCTTCTTGAGCTTCTCCACCTTGCCTGATTTGCCCGTGGGCTTGAACGGTTCGAACGCATAGAGCATCGAATCACCGCCTGCGAAGATTATCATATCGCGCCCGCCGAACCGACCGAGCACCGGTGACGACCAGTTGCCGTGAAGGATTCGCTGGCCCATGTTCTCGCCCTCGACGGCGGCGAGTTTACCGGTGCGTTTGTTCAGCACCACCAGGCTGGGCGCCTCGGGGTTGGCGATATTCCTATGGCGATCATCCTGGCCGTTAGACGTGCATGCGTAAACATAATCGCCCAGCACAAGCGGTGAACTTCCGCACACATCATGCGGGACGACCTG
>JABGPF010000506.1 GCA_018645065.1 Phycisphaerales bacterium
GGGCAAGCCGCTGGTCGATTCGGGAACCGACCGCTTTACGCGATGGTGGGCGGAAACCGCCAGAGGACCTCCGCCAGCGCCTTTCCACCAGTCCAGCACCTGCTTGCGAAACGCTGCGACCCGTTCCCGGTGAACCGCCTTGGCGGACAGGTCGTTCTGCTCATACGGATCCGCATTGATATCAAAGAGTTCCTGTTGACCTTTGCGTCTCCGGACCGGATCGCACAGTTGGTTCGCCATTCTGATATAGCGGTCGTTCTTCTGGTTGATATCTTGCGTGTAGAGGGTGTATTTCCATTTCGGCGTACGGACGTAAAGGGCATAGACGTCACGCTCCGGGCTGCGTTTGATGGATGGATCGCCTGGCCAGGCGTGGGGATGATGAGGGAAGACGGCGCCGAAGAGCGCATCGTGCGACTCCTTCTTCTTGCCCTCGACCTGCGCCCGGAGCGATTTGCTTGCGATGTCAACAGGCGCCTTGACACCGGCGTAGTCCAGCGCGGTCGCGTGCAGATCGAGCGCGTAATTCAACGTGTCGATACGTTTGCCCACCGGGACGCCTCCCTTAGGCCAGGTCACAAACATCGGAGTACGCAACCCCTTGTCAGTGGGCGAAGCCTTGGCCGGAGCGCCATATGTGTAGCCGTTATCTACGTAGAACATGAACAGTGTGTTGTCATATTCACCGGCGGCCTTGAGCTTCTGAATCAGTTGAGCGACGCCATCGTCAAACCACGTTCCCATCGCGTAGAACTTCCGCATCTCAGCGACATACTTCTTTCGGTCGCCCTTGTAGAACGAGGGAATGGGAATCTTCGTATCAGCGAAGCGGTCGAAGTACTTCGGGGGCGGATTGTGGGGTCCGTGCGGCAGCAGGGGCGCCCACCAGATGAACATGGGTTTTGACTCATGCTGGTCGTCAATGAACTTGAACAGCTCGCTCTGTCCCTTGCGAACGAACTGGCTAAATCCCTTAAAGGTGACTTTCGCCGTGCCATGCGTGAAGCCCATCTTCCGCAGATTCCCTTCCCAGTATTTCCCTGTTGCATAAGTCGCGTATCCGGCATTCTTCAGTCGGTTCGCCAGTGAACCGGCCGGAGCGAGCTTGATGGTGTCCTTGCCGATGCCGCTTCGGTCAATGTAGTTGCCGTAGATGCCATGCTGATGGGGCAATCGTCCGGACAGCATGCTCGCCAGCGAGGGGCGGCACAGCGGAGCGGGGCAATAGGCCGTTGTGAACATGACCCCGGCGGCGGCCAGTTTGTCGAGCGTTGGTGTCTGCGCGATCTTGCTGCCCATAAACCCGAAGTGTTCGTAATCGTCATCGTCAGAGATGAGCAGCACGATATTCGGCTGTTTCACTGTCTCGGCCAGGACGATTGAGGGTGTAGCGATCAACGCACACAAGGCGCACAGGGCAAGGCATTTCAAAGGGAGTTGAATCATTTGACTTCCTTAATCAATCGGTTTGGAGAATTGCCCTGCTGCCAACGAATTTGGTCGGGCTTGTCCAGTTTTTTGATGCTTTCAAGTTTACGTAGAAGTGATTCCACGGCTTTCGGTCGCTTTTCCCAGAGATCGTTAGTCTCATAGGGATCGACTGAGATGTCGTAAAGCTGGCCGATGTCCGGATCGTCCGGCGCCAATTTCTTTGGAGCCGGTCCACCGTAATTGGCGCCAGGATGTCCTCCGGACCATTTCGTTCCAGAAATGGCTTTCCACTTGCCTTGGCGAATCGTCAGGAAACCGAGGTACGAGGCTATCACCAAGGCCGGGCGTACCGATGAAATCCTCTTGGAAGCATTCATTTTGAGTTCCTTTCAGCTGGGATTTTGCTTCGCAGCGCCTGCGGCGTCCCAGATGGCTTTGCGTCCGCGACCGTCGCGGGGCTTTCACAGTGATTGTATCCGATACCATGTGCTGAGCAAACTGAATCCAGTGTCACGCCTGCACTCAACCGTTGTCATTGGGGAGTTTGAGCGGTGGTTTTACGGT
>JABGPF010000161.1 GCA_018645065.1 Phycisphaerales bacterium
ATACCCGGAAACGATTCCACCTTAAACCAGCGCCCAGTTTTTGGGGACACGCTTAGGTGGAGTCTATGTGCGTTATGGTGGTTTTAGGGTATATCCATTTGGAGAACCCAACGACGACTGGCTAGACATTGGGCGTGATCGTGCTCGTCGGCTTGGAAAAAGCGAACATTCATCCCTCGTTACTTTTGCAAAAAGCCTTGAAGGCGTGGATCCAAAACGAGCGATTCTTTCGCTTTTATCGAATCAAAACCATATTGGTGATGTGCAGATAGACCCACATTCCTCTGCCTTTGAAATGAAAGCGAGCAGAGAAGGCTTTGTTGGGGATAGGGGGATTCGTGAACTCAAAGAGGTCGTTCGATTTGGGATTGACTGGGCTACCATCCATCGTGATTACCATATACGAAAAGTAAAAAAGAAGAAGGCCGAATCGGCCAGGAAAGCTCTCGAAACTGAAGCTCGTACAGCTATTCGACCAGAACAAGTGGTCGAAAGTGCGATTAATTATATCCAAAAAGAAGCGACACAAGTTACTGCAAAGTTGCCAGCAAGGGAACGCCAAAAAATTCAGAAAGGGTTTGTCACTGCTACGGATGCAATACTCAAGCATGAGGAGTCGAACAGGGAGGAACTGCGACATCTTCGGCTTGTAGCCTCAACGTCTACGTTGCTCCTAATATTCTCCCATGAGGTTAAGACTTTCATGGGTGATCTGGAGCAACATAGCATTGAGTTGGCGGATGTCGAAAGCAAAATCCCAGCCCCACAGGCGAAAAAAGTAGGCAGCATACGTCAACACATGCAAGATACGAAAGTACGCTTCCGAGAGTTATTGGACATGACCTCTCTGATCGCTGTGGACAGTGGGAAAACTCAGGCTGTCAAACTCACCCTTGCCGACAGATTGCAGAGAGCGGAGAAGTGTTTTGGCTTGATCACTACCAGCTATGGCATATCGATCAACACGGGTCAAGTGCCAGGCAATATCCAGATTGGGCCATTGCATGAAGCAGAGTTGTACGCCATCTTCCTGAATGTTCTATCCAATTCCATAAAATCTGTGATCGCCGCTGGCAAGACAAAGGAAGTGGAGATTACTGCCGAGCGAATTGGCAAGGAAGCGGTCGTAAACATCAGAGACACGGGACTTGGAGTTCGTGCGGATATTCGGGAAGAAGTCTTTACCCCATTTGTAGCCGATCCGAACAACAGACTCTACGCCGCTTTGGATAGCCGTCTTAATCCTGAGGACCGCTTTATCATTGGGACGGGAAGCGGTTTAGGCTTGGGAATCGTAAAGGAAATCGTAGGTGCAAGAAACGGGAGCATTAAGTTTCTGGAACCTAAGGGGAAATGGAAAGCAGACTTGGAGATACGAATACCATGAGCAGACAGACCCGGGTGCTTTGGCTGGATGATAGCCCTCGACGCAAGAGAGCTGCGGACGACTTGAACGGAATTGCAGGCTGCTCGGTTACTTTTCGCGATGTGCATGGGAAGAATCTGGTTGACGAGCTTGCGAAGATGCTCTCGGGCCCACGAGCGGATCTTGTGATAGTAGATCATTTTCTAGATAAGACACTCATCTCTGAACAACCTTTTGCGAGGGGTTCGACCGTAGCACAAGCGATAAAAGAGAACTGGTCTTCTTGCCCGGTTGTTGGAATCACGGCAGCAAATAAACGCACTGACATCCCCACATCACAGATGCAATTATACGATGAACTATGCTCATCTGACGAGTTCGGCAAGATGAGACCACGCTTGAAAATCATCGCAGATGGATTCAGGGGACTAACTCGGATGCGCGGAATATCTGTTGAACATTTCCTAAAACATCTCAGATCGCCAAAAGATGACTTGGAACGTTTAGCTGCTGCAGTACCGGAGTCGTTGAGGGGTGGGTTGCTAGGTAGCAACAGGGGCTTGGTGTCAAATGCCTACGATTGGATTTCCCACCAATTGCTGGATGAGCCAGGGTTCGTTTGTGACAAGCTCTGGGCTTCAACATTTCTGGGGATTAAGGAAACCAGCTTTGCCAAAGTGCAATGCTTGTTTAAGGATGCAAAATATGACGGCATTTTCTCGTTTTCTGATTCACCACGGTGGTGGTGCAGTAAACTTACGGCCATGTTATATGAAAGATTCCCAGATTCTGTCGCTCTATCTTCGCAGGTGTTAGGCAGGAAACTGCCTAGAATCACAGGGAAAGATCACAGTACCTGTTATGCATGTCACGCACCGCTTCCAGATACGGTTGCATTTTTGGACGAAGCTAGTGATAAGAAACGTGCAATGTGTATGCGCCATACAGTGTCTCACCCGATAAAAAAAGCAATGCTATTCTTTGAAGAACCGCGGATGATGGTGGAGGATGAGCAGTGATTAGTATTCTTCCGCCCCTTAGCAAATTTCTAAAGAATGAACTTATTACGCTTCATTTTCTGAGAACTAGTCAGACAGTTGGACTCTATTTTCCCCAGCTAGGCTCAGATGCAAACGACACTTACTTCCGATGCAAGAATACAAGAGGCGGGTTCGGCTTTGCTTCATATGTGGACGTGATCCATCACTCTAGGAGACGCAGAGTGTTCTTGGGCGGAACCATCGACGGCAATGGGAGTGGCTACGCGAACATTTCATATTCGCTTCTGGTTGCCAAGAGTTGTGATCCTTGTGATGGTGTCTTACGAAAGTTCCATTTTGATGCAACTTTCCCAAAGCTGAAACGCAAGCAAGCTCAACCGGCTTTTCACCTTCAATACTGTGGGAAACTTGGCAGCTACCTGCAGGGGCAAGGCTTTGCGAATTCACACATTGAATGCCTGCTACCTGGAATATCCGAACCCCGAATCCCTCACGCACCGATGTCTCTGGCTATGCTCCTTGACCTTGTTCTTCACGAGTTCCCTAAGGGGAATTCACAAAGACTTAGGGACCAGTCTGCATGGCGGGAGATTCTTAGGGATAACGAGAGATTGTTGCTGCAACCTTTTCACAAAAAATGTCTCGACATCCTTTCCCGCCAAACCGGCCAATTATGGGCAGAAGAGTTCTATGTCTAGCCCAACACCGTATCGTACAGTAAAGAATGGCATCCACTATACCCCTATGCCATTAGCACGGATTCTGACCGATCAGATCATTCGACAAGAGGACATAGCAGTTCTCGATCCGGCATGTGGGAATGGTGCGCTTCTTTGGGCTGCGGCGGCAACATGTCATGAGTTGAGTGGAGCGACCAGAGGTAAGCTGTCATTATATGGTTGCGACAAGTTCAAACCGGAGGCTTTGTCTCAGCAAGGTGTTCGGATGAATTTTACGAAGAGCGACTTCTTCAAGTATAGGCCGGAAAAGAAGTTTGACCTGATACTAATGAATCCACCCTTCGTGGCTTCACGCCGCATGGCCAAGACGACACGCTCACGGCTGCATAAAAAGTTCTCGCGAGCCTATGATTTGTCATCTACCTCTGATATGTGGGTATACTTTCTCATCAAATCAGCCGAGCATCTTTCTAAGGGCGGGAGTATCGCGGCCATCCTGCCCTGGTCTTTCCTACAGGCGGACTACGCCTGCAACGTAAGGAAATGGGTTTCCGATCACTTCGGACTTGTACGGACTCTTGTGCTCAGAGGTGATCGATTCGTCAACACCAAAAAACGCGTTCTTATGCTTTGGCTGGAGAAATATGGTGAAGCAGCAGAATCGATCAAAATCGGTTTCTCTGATGCGAATGATCAGGAATACAAGTTCTCGAAAGTGTCCGTGGCGGAATGGACGTCATGCCAGCCGATTCTTCATGGTGGAAATGGTGTAGATAAGATTCTAGCATCCTTTGTCACAGACTATGGCTTCTGCAAATTCGATAGCGTCGCAGATGTCCGGATCGGCGTTGTTACTGGCGCAGATAAATTTTTTATTATGTCCCCCGACGAAGCTCGGGCCAAAGGATTCGATCCAAAAGACTTAGTGTCCATTCTCACATCGAGCAGGGAACTAAGTGGATTAGCGATGAAAGGATCGCAAGCTGAAAAGGTACTTTTGAAAATTCCTCAACCAGCATCCACTACATACGCGAGGTACATCCGTAGTGGTAAGAAGGCAGGGTTCGATCAGCGAAGCCATTCTAAACGTAGAGATCCATGGTATGCGGTGCCCGCAGGTGAGATACCCGATGCGTTTTTTCACTATCGCGTTATGAACGTACCGTTCTTGGTCAAGAACCAAGGGAAACTACAATGCACAAATTCCATCCACAGAGTGTATTTCAATGGGTTGACCAGCGATGAAAGAAAGTGGATGCAAATATCACTTCTAGCAGTTCCGGGCCAATTGTCATTGGAGAGGTTTTCAAAGACATACGGTAACGGAATGTTAAAAATCGAGCCGAAATCTCTGAAACGTGCTTTGGTGTATCACAACAAGACGAAGATGCCCCAGGGTTCCTATCGACGAGTGTCGCGTTTGATAGCTCAACGCAAGAAGCAAGAGGCTGTATTGATCGCAACGAAGATAATTGCTGAGGCTGCTAATATTCCTGGGGAACTAATCAAGAAATCAACAGAGGCTCTTCGTAACCTCGAATCGAGAAGGCTCTCGTAGGGCTTTCTTGCTTTGGAATTTCGGGGCCACAATACTCTAGGGAATGAAAACGGGCCAGAACTATACTATCTCTTTGGCTAAACAGGAGGGCGGATTCACATCTGAAGTGCAACGGTTTGGTAGATAAATAGGGTTTCGAGTGATTGTGCAGGACTAAGGCTTTGCGGGGCGGTTTATACTCAGGATAGTATTTTCAGGCAGGCTCGTACTTTGGCTTCTGCTGATTTCAGGTGCTCGGCTTGGGTGTGGTCGGTTATTGCGCATGATTTCTCCAACGCGTGGAGCTTGGCGGCTAGGCGTCCGGTTTCTAGTATCGCCGCTTGCCGCTGCTTATCGTTGCTCGGGCGCCCGGCTAGTTCATCGAGGGGCGCCTTGGTGTACGTCTTTGCGTATTCTTCCAAGAGCTTGGGAGGCGTTGGGGTCAATCGGGGGTTTTGCTCGTAAACCATATTGGGCTGGTCCAGGCTAGTTCTTCGTCGTCGGTTTGTATGCGGGTGTAGTACCAGAGCAGTTTTTCTGATTTCTCGTTGGGCGGTTTTTTGTCGATCCAATCCAACTCGATTTGCTTCTTGCCGGGCTTTACGGTGTGGACGATTTTGTTGTTTCGGAAGATTACCAACTCTGTGATATTCCTCGCCGCCAGCGCCTTTACATGGAATGCGATTTGCCCGTCGGGGCGTTTGACCTTGTCGCCCATCATGGACTTTCCGCTGCTGAGTTGCAGCGCCATTTTCGCTCCGCTGGTTCCGTAGCAGTGTCGTTCGCGTACGGCTTGCAGGATTGCTTTTCGCGTGAGTTCTTTCGCCCAGACGCCCACCTTGCCGTTTCCGCCTCCGTGGTCGGGGCTGGCGATGACTCCAATGATGATCCCTTTCGCCCAGGCGTCGTGCAGGTAGTATCTCGCGAACGGTGCTCCGCTTGGCGATTGCCTGGGGCAGCCGAGGTATTCGTAGCTCTGGCGGGCCTGGAAGATTTCCGCCACCGGTTGATGATGCTCGTGGACAAAGCTCCAGTCGGTCGGCGGGTTTCCCCGCCCTTTGTGCTGCCAATCGGCAAGCTGGTGGGGGATCGTAATGAATTCGGTTTTACTGGCTTGGAGTTTGTCCCAGAGCTGGCGGGGGTTTATGTCGCCGTCCATCGCGTCGTAGAACCGTTTGTGATGGGGGTCCAGGAAGATCAAGTTGCGATGCCCGTACCGCAGGGGTGTTTCCGGTCCGACATCTGCTCCGTCGGTGGGCGGGTTCTTCTTGCTGGTCCACTCTTGTCCGAGGAAGGCGACGAACCGTCCGGGATCGTGATTGGCGCGAGTTTGCTCACCGTTGTAGGCCCATTGCGGGCGATCGAGATTGTACCCGTGATCCGTGAGCGCCGCGAAGTCAAGCCGCTCGATGTCGCGGACGTTTGCGAATAGATCATGCCCGGGCGGATTAACCGACCTCGCGCAGATCGACAGGTCGGTGTGATCGTGGAAGTCGCCCCAGTAGAGTTTCAGCTGCTCTGAGTTGTGTTTCCATGTTTGGCGAGGGAAGTCGGCGTTGACCAGGGCGATTTTCGCTGAGATCGAGAAGTCGGTTTTGGGCATCTTCAGCGGTTCGGTTTGCAGGGGTTTTGCATCGGGCGGCGATGTTGTCGGCAGGGCGGCTGTGCTTACTCCACTTTTCCAGTCAGCGCCGACGCCTTGTCGCGAGTTGATGTTATCGAACTGAACTGCAGCCACCGGTCCGCGAGGCGTATTGACGGTCGCTATCGGGCGCCATCGGCCCTGGTTACGCATAAGGGTTTGGGGCTTGGACCATTTGTCGCCCGAGTAGCACCACGTGATCGGTTGCCATCCGGCGTGCTGTCCGCCTGAGCGGCGGGCGATGAGGTGGAGTCGTCCTTTGTTATCGAAGCATATTTGCGGGCGCAATAGTTTGACGTTTGGCGTGGAGATTTTCTCGAACAGTCCCAGTGGGGTAGCGAGTTTCTTTCTGTCGATGCGTGCGACGACAACGCGCTGATCTTTCGGGGCGTTTAGCTTCATGTTCGTGTAGCTTTGGGCCTGCCAGGCCATCCATACTTGACCTTTGAACGCAGCCAGAGACGGGTGGCGTTCGATGCGGGCTCCGTTGGTCAGGCGTCGCTGGGGCGTCCATTGTCCGTCACGGTATTCGGCTCCGTAAATGTCGGCGCTGCTATTGGCGAAGGAATCCCACGCGGCAAAAAGGGTACCGTCGGCGCGGGCGACTATCGCGGGGTTGTAGCTGTTGGCCTTGGCGTCGCTGATCCGTTGGGGTTTTCCAACTTCACTGCGACTTATCCAGCATGCGTTAATAGAGCGGGCCTTGCCTGAGTTAGACGCCCACAGCACCCACGCTCTGGCTCCCGCTACGACAGCAGCCGGAGAGATGTTCACGTTGCCTCCAGCGTCGAGGTAGCGAATGGCGGGTTTGGTGGTTTTCGAGTTGACCCATGCGGCGGCGATTCTCCAGCGGTCGTTCTGCTCTGCGGGGAAAGTTACCACGCATCCGCTGGGAAGGGGCGCAACGCTTGGCGCGCCGAGCCCGGTGAGCTTGGGCGGTGAGAGTGAGCAAACTTTCACGCGTTTGTCGCCTTCCATGCGGTACAGCGAAATTCGCCTGCCGGGCAGCGGGCGGTCCAGCAGCGCGATCCACACTACGCCTTGACCGTCGCAGGTGATCGAGGGAAAATCTTCGACTATCTCGGGCAGCGCGGGCGGAGCCTTGGTTTCGGTCAGTTGCAGATCGTCTATCCATATTCGCCCGGGCCTGCCGCTCCAACCTGCGGGGGCTACGATGTCCACCACGCCGCTGGTCTCGTCGCTTACAAGATATTCCCCCGTGATCTGGCGCCATCTGTTCATGGTTGGGCTGATCGCTCCGCCGATCCGCGTGCGGTTTTTGAGCCCCTTGCCCGTGCGGACGAACAAAGTCGCCGCCGTGCCCCGATTGCCCTTTATCCAATACGATATGCACAGCAACTTGCCCCTGGTCGCCTTGAATGGGATCCGTAGAATGCGTCCGGTGTTTGGTTTGTCGATGGCGGCGGTAAGCGAGTGCTTTCCGGTTCGGGATTGTTTGTTGGTCAGTGTGTAGTCCCTGGTTTCGGGCGCGGGTTGTGCGGCCTCGAAACTTGTGCTGTAGATTATGCGGTCGGCGCCTGAGGCGGCGGTGCAGAGTATCACCGTTGCGATTAACCCTGCGATTGCGTGTGCCCGTATGGTGTGTTTTGTGCTCATGTTAACTCCTGATGTTCGGTACATTTGTACACCGTTGAGCCGCATAAACAAAGGGTTTCTTGTGATTGCCTGCCGCGACGATACAATTGTCGAACACAAGGAGTTTGAAGATGAAAACGACACGCAGTCTCGTATTGGTGATCGGTGGGGTGGTTTGTTTGTTTGCGACTTCGCTGCTGACCCCTATGCGAGGCGACTTTGTGGGGCTCAGTTGACCCGATGACACCGTTTCCGTGGCTCGTGTTGCGTCCGGCTCCAGTCGCCCTGCGGGCTCCTTGCGCCGCATGCAACAACACCCTCAGTAGTGTCTCGCTTATTTAGGGGAGCAGTATGCCACCGCCCAAAGGGTTTTGGATTAGAGTTTTTACTTGCTGAAATTGGCTTTTTCGGGTACGATGCTTGACGCTCAGCTTTGCTACGGGAGCGGTAGGGTTATGTCTGAAATGAGGTACGGACGTCTCGCTCACTCGCACCACCTCCAGGCCGCATCGGCCAAGTTCCCCTGTGTGGATTTTTGCGCGCAAGATGATACAAGCTATTGCGGGTCTCGTGACAGGATTCGCTATTTGAGGATTGTGATATGATCAATAGGCTACTTGGGCTTACTATATGTGCGGTGCTGACCGTTGCGGTGTTCGGTTCGATCGCCCATGGCGGTGTTAGTTTCAGCGGCGCGGTTAGCCCGGATCCGATGATGTGGGACCCTTCGACCCATGGGTACATAGGCCAGAACGGTGCGGGCAGCATATTGGTCGATGCTGGCGATTCCCTTGACTCCGAGTACGGATACCTGGGCTATGACAGCATTGATTCGGGCGTAGCGATGATTACCGATGGGGCGAGTTGGAATTCCTCGGTCATTGATGTCGGCTACGGTGGCGCCGGTACGCTGATGATAACCAACGGTGGTAACGTTTACGGTTGGAATGCAAGTATCGCCCGCTTGCCCGGTTCGCTGGGGATGGCGATGGTCAGCGGAATTGATTCGTATTGGGACACTGATGATGAACTCTATGTAGGTGAGCAAGGCCATGCTACGCTAACTATAAGCCATGATGGTCGTGTCAGCTGCGACAGGGGGATTATCGGACACGACGACGCGTCCACAGGCGATGTAACCGTAAGCAATGGCGCCAATTTGATAAGTTCGGGCGGGCTTGATGTCGGGTTCAATGGATTTGGCACGCTTAGCATCACTAATGATGGGACGGTGACCAGTGGCGAGTGTTCCATTGGGGATGGATTTGAGTCAACCGGTGTCGTGACGGTTCGCGACAATTCGCGTTGGGACTTGTCTGGCGATCTTTATGTCGGTCGGTCGGGTCGCGGTACGCTTAATATTAGCAGCGGCAGTGAGGTTGGCGGTGATTATGTCTTCATCGGGGAGGGTTATGATTCTGTGGGCGAAGTTACGGTCAGTGACAATGCGACATGGAATCCCCATCAGGTTCGTGTTGGCGTATCAGGCGATGGTTCGCTGGAGATCAGCAATAACGGAACGGTCGACAGTGATGAGGGTTATATTGGCTACGAGCCTGATTCCACCGGCTCGGTGACGGTAAGTGGTAGTGGATCGTGGTGGGATTCAGGCGAACTTCACGTTGGCGAGCGAGGCTCCGGTGAGCTTATGATCCTGAATGGCGGTGTGGTGGACGGTAGTCATGAGCGTGGTGTTATAGGATATGACTTTGATTCGACTGGTGCGGTGAGCGTTAGCGGTGAAAGCTCGATGTGGGGAATTGCTGAACTGTATGTTGGCATGTCAGGCGATGGCGTCTTATCTGTTAGCGATGGCGGAACGGTTAACAGTTGGAACAGCTACATTGGTTATGGGCAGGGGGCTTCCGGTGCGGTTACGGTAAACGGTGCAGGTTCTGTCTGGACGTGCGGTGCGTTGCATGTCGGCGAGGAAGGATCCGGTTCGTTGCTGATCAGCAATGGCGGTGAGGTAAGAAGTGATAACACTTTTAGTGTCATCGCATTGACTTCCGATTCGGTCGGTGATGTGACGGTTAGCGGACCGGATTCCACCTGGCGCACCGGTGAGCTTCACGTTGGCGGTTACGGTTCCGGGGCGCTGGTAATAACTGGCGGTGGTCGCGTAAACAGCAGCGGGGACGGGGACGGGGTGCAGATTGGCTATGAGTCGGGTTCCACTGGCTCGGTGACGGTAAGTGGAGTTGGATCGATCTGGTCCAATAGCACTGATCTTCGAATTGGCGGGCAGGGTTCGGGTTCTCTGGATATTGGCGCTGGCGGAGTGGTCGAAAGCCGCGATAGCTTTGTCGCGCATGAGTTGAATTCTACAGGCGCAGTTACGGTAAGCGGCGCCGGTTCGATCTGGGATGTTGATGAACTTTACGTTGGCGGGAAAGGTTCCGGTACTCTAGTAATAAGCGATGGCGGGCGTGTGAGAAGCGATGGTAATTCGATGAGGTTCTATATTGGTTTCGGGGCTGATTCTGCGGGATCGGTAACGGTGAGCGGTGTCGGTTCGAGTTTGAGCAATTATGGCGAATTGTACGTTGGGAAATATGGTCTTGGAGGGGGCAGAGGTTTTGATCTGTCTGCTGGGCCTGCCGGGCTCGGTGATGCCGGATCGCAAATTGCATCTGCGGCCCGCAGCGGCCTGGAGATTACCGGTGGCGGATCGGTGAGTAACGCAGAGGGCAATATCGGTTTTGGCTCCAATTCTGGTGGGGCGGTGCAGGTAAGCGGCGCCGGTTCGGCGTGGGTCAATTCGGGCTCGCTTTACGTCGGCCGGTATGGATCAGGCGCATTGGCGATCAGAGATGGCGGTGAGGTCATGAGTGACAGCGGGGTGATTGGCGAGGGTTATGATTCTACGGGCGTTGTTATGGTAAGCGGTTCCGGATCGCGTTGGCGCAATACAGGCGGTGTGGTGTTTGCTCCTGACGAGCAGTCGGCGGGCTCTCCCGAACCGGGCGTCGGTGGGCTGATTGTAGGTTACGATGGGCACGGTGGTCTGGAGATTACCGATGGCGGATCGGTGAGTAGTACGCATGGATATATTGGTCACCACGCCGAGTCTGTCGCTATGGTTCTGGTAAGCGGAGTTGGTTCGAACTGGAGCAATTCTGATGAGCTTCGCGTCGGTTTCTATAGTGTCGGCGGGAGCACCTGGCCCGATTCTCCGCCCGAGCTTCCTCACGCCAGCGTGCCGGGGCTTCCGCCCCATTTTTCCGCTAAGAGCAGGCTGGAGATTACCGATGGCGGATTGGTTGAAAATACGTACGGTTACGTTGGGTCTGAACGGGCGTCGGCCGGTTGGGTGACGGTGAGCGGAGTTGATTCGACTTGGGCCAATTCCGGACAGGTTTGCATTGGAAATTCGGGCATCGGTATTTTGGATGTTATCGATGGCGGGGAAGTGATAAGCGATTCAGGCATTATTGGCAGGTCGAGTACTTCCAAAGGTGCGGTGTTGGTAAGCGGCGCCGGTTCGCGTTGGAGCAATCTTGGCGTCGCCCCGTCGGCCCCGGGCGACCTTGAGGCATTTGGCCCGGACGCTGGTAAAAAGGATCTCATGATCGGTTATTACGGCCAGGGCAGTCTGGAGATTGCCGCCGGCGGATCGGTGAGCAATACGCACGGGTTTATCGGTTATGGGGCAGGTTCGGTTGGTTCGGTCACGGTGAGCGGCGCCGGTTCTGTTTGGGCCAATGCAAACGATCTCAGCGTTGCTTACTACGGTGATGGCGACTTGCTTATCGATGACGGTGGTATGGTGAGTGTCGGCGGCGCGTTGCAGATCAGCAGCAGCCAGTTCGGCGATTACAGGAACGGTCATATCACTATGAGCAATGGCGGGCAGCTGGCGTTGCACGGTGACGCCGATGAGTCGCTGGATGAATTTCTGGGTCTGATCGACGGTTCCGATGCGATCTACTATTGGGATGCTTCCAGTTGGGGATGGGTTGACATCACTCGCGGAACGCCTGGCGAGGATTACACGCTGGACTATCTGTCGACCGGAGAGTTTGCGGATTATACGGTGCTGACGGTTACGGCCCGGACACCTGATTCGCTGGGCGACACGAACTATGATCACGTTATAGATGAAGAGGACAGCAACAATCTGTTGGCGCAGTTCGGAGGCGTGCCTGGCGATGACTCTGCCGACTTTAACGGTGATGGACATGTTGATCTCGAAGATTTTATCATCCTTCACCAATACTTCGGATCAGGCGCCGGAGCCTTGGCCTCGGAGCCTGACATGGTGATGACGACCCCCGAACCGGCGACGCTGACCCTGCTGGCGCTAGGCGGTGCAGCGGTGATGAGACGCAGGCGCCGCGGAGAGGTGCTTTGATGTGTCGCTGCACATCGCTGGCGGATGGGCCAACGCTCTTGGGGGCCTGGTAGGACTTGCAGATTCACATCTCTCGCGCAGCGCGGCCGTTCAATCCCAAATCCCAAATAGCAAATCAAGTGTTGCTCATAACTTCCCGTCAAGCCATAATACCTTTAACTATCTGAAGCTTTACACGCAGGTTACGTTAGGGAACAACATGGT
>JABGPF010000507.1 GCA_018645065.1 Phycisphaerales bacterium
TAATTGATAATTTAAGGGCTGACCCCAGGCTCTCCCCTGACCCCAGGCTCTCCCTGGCCGACAGCGCCTCCAATAGCGGACAGACGTTGGCGGGGCTGGCCGATCGCAAGGTCGAAGCGTTTATCCCAGCCAAGCAGCGGCCCGACACCGCAGGCAATCCTGCGGTTCGTGACGACCCGACCCAACCGGTCGCCGAATGCGACTGGGACAAGCTTCCTCGCAACTGCAAAAGTCACAAACTGGATCGCGCCGCGTTCGTTTACGACGAGCAAATCGACTGCTACTATTGCCCGATGGGCCGGACGCTTCGGTTCTGGCGATACCACAACCGCGCCGGCTCGGCCCGTCCGGTCAAGTCGCGAGTTTATCAATGCCCCGGCAGCGACGATTGTCCACTTGTCGATCAGTGCGTCGCCAGCAAAACCGGCCGCCGCTCGGTGGCCCACGACGACAGCGAGCATCATCGCCGCGCGATGGACTCGCGTCTGGCTTCGGAGCGTGGCCGGAAGATATACGCCCAACGCAAATGGATCGCCGAGACGCCGTTCGGGATCATCAAGGGATCGATGGGCTTGCGTCAGTTTTTGCTTCGTGGCTTGGAGAAGGTGAAGACCGAATGGTTGTGGACGTGCACAGCGTTCAACCTGGCCAAACTGGTTCGCAACGGCGCCGCGGTCCGCGCACACCTGGCGACAATAGCAGAATAAACGCCGCTATGGTTCGCATGCGCCGATGTAATTGAGCGATTCGACGAAAGGTCGGCCGGAAAGCTATACAGTTCGCACAATCGGTTCGTAATATTGAAAAGTTTACGCGCTAAAGTTGGGGGCGGTTGATACAATCGAGTCAGTCGCAGCCGGGACTAAATCGACAGGCCCTTAAGGGCTGACCCCGGGCCTACCCCGATCCCCAAGCTCGAATCACCGCTTGGTAATTGTGGCTTTGGTTACCGCTTCCATGCGGACTATCATATCGGGAGGAAGGATACGTGCGTTACCAAGGGTAGTTGCGGCTTCGAAGGGAGCCGTCGTATCGAGGCGTATATGAAGATTGTAGCCCCCAGCGGTCTCGGGGGCCTGGATCCGCCTTACAAGGAGCTTACTTTCGCCTGCAGCCAACTTAACAGGACCATCAGGCGGAGCCAGAGTCTGCCACTGACCGACTGTGCTACCATTGACCCACCTGGCGGTCAGGGACGCAATACCAACCCCGTGGTAATATGAATCATAAAATGCAGAGGCCGTCTGTGCAGGAGATCCAGCACCGCAGAACAGAGCCGTGTCGAATTCAATTGGCTCATCGGATGTGTTATAAAATGACACAAAGCACCATCCAGTATCACCAGGAGCCAATACCCCACCTGTCCGATCAGTGACAGCACTAATCTCCATGTTCAGCCCCTCCTTCCACCTACCAATGACATGGGTTTTCGTGAGCTCTGGGGTGGGCATAGTTTTGACCTCAGGGGGTGTTGCGCACCCGGACAACAGAACAGTGACCACAACTAACAATGCACCGCTTCGACAGTTCAGAAGGTAATTTCGCATAGGGGTATATCTCCGCAAAAAGGTTGCCATTAGATAGGGCACCATTCAAATACGTAATACACATAGACATTCATAGTCTCCACTCACATTCACCGCCTCTAATCTGCTGATTTATGGTAGCAGATCCTTCCAGATCGTTCAAGCCCTTACCCTATTGTAACACACCAGGTGTGCGAGGCAAGATCATGGCGGGGTTAGGCGGCCCGCTGGGATTTCCAGTAGGCATGCCATAGATTACTGCGGTATATGCCTCCCAGGGCCATCATCGATTCAGCATTATCGCCGTCCCATCGCATCCCGGAGCCTTTCAGACGACCGGCCAGTGTGCCGCACAAAGATTCGGTCGGCCCCGACCCGCGGATAAAAAAGGGGTCGGGATAAAAAAGGGGTCAGAACTGAATGCCATTAACTTAAGGTGTAAATAATTCTAAATAA
>JABGPF010000162.1 GCA_018645065.1 Phycisphaerales bacterium
AGGCCGTTTGCCGTTGCCGTTGCCGTTCTCTGTGATCTCTGTGGCCAGGCCGTTTGCCGTTAATAATTGTGAGAATGCCTTTACCCTGCGTGTCAATCGTCGTCGGTGTCGGTCTCTGAGTCGTTTTTGAGGTAGAGCGTCTGGCTTGGGAAGGCGAACTCGATGCCCTCGGCGTTGAAGCGGCTTAGCAGTTCCATGTTGAAGTCGTGATTGAAGACCAGGAACTCCTCCCACTCGACCGGGCAGAACCAGTAAGTTACGTTGATGTTTATGGAAGACGGACCGAAATCAGTGAAATAAACTCTGGATTTTTGGTCCGGAACTAAATTCTTCTCGCGGGCCTGGCACATTTCGCGAAGTATTTCTATCGCCCGTTGCAGCTTTTTCGGCGAGGTGTCGTATGTGACCCCTACATCGAACGATCGCTTGAGGTACGGGCGAGCGGCGATATTGATCACCGTTGTGTTAGCCACCACCGAGTTCGGCACGGTCACCACGTGACCGACCATTGTGCGAAGTTTCGTCGAGCGGAAGCCCACGGCTTCGACTACTCCGTCCTGCCCGTCAATATTGACTCTATCACCAATCTGAAACGCCCTGTCGGCGAAAATGGTTATCGAACCGAATATGTTCGAGAGCATGTCCTTGGCAGCCAAAGCGAACGCCAAACCGCCCAATCCCAACCCAGCCAGCAGTGTCCCAATATTCCAGTGGAAGATATTCTGCGCGATGAACAATCCGAGCATGATCACCACGATAATGCGGAGCGTCTTGCGAATGAGGGGCACAAGCTGATCGTCGAGCTGCGACTGGGTTTTACCCGTCAAGTGCAGCAGAAAATGCTCAACAATATCCACCATCCGGTAGATGCACCAGCCCACACCGAGCGCCAGCATCATCTGAGTGAACTTCAACCATACCGGAAGGAGATTTTGCGTTTCACCGCCATCGTCTACATATTGAAAGTTCATAAACCAGACCGCAGCGTACATTGCAGCCGAAAGCAGTATGAGCAGCAGCGGATTCTCTACACAGCGAAGCACCTTGCCCGTCACGACATAACCTTCTCGAGCTTCGAGTTTATCGGCTTGGCTGTCGACGAACACTGCTAAGATTTTTCCGAGCACCATTGCGCCCAGAATCGCCCCACCCAGCGAAATCCACTGCCAGGGCGCGTTGCCCAGGAAGGTCATATCCCAAATCGACTGCCCTAAAATACCTAAACTATCAACTGTCATAGCGACAACTCCTGAAATTATTGGACTCAATGGCGGGTACTATACCGCCACAGCCGCGATTTGTCAGCGAGAATCTTAACACTATAGGCCAAAAGGTTATCGTTTCTACCTTGACTGATCAGTTAACTATAGTCTATCATGGTGACAGAGAATAGCGTCCAGACTGCCGAACAGTCTGAAAACGCGATAAATATGGTTGTGACGGCCCAGTCGGTAAAATAAGCAGGCCGTCGGCAAAGCGATGCTCAATGTCGCCGAACGCAGTTTGGATTCGGCGCATATGCGTTGGCGATATCGCCCCGAGATTCGGGGAAACACTGACAAAAAGGATATCTCGATGTCGAGCATCGATCAATCGTCCCATAGGGACGAGGCCTTCGGGTTATAGAATTCGCTAGCAAGCCTAAAGTAGTTAAGACATTCTGTTGAGTTTACGCCTGGGTCAAGTGGGCCTTGGGTCCATTGATTACTATTGCAAAAAAACACGGAATTGTCATATTTGTGCCGTTTTTGTGCGAAACAGCGTTATATTTCGCCAAATATATTATGGCGCATAAGCTGGGGGAAGCTTGCGAATTGCTCGAAAACGCCTGACGTTTAGGCGCCCGGTCCGCCTGCTTATACACACCGCACATGAGGCGCGTCACCTTTAGAATAGAAAAGGATACGTGTTATGCACTTGTTATATTTGGCGGCCATTGAAGGCGAGACCATCGCAGCAGCACTAGCCGCCGCAGGAATCGGTATGGGCCTAGGTTTCCTGTTCAGAAGATGGCAGGAATCGATAAAAAAAGCGGCGGCCACTGCGGAATTCGAAGCCGCAAAAAAAACTGCTGAAGCAGAAGCCGCAAAAATTATAGCCCAAGCCGAAGCCGAAGCACGTACGGAATTCATCAATCAGCGAAAAACGTTCGATTCAGACACCGAATCAACGAGAAAAGAACTTCGCGCCGAAGAAAAACGACTCGCCAAACGCGAAGACGTTATCGACCAGAAACTCGAAACCACACACGCCAAAGAGCGAATGGTCGACGCTGCCCAAAAGGGAGTGGTTGAACGCGAAAAAGCCCTCGCCGCAAAGGACAAGCAACTCAACGAACTGATCGCCCAGCAGAAAAGCCAGCTACTGAAAGTGGCGAACCTGAGCATCGAAGACGCCAAGAAAATCCTGCTCGATCAGGTCGAACGGGAAATGGCGCACGAAACCGCACAGTTTGTCGAACACCAACTAGAAAAAGCCAACGAAGAGGCCGAAGATCGATCGCGAGAAATCGTCGTCACAGCGATCCAACGCTACGCTTCGGCACATACCTGCGAATCGACGGTCTCAACGGTCGACATCCCCTCAGACGACATGAAGGGACGAGTAATCGGACGCGAAGGCAGGAATATCAGAGCCTTCGAAAAAGCCACAGGCGTTGACGTTATCGTAGACGACACGCCCGGTGTGGTTGTTGTCTCATGCTTCGATCCGGTAAGGCGATATGTCGCACGACAGGCAATGGCCAAACTCATCCAGGACGGGCGAATCCACCCCACCCGAATCGAAGAAGTAGTCGCAGTAATAGAGAAAGAAACCCAAAAACAAATACACGACTACGGAAAGGCCGCATGCACCGAAACGCAAACCGGAAACATGCACGGCAAGCTAGTTGACCTGCTCGGACGCCTGCACTTCAGAACCTCCTACGGGCAGAATGTGCTGCAGCATTCGATCGAAGTGGCGTGCCTGTCGCAGATTATCGCAGACGAACTCGGACTCAACGGGCAAATCGCAAGACGCTGCGGATTGCTCCACGATATAGGAAAGGCTGTCGACCATGAAGTGCAGGGCGGACACCCCGCCATCGGAGCCGACCTCTGCAAACGCTACGGGGAAAAACCAGAAGTTATCAACGCCGCCGGTGGACACCACGGTGATATCGAAGCGACCAGCGTATTCATGCCGATAGTCGCCGCCGCCGACGCGATCAGCGCCTCGCGACCAGGAGCAAGACGTGAATCGCTCGAACGATACGTGCAACGCCTCGAAAAACTCGAAGCCATCGCAACCACATTCGAAGGCGTCGAACAGGCCTACGCCATCCAGGCCGGACGCGAAGTACGCGTGATAGTAGACCCCTCAGGCGTCGACGACCGCCTCAGCGCGAAAATCGCACGCGACGTAGCACGCCGAGTAGAAGAAGAAATGGAATACCCAGGCGAAGTACGCGTAACAGTAGTACGAGAAATGCGCTGCGTAGAATACGCACGTTAATAACGGCGAAAAGCAACGACCAACGACGAACGACATCCCGACTGCGTCGGGACTAGGTCGACGTGCCGTCGACCGCTAAACGGGCGAACGGCGAGGTGGTTTTTAAACTCCATACTTTCACTGCTTGCGATGGAGCACCGTGGAGCAGGCGGTCATTATTGAAATACCGGGTGGTGTCATTACGGAAGATCCAGCAGGGCACACTGGCCCACATAGGGGAATGTTTCCAATCACAACACAACCGGACTCACCCCATCACAGCACAACCTTGCAACCCATCCGATACCGATAAACCGAAATAACCGTTCAGCATTTGCGACAAGAAAATGCGACCGTTTTGAACGCCCTCTGTTCACCTGAACTGAAAAATTCACCCTCGCCCCGTTTAGCGGTCGACGGCACGTCGGCCTAGTCCCGACACAGTCGGGATGACGTTAGTCGTTGGTCGTTAGTCGTTAGTCGTTAGTCGTTAGTCGTTGGTCGTTGGTCGTTGGTCGTTGGTCGTTATCAATCAACGATTTCCAGCAGTCGTTGGGTCAGTTGTATGTGGCGTTTCTTTTCGCGGCATACTTGTTCCATCTGGTGTTTCATTTGGGGGTCAGATGTCTGTGCCGCTACGGTTTCGTAATGATCGGCTGCTTGCTGCTGCTGATCGAGCAGAGCGGTGAATTGTTCGGTTAATTCTGCTTCTTCAAACATTGGCGGTTTCCCCTGTGGCGTCGTTAACCCACAGCCCGACCAGCTGCTGATGTGCTTCGGTATCGTTTCTTAATGCGTGAAGGATTGAATAGACTTCCGCACGTTGCTCATCGTCCAGACACTCGGTATATCCGACTTCTTTGGATGCAGCCAGCACGGTATCAACGAGACCTTGCTCGATGCGCGCCAAGTCGCTGAATAGACCGCCCGAATTGTTATTGACACTTGTCACTATGGCTGCCTGAAGATAAAAACGTCGAAAGGTACTGCCCGGGACTGGACTCGAACCAGCACGGGGTATGAACCCCACCAGGCCCTCAACCTGGCGCGTCTGCCAATTCCGCCACCCGGGCAACGCATTAAAAGTATTCTACCGCGCTATAACCCTTCCCGTCAAGCAACACAACACGAAGAATGAAGCTTTTTTTCACACAAACAACATCCAAAGCCCAGAAACCGATAAAAACATCCGCAGACACACAAACCACAGGCTAATAATAATACAAAAGCTTGTGCCTCACATACCGCAGAGATATCCTAATAACCATGAAAAAGCCCACTACAAAGCAGCAGTCGTATCGTAAAACAACACTGGCGGCAACGTTGGTGATAGTTATGTGCGTCCTGGTCGCCAACGGTGCACAGAAAAAACTTAACCCATACGATGCACAAATCGCCCAGCAGATTGCCAAACTTAAAACCGGCTCGCCCAATGAACGGTCCGCGGCGGCTGAAGCTTTGGGGTATCTGCGCGCATTTGCATCGGCCGACGCCCTGGCGCGAGCCGCCAGCGACGATTCGCCAAAAGTCAGACGCGACGCGGCAATGTCGCTGGGATGGTGCGGTGAAAAAAAACATATCAACACACTGCTCGACCGACTGGCTGACACCGACTGGACAGTCCGCCAAGCCGCGTGGGTCGCGCTGACCAACATCACCGGTTCGGAACTCAAATTCGACGCGCTGGCCAAACCAGACACGCGAGCCGAACAGCTCAAAGCATGGCGAAACTGGTCGGCCAAGCGCCCAACCAAAAAGCCAAAACCAAAGCCCGCCGTCGACGAGTCAGACACAGACACAAACAACCCCAACTTCGCACGAGGCTGCCCGGTTACCGCATCAAGCACTTACAAAGGCCCGCCAAGCGTCCTGACCAACGGGTCGCTCAGTAAATACTGGCAGACAAAAAACGTAAAGTGCCCCCAGCATTGTGTTATCGATCTGAAAACGTCGCGGAAATTCGGCTGTGTTGTTGTCCAGCAGTACGGCCCCGGATTCTGCATGAGCGACTACTCGCTGGAAGTCAGCACCGACGGGAAAACCTACACGCAGGTCCACCGCGGAAAGCCCGCCTCATCGCCCCGCCTGATCATAACGTTCAAGCCCGTTGACGCGCGGTACGTTCGCATCACTTCGCACAAGTCGACGAACAAAACATATCCCACAACGTTCCGCGAAATCGGAGTATACGCACAGAAGGCTCCCAAAGCTCCGATGCTTCCGCCCTCAGCCGCCGCCACGCCGACACCGCGCGACGACGCGAACATGTTGACTATCGAACGCAAAGCCCGGGCAATTGGCGCGATGGGCGGTGACATCGCCGAACTGCTCAAAATCGTCAAACCTTATCAGCAGACTCAATCGTGCAGCCCTGCCGAGAATTCAATGGTGCAAGTAGCTTTGCGCAGCATCGGACGTCTCGGCGGCGCCGAGGCCCGCAAAACGCTGATAGCTTTCCTGGACAATCCGCGATGGGCTCGCTACGCGGCAGACGCGCTCGGAGATTGCGGTGGCGGGAAAGACGTCCAAGCCGCACTGCTCGCGGCGTATCCGAAATTCGCACGATCAATCGCACTGAAACGCCCAAAAACGCTCCCGCGAGACGATCGGCCCGGCCTCGACCCGCGAGATCGAATGTACCAAACACCGTATGCGATAGCACTGACCCTGTCGCGAATGGAGATCACCGATCCGGAGAACCTCAAGGCGCTCAAAGAGATCGCCCCGCTGTTGCTGGCGAACATGCCAAGCGACTACGACGGAGCACTGCTCTACCTGCCAGAGGCGTACCAGCCTATCACAAAACATCTGGTCCAACAGGCCGGGATGCAACGGGCGGCGATAGACGCAGCGTTTGCACAGTTCGGCCAGGGCACGCCGAAAACCGGACCGCTTACCGAACTGGCGAAAAAATACGCTGGTGACGTGCCTTACGCGGCAATATGGTTTCCCACGCTGTGTGAAAAACAGGACGTGCCAAAGCTTATCGCACTGCTCGAACACGAAAACGGATGGGTCCGAATCAACGCTACGAAAGCGATCATGTTCCTCGGCGACCAGCGAGGCGTAGCACCAATCACAAAACTGCTGAAAGCATCAAAACCCGAAGCAACGTTCGGATATTACGGTGAATACTTCAACAACAAAACCCAAGGCCACGCCGAGTACAACGATAAAGCCCCGCGATGGCGAGAAGCCTTCGTGCGAGCACTGGGCCGGCTGGGAGTCAGCAAACAGATCGGCCTGCTGAAACAAATCCTGAACGACGATCAAAACGTGCTCGGCGTGCGGCATGCCGCGGCGGTGGCGTTGGATGAAATCGGCACGGACGAAGCGATTGCGATCCTGAAAAGCATCGAAGCGGATCACCCGTTCTACAGCATTCGTCTCGTCGCGCGTGAGGCGCTTTGGAAACGCGGCATACTGAAGCTGCGCGACAGCAGCCCGCTGCCGGTGTTCATCAAGAAGCCCGCGGATACTCCGATAGCGAAAACGTATCCGATCGTGTTCATCAAGGGCGCCAACAAGATGCCCAACTGCTTCCAGATCGACCCGTGGCGCCAGACGTATTCCACCACCGACTCAGGCCCTACCTATCGCATCGGCGATAACCTGCATATACTGAACACCAACGGAAAAGTGATCCAACTCACGCATTTTAAAGATGGTTACGTCGCAGACTGCGAAGTATCGTGGGATGGGAAGCGAATCATCTTCGCCAAGCGCGGAGGGAAAGTTGATCCGTGGTGGCACGTCTGGGAGATCGGCGCCGACGGTAAAGGTCTGCGACAGATAACCAAGGGGCCCTACCACGACGTTCAACCGGCGTACCTGCCCGACGGACGGATCATGTTCTCCTCAAGCCGAATCGGAATGCGCGACGAATATCACGGCTACCTCGCCACCGGCCTGACGATTATGAACGCCGACGGAAGCGACAAGCACATTATCGGGCTGAACGTCGGGCGCGATAACGAACCGTCGATGATGCCCGACGGGCGGATTGTTTTCTCGCGGCTCGAACTGTTCTATTCGCGATTGAAAACCGAGCTTACCGTACACGCGATCAACCCCGACGGAACGCGCGACGTAACGCTCTACGGACCCGAACGCCGAGCCTTCTGGCGCAACGTAACTCGCGAGAACAAGGAAGGCTGGTGGGGTGAAGTCGCCCCGCGCCATCGCGTACTTCGCATGACCCAGCCGCAAAGTTTCGACGACGGGCGGATAGTCTGCGCATCGACGGCAGGGCTTACGATTATCGGTCCCGGGCGATACCGCGAAACGGTAATCCCGCGTTTTAAAAACATGGCGGCAACTTCACCCATGCCTCTGGACGCAAATACGATTCTCTGTGCCGCGACCGTTCGCAACGCAGCCAAACCGCAGCTCGGCCTGTACAAGGCCGACGTGAAAACCGGCGTGCTGACCAAAGTGTACGACGATCCGAAAACAGCCGAGTTCGAGCCCCGCCCCATCCGTCCGCGGCGCAAGCCGGCGACGCTCATGGAAGCCAGCAGAACCAACGCATACACCGCCACCCTGTTCTGCAGTTCGGCCCGGATCTCACAAGAAGCCCGCACGCGAAATCGCGCACGTCTGGTGCGAATCGTGGAAGGCCAACCATTAGTCACGCGTCACGAAACCCAGACAAACGGTAGAGGCCCGTCGTGGAAAAATCACGTAGGTACGCACGCTCGCGTGCTCGGCACGGTCCCGCTGGCTGCCGATGGTTCGTTCTCGCTGGAAGTGCCCGCCGATCGGTTAATCCACTGCCAGGTCCTCGACTCCGACCGCCGCGTCGTGGGCAACCAGTTAATATGGATGAACGTTCGGCCCGGTGAACGGCGATCATGCGTCGGATGCCACGAATCACCCGACGCGACAATGCTGCCGACCCACCGCCCCCAGGCACTGAGAATAGCGCCCGTAAAATGCCTGCCCACCGGTGGGGAATTCTCATACCGAGCCAAGTTCTGGAACAAAGGCACGCTAAGCGACGAAGGTGAAGAACGCACGAGAACCGTTCGAGCAGTAAGCTTGATCGGACGACAATAAACTCAAACTCATATCGGGAGCCAAAATGACCCAGCCCCGCAACATCAACCACCGCCTGTTCGACCTCTACGACAACATGATCGGAGATGTCGAGATACCAAACGTGTTGAGAGATGTCGCCGATGTGGTCTGCTCCGAATTCGACGCGCAACGAGCATCTATATATCTAATAGACCCCGAAACCCAGGAACTGCAAGCCGCCGCGATGATCGGAAACATCGCGAAAACCATCCGAATCCCAATCTGCAAAAGCTCTCTAGCCGGTTTCTGCGCCGTTACGCACCAGGCGTTTGTGGTCTCAGACGCATACGGTGACCTGAGCGATATCGATCCGGAATTGAAATTCGACGCCAGCTGGGACAAGCTAAACAACTTCCGCACACGAGACGTAATGTGCGCGCCGGCGATATTCAAAGGTGAAATGTGCGGTGTTGTCCAGGCGATCAACTCAAAAAATCGCCCGTTTGGCAACGAAGATCTGCCGGCGATGGAAACCATATCAAGACTCATCGGATACGCGCTGCACAACGCGAAACTCTACGACGACCTGGCCACCATGAAACAACTGGAAAAAGAAAAAGCCAAGTTCATGCGAGTCATGGTCCACGAACTCAAGTCGCCGGTGTCGGCCGCCAAAATGATGATCTACGCGCTGGGCGAAGTGGCTGAAGAACCGGAAAGCGTCAAAAAATACACCGACAAAATATCGACCCGAATGGACCAGATGACCAACATAATAGGCGACATGCTCGAACTGGCGCGAGTAAAGGGTGGACAACCGCTGGGCGAAATCTCGGTCCTGGACCTCACCACAGAAACCAGCACCGCCTGCGAACCGTACGCCGACCAGGCCAAGGCCAAGGGACTCACACTCGAGATCACCCTGCCGGACGAAAAACTGAACGTCAGGTTCGATTCGCAAGGTTACGCTCTGGTGGTCTCGAACCTGCTGTCCAACGCGATAAAATACAGTAGTCAAGGCACCGTTAAACTCACGCTTAGCAGCGACGACCAATGGGCGATTCTGGAAGTTATCGACAACGGTATCGGTATCCCCCAAGCCGATATCCCCAAACTGTTCACAGAATTCTTCCGCGCATCAAACGCCAGGCGAGATCGCATTCCGGGCACTGGTGTGGGCTTATCTGGGGCGAAACATATCGTCGAGCGGTTTGCCGGGACATTCGAACTGCAGAGTGTGGAGAACGAAGGCTCAACGTTCACCGTGCGCCTTCCGCTGAGCGGGTGATAGTTTTACCGCCCGTAATGCGGAGGGACGTCTTCCTCGGCTGTGCGGGCTTCGGGCGAGGGGCGTAATTGTTGGCGAAGGTTGTTCATCTCGCGCCGCAACTGTGCGACCTGACTATTCAGCGCCTGAATAACTTCGTCCAGCGCTTCAACTGTATTTTCCAGGTGAGCGATCTTCTCTTCCTGGCGAATTATTCGGTCTTCCATAATATCTCCGGGCGCATTGTACGCCCCCGGCTAGCCCGCGTCAGCAAGTTTACAATTTCCCACCAGTATTCTTACTCGGAAATCTTGGATAACAGCGCCTTTGCTTCCTTGTGTAAAGCATCATCAAGGTTATCTTTTGCGACAAACTGTTTGACTCTGTCGCCAAGGCGTTGCAACGACGCCTGTTTTCTTCGAGGGTCTGTTATTCGCCCGGCCAGGTCGTATGTATTGTAATACGCGACAAGCGTGTTGACGTATTTGATCTCGCGCAGCTCTTTGTAACGAGCGATTATCGGCTTCCCTTCGGGTAGGCCAATCAAGTATTTCAAATAGCCTTTGATAGCGATCAGAGATCTCGCCGGCTCGGTTTTCGACTGGGCCAGCAGGGTTTTGTTCTTGTTGGCGATCAAGGCTCGCAAACGTTCGGCGAAGATTTTAGCTTCCTTGCCCTTGGCGTTGTCGGTTTTGGCTGCCCGGTCCAGGACACTGAGAATCCCCGCGTAAGGCCGTTTGGCCTGGAGTGCTTTGAGTGGGGCTGTATTGTGAATGACTTTAAAATCGCCGCTTTGAATTTCGATGCTCAGATCGTCTTTGGCTGAGTCGGTCGGTTGGGCTCCGGAACCTTTGCGGGAATTAACGTGACTGGCCAGCGGATAGGTCGGTTTGGTATCGCTGTATTGGATCGCGCCGATATCCCACTTGCCGTCTTTAGGCAATGGTCGACCGTCGAAGTCGGTTTTGTAGAGTTGGCTGAGGTTGACTCCTTTCCCGCGTAACGGGCTGTCGGCCTTGAGGTGATAATCGCCTTTTTGCAGATCGACAAGCAACGGATCGCCGCTGCCGGCCTGCTTATCGTCGCCCTTGTATTTCGTACGAGGGGATTTGTGTTTTGAGTACCAGTTGGCTGTCTTCAGGGCTCCGCCGGATCTATTACCGGTATAAGGAGACGACGAGTAGATGAACAGATTGTTCCTGAAATGGAGCCCCGAAGCTACGCCAACGGGAGTCCCTCCTCGGACATCAATTCTGGCCCCGGAATTCTGAGACCTCCCGAATCCATTGTATCGGGCTATCGTATTGTTATCGAAATAGATGCCCTTGCCCGGCGCCAGCATGAACAACCATGACTGCCCATCGTAGCACACATTGAAGGAGACCCTCCAGTTATGGATCTCCTTTGAATATCGCGGCCAATCGTAGTCCCAGCTGGATTCCAGGAACCCTGCATTGCCTTCCGAATAGTTATGGTGAATGTAGATGTTCTTCTTATGATAGTTGCCGCAATCAATTTCTATGGCTCCGCCGTCTGAGCCCCACGGGCTGTCCTTGGTCCCGAAGTTCTTGATCGTGTTGTATGACACTTCCTGGTTGCCGATGTTCAAGTGTATCCCCATCGGTCCCCAACTGCTTTTATCAGTTCTCCACAGGGCGTAACTCGGGCCGTCCAGATAGTTCTTCGTGATCAACGTATGCTCGCCAGCCGACATGATCCCCTGACCGGTCTTGATGAATTCGCAGTTTCTGACAATGCAATGATCGGCTCGGTGAGCGATACGCAGCGCCGCCAGTTGCGTCATGATTATCATCCCCGATACATGCTCGCCCGGGGTATCGTGAAAATGCAGAGATTCTGCAATGATGTAGTCACCGCCGAGGATAATGGCGTTCCCGCTGGCGTCGCGGGTAGTGGGATTGGTGAACTTGGGCAACTCGCCCGTCCCGTAGGAAGTCAGGCGTATCGGCCTGGCCGCCGTCCCGGATTCGCTAATCTCAATGTTGCCTGAAAAGGCGGAACCCCTCTTAAAATGGATTACATCGCCCGCCGCCAGCAATTCCGACTCAACTTTCTTATGCGATTTCCAAGGCGACGATTTCGAGCGGCCGCTATTTTTGTCCGACCCGCGGACCGAATCAACGTAATAGTTGCGCGGCGCCCTGTTGGCGGTGCGTTTTTGGCTGGGCGTCTTGGTTCGCCCTCCGCCCTGGCGGGCGCGTTCTATCAACTCGCGTATCTGACGGGCGCGATCCTCACGAGGGCCCGCGTAGCTGGCGGCGGGCATGAGCGAAAATAAGACCAGTAAAAGCGTGCAGATAAGTATCCACTTTTTAGTATGCTTGATCGATGTCATGCCAGCTTCACTCCCGTTAGTTTTCGTCAACCATTACTGATAGGAAAATTGATACTGCTTTTTATGCGTGTTTACTCTAACACAATGCACCCCATGCATGTAACAACAAATCACCGACCTTCACGCATGACAATGGTCGATCTCCATGTAACGTGTACGCGGGCGAAGTCGGATCG
>JABGPF010000163.1 GCA_018645065.1 Phycisphaerales bacterium
GGGACCGTAGCTCAATTTGGTTAGAGCACCGGACTGTCGATCCGGAGGTTGCGGGTTCGAATCCCGTCGGTCTCGTTTGAAAAGGCTCGTCACAAAAGTGACGGGCCTTTTTTCATGTTATGGTTCAAAGGGCGATTTGCATGCGGTGAGGGGTTTGGTGGCGAATCTATCTCACCCGTCGGAGGCTTTGAGGGTTAGACTACGGATCAGGGCCTCGAACTCCGGCGCCTGGCCGATGTGCGGTAAGATGCTTATTTCCACACCGCTTGTTTGCTCCTGGACCGAAGCGACCTGCTGTGGCACGTCTTTCATTACGTGCCCGCCTGCTGAGATGAAAACCGGCAGGATGGCGATCTTGCCAAACCCTTCATCGATCGCCGCCCCCACGGCGTCCATGAGCGTAGGCGGGGCGAATTGAAGGTATGCGTGACGCACTCTGCCCGGGCCAAGCGATTGGGCCAGTGAGTCGGAAAGGCCCGCGAACCAGGCTCGCCACGTTTCGTCTTTGCTCCCGTGTGCAAGCAGAATCACCGCCGTCTCAGAATCAGAGTTGTTTGACGCCATTGTAGATGTCTCCCTGGACAATCGCAGGCAGCAGTGAATTAGCGTATCAGGCGTTTTCCTGCGAGGCGGCTTGGGCTTGGATTGCGGTGATAGCTACTGTGAGTACTACGTCCTGAATTTCGCATCCGCGGCTCAGGTCGTTTACGGGTTTGTTCAGGCCCTGCATGATCGGGCCGATTGCCACCGCCCCTGAGGTGCGCTGTACGGCTTTGTAGGTGTTGTTGCCCGTGTTCAGGTCGGGGAATATGAACACCGATGCGTGCCCGGCGACTTCGCTGTCGGGCATTTTTGTTTCTGCGACGTTGAGGTCGGCGGCTGCATCGTACTGCATAGGCCCGTCGACTTTCAGGTCGGGGTGGAGTTCTTGCACTTTTTCTGTAGCTTGACGCACTCGGTCTACGTCTTCGCCAGCGCCGGACTTGCCCGACGAGTAAGAAAGCATCGCCACTTTCGGATCGATCCCGAACATTCGCGCGGTTTCCGAAGAACTCACCGCAATGTTCGCCAGTTCTCCCGCCGTTGGGTTCGGGTTAATGGCGCAGTCACCGTATATCACCGCTCGATCTTCGAGGCACATGATGAATACGCTGGACGCCAACTCGCATCCGGGCATGGTTTTGATGATCTGGAACGCCGGTCTGATAGTGTGCGCCGTTGTGTGTGCGGCGCCTGAGACCATACCGTCTGCGTATCCTTCCTGGACCATCATTGTTCCGAAGTAGCTTACGTCTGTCATTGCATCACGCGCCGAGTCGGGCACGATTCCCTTGTGCATTCGCATTTCGAAGTAGTGATCGGCAAATTCGTGTCGCAGTGGCGAGGTTAGCGGGTCGATGATATCGGCGCCTTCGATCGATACGCCCAGTTGGGCGGCCGCTGTGTGGATGTCCTCTTCAACGCCAAGCAGGGTGATGTCGACAATGTCGCGGAGCAGCAGGATTTCTGTCGCCCGCAATATTCGCGGGTCGGTTCCTTCAGGCAGGACGATTCGCTTGCGATCGGACTTGGCCCGGTGCAGTAGTTCGTATTCGAACATAAGCGGGGTCATGCGGTCGGACGGTTCCACCGCGAGGCGTTGGTCGAGTTCCTCCAGCGGCATGTGGGTTTCCGTGGCCGCCAGGGCGGCGGCTATTTTTCGCTCGTTTTCCGGTTTCAACGCTCCAACCACCGCCGAGGCCTGTATCGCCGCGGTGAACGTGTCGGTTTCCACTGAAATAATCGGTACGCGTCTTTTTCCCAGCCCTTCAAGCAGGCGGTGGACCTGCGGTACGTGCGGGATGTCGCCTGTAAGCAGGAGTCCGGCGACTCGCGGGTAAGTTGTCGCCGAGTCGGCGAGGATAACGCCGATGGCGATGTCGGCCCGGTCATGGGGCGTTATTATCAGGCAGTCGTCCTCAAGATGGTCTAATACGTTGGCCAGCCGCATGGCGGCGATTTTAAAGGTGGCGACTTTGCGATTCAGGCCCGTCCTGTGCGTGTTCAGTGCTGTTGCGTTCAGAGCGTCGGCGACTTCACCCACCGTCGGATTCGATAGCGTTGAATCTTCGGGAATAACGTATACCGGCGCGGTGACGCGGGAGCTTTTTTCCAACGTGTTGCGAACCGAATCCACCAGGCGCGGTATTACGCGATTGACCGCGATCGCCAGAACATCGCAGTTTTGCGCGTCCAGCGATTCGAGCATTACCCCGACAGCGGCTGAGATCTGGGAAGGGTCCTTCTCCATGGCGTTGACAACCGGAAGGACAACGCAGTTCAGGTTGTTGGCGATGTCGGCGTTGAAGTCGAACTCCAGCGGTGCTGCGATACCGGTGTAATCGGTTCCCACACATACGACGAAATCGAACTGGTTTTGGAAGGCGCGGTACTTTGCGATTATGCGGGTGTGCATTTCGTCGATTCGTCCGTCTGCGACGAGCCGACGCATAGTCTCGTGCGTGACTCCCCAGCAATTGTCATATTCCACGGGGATTTTGTATCGCGTGTTTATCAGGTGGATCATCCCGTCGCGGGTCTCACCGCCTCGAATAACAGGGCGGAAGAATCCGACGCTATGACCCTTGGCCGCCAGATGATTAACCACACCAAGTGCAATGATGGATTTCCCGCTGGCCGCCTCGGCGCCCGCAATATATATACTCTGTGCCACTTTTTCCGCTCACCTTTCCGGTCTGTGTTTCGACCGGTGATTATGTATCTTACCGTATCTTCTGAAACGACGCATTTATACCCTATTGTGCCTGATATTACCATAGAGTCCTTGGAACTGTCATCAAGATGCGGGTATCATGGAACTTTGGCGAAGGGAGTAGTTCTATGGCGATGGACGTTATTGGTAAGGTTGTATCGCAGCGGACCACGCATCAATGGTCCGGTTGGCGTGGCGGCAAATGCGAGATTCACATTCAGGAGCAATACGCCGAGGGCCTGATCAGGCTCGAAGATTTTTCACATATTATCGTTGTTTATGCGGCGGACAATATGGGCAAAATCATGATGAAGGTTACTCCTCAGGGCAAGGAAAGCTCGCCTCAGGTGGGGATATTCGCCTCGCGATGCCCGTGGCGACCGACTTCTATAGGCGTAACCACAGTGAAATTGCTCGGCGTCGACGGACCGATATTACGCGTAGAAGGGCTCGATGCGGTCGATGGGGCCGAGGTCTGCGATATCAAACCGTACTGGCCCCAATATGACGCCGTCGAGGACTGCGTCTATCCCGACTGGGTCGATAAACTTGATTTTTGACCCTATTGCCATATCTCCCATCGATCTTTGAACAGCGACGGGTCATATGGCGGATTCTCGCGAAGTTCGAGCAATCCCGGCGCTGCTCACCTACATCTTTTTGTGCCGGTAGTAGCGTATTTGGTATTTTGCGTGAGACGGATAGTAGGCTTCGATGTCTTTTCGTCGCGCCAGCGCCCACGGCGCCGACGGCCCCGGGCCGCATCTGTGGAAGATGATGTCATCGGCGATGTATACGGCTGAATGTACGGCTGTCAGCCGCGAAGTGAGGACCGTGACTATATCGCCCAACTTAAGATTCCCACCGACCCGATAGTAGTCTCTCATTTTTGCTGCGACGACTTTCCTGCCCTCGCAGAAGCTGTCATCGGGCTCCTCGTTAAAGAAGTTCATAGAGGTCCAGTGACAATCGCGTGGGCGGGTCCTTTTTTCAAGGTCCGACTGGCCCGGATAGGTGTACAACTTGCGCCGAGCCAAGGCGGGCAAGAGATGAGTGATGTTAATAGACTGCTCGCCGCCTTTCTGAGCCATTGCCTCCAGGATCGGCCTTACCTCATTGGCTCGCCCCCCGCGTCCCCAGTATCTGACCAGGGCCTCGATATCCGAATCGCGAGATATCTTCAGGTGGGCGAGGAACGTTGCGTCACGATGCAGTGTCTTCAGTAGATTGGATCGTTCCGCCGGCGAAATAGAATCTCCGATGCTGCGGTAATCGGAGAAGTACATGAAGTTTCCACGTCGGTAGATCAACGGTTCGACGAGTTTCCTGGTTGCCGGTGAGACCCCCGAGGCCGCGAACCATTCGTCTGGTGAACTCCCGCGAAATTGAAACTGACGCCGCTGATAGGCGTTTGACGGGTCGGTAAGCAAAGCAATATAGAGTGCGGTGCGATCTTTAAGGGGTACGTCCAGGACGAATTGCCTGGAAGGGTCGATCCGTGAGCCCCGAACTGCTTTGTCGGGCCTGGCCATGGTCATCAACTTCTCGCTAAATGGCGCTGAGAGGCCTATCGATTTCAAATGGGCCGGCAGCCTGGCGGGAGCAATCTTTGGAAAACGCCAGAAAACATCTTCGGGAAATTTGTTGATCAGCGGGTCACGTACGAATTCCAGCGGTGGGGCGATTGTCAGAGGCGTGTATTCCAATTGTCCCCACGGTTTGGGGACTGAAGCCGCCGTGTCGTCGGATCGCTCGGGTGCGGAATTATACATCCAGTTGTGGAGAATTACTGCGCAGGAAATCAGGACGGCGACCAGCGCGATTGTAATTGCAATTGCGGGTCTCTTGAAACTGCGGGCTGTTACGACACCGCGGTTTTCAGATTCTGTGGTTTCGTTTACCGTCGAGTTCATGGCAGGGTTCGTCTCTTGCCTCGCCATCCGGCGCTCTGTCGGTCAGGCTCCGAATGTGCAGGCGGTTTGTCCCTTCTTGTTATGGCGGGTTATGTGCCGATCATAGTATCCTATTTGCCTTGGTTTGTCAAGTGGGTAAGCAGTGGGATGTCAGAGTATTAAACTCTCTTTTTGATCCGGTTACTACGTTACGGGCTCAAAATACGAGACCGGTGGGGCTCCTGCAAGAAGGTGGCTTAATTGGACGGTCTGGCGGATTCTCGCTATGTTCTCCAATGAGGCGACATGGTGGGCGGCTTGTTCGAGTGAAACTTTGCCTACGCCCACCCCGCCCCGGCCGGCGATAACGCACGCTCCCTTGTGCCAGCGGAGCATATTGATTACGTCGTCGAAATCGGCGCCCGAGTGGGTCAATCCGACTTGCGGGTTCAGGTATACCGCTTCGGCGTCGATGGGTCTCAGTACGGGATGATCTTTCGGATCCGAATAATCGATGGAAACCGAATCGGGATGCGTGATCGCTTCGAGCCCGAACGACTCGACAATCACAGCCATTGCTTCGGCGCTGCCCAGAGGGCTCATCGTGAACATGCAGGTTTTGTTGCTCGTGTTTCGATAGATCGCCTTGTGGCATGCGAGTTCATAATCGTCTTCGGGGCACTCTTGCAGGTCCACCCGCATGATGGCGATTTCAAACCCCTCGGGAGCCGCCGCCATCGGGCAGTAGAGCATCTCGTTCTGGGTGACCTTTTCGCTCATGGAGCCCGTGCCGAATGGCGAGATGGAGTTATAGAAATTGAAGTGTGCTCGTTCCTTGAACGCTGCTATCGTGTTAACGTCGCTGGTTTCGTACTGCCCGAGAATGCTCGAGTCGAACGGCCGAACAGTGACCGGGTAGAGGGCATTGACGCCGTCCTGGCGGATTTTCTCGGATATCGCTCGGGTGTCGAGACCTCTGAGGCGGGCTGCGATCTTCAGGCTTGAAGACGCTTCGACAAGTCCCAGCCAATGCAGGCAACTGGCCAGGGAATCGCCTCGGACGAAAGGCCCGTGACCCTGCACCAGAGTTACCGGGCTGGTTTCCAGGTACTGCGGAATTCGCTCTTCCATTTCCCTGGATCCCGTGGGCTCCAGGTAGAAATCGGATGAGACAGGCCCCATGAGATGCGAGCCGGTGCAATCGATGGGTACGAACGAGAAGCGATCCAGGCCGTCTACGTTTCCGTCGTACGACAGGTAGTGCTGATGGTCCTTCGTGTCGAAGGTGACGGCGGTGGCGGCGAGATAGTGGCAGTGGATGGCGGCCTCGGCGCCGGGACTGGCGAGTATCTGCCGATGGATAGTTGACTCAGTTGACGCTCGTCCGTCGCCCCAGCTTACTTCCTCGAACTTCAGCGGGACGATATCGCTAGGCGCCAGAGCGCCCTGCGGAGAGCCCGAAGTTGTCATGAAGAACGATTCCCGGTCTTCAGGGTGTCGAACGGAAATGTTACCGCTGTGGGTGTTGTTTCCGCCGGTGAGCATGATTGCTCTGCCCACGGTGAACATGGCGTCGTGTATGTCGCGTTTGTCGAACTGTTTCTCAGTAGTGCTCATACGCCCTCCGTGGTGGCGGAATCTTCTTGCAGGAACTCATTTAAGAGCGTCTCGGCGAGGGTCTGTTCGGTGGGCTGGCCTTTGTCGTCCAGGCCCATCGATTCGTAGTATTCGTGTCGCATGCGTTCAAAGTCGCTTCGTGAGCATTTTATCTCGACACCGTCGACGCTGATCGCCTCGTCGAAGAATCGCTCAGGCAGCCAGTCGTCCTGCGTGGTGAAACCGCAGCGGTGGTTGAAGATTCGTTCCAGGATGAGGCATCTTCTTGCGATCTGTTCGAGGTCGCTTGCCTTCAGGGCTCCGCCGATCACGTCGTTTAACATGTTGGCCATCTCGTCCAGGCTTACCGAGAAACCGGCAAACGCGCATATGCCCAGCGTGTCATAGGTGATGTTCTGGTAACAGACGTTTCTTGACACCAGTGCTGCGCCTTCGGCTTTGTTTCCCGGGAACTCTCCGTAACCGGCGCAGAACGCCAGCGGCGCCGAATATCCGCCCTGGAGGTGGCATCCTCCTCGGGGGCTGGTCATGTACGAAAGCGCTTGGGTCCAGGTTGCTCGCGGATCGTAGGCGGGCAGTTCCATCCCTTTGATTGTCATTGATGCCCCAGGGTGCCCGAAGCGTTGAGTCAGACGTTTGGCGCCCTGGGCGACAGCCTGTCCGAGCCCGGTGTTTGCAGCGGCAGCTTCGATCAGAGGCCCCAGACAGCGACCGTTTCCGAATACAGGCCGACCATACTGGGCGACGAACGGTTCAGCCAGGGTGATCAGTTCGGTTTCGGCTTCTGTTCGTTCTGACGGGTCGGTTGCGTCGGCCTTCTCGTAGATTTCCATGAGAGCCGCCACCGTTCCGCCCATGGAAATTGTGTCGAACCCGTAGCGGTTGCACAGGTAGTTGGCGTGCGTGACGACCTCGAGATCGTAGATGTGGAGATTGGCTCCGAGGAGGGAGACCGTTTCGAATTCAGGGCCTTCTCCGCTGGTGACGGTGTTTCCGTCTTCATCGACAATGCTGCTTACCCGTCCGCAAGCGATGGGGCACTTGAGGCAGGCTCCGCCTTTTACTTTGACGCGGTCGTGATGCAGGAACGCTTCACCCTGTATCTTGGCCAGGTCCGCCTCGTCGTGCCGGTTGTCCTGGAAGTTTTTGTGCAGCAGTTCGTCGTATTGGGCGAGCATTCCCATCAGCCCGTTTGTTCCCATCGACGAGAGGATTCCGTACTGGCTTTTCGCCTTGGTGATCTTCCCGACCCGGAGCTTTGCCAGGGCCTTGTAGACTGAACCGGAGGTGTTCTTGGGGTCCATTCCGGAGGGATTGTGGACGCTGACGGTGTTGTTTCCGCGAACCGCTATAGCCAGGATGTTCTTCGAGGCGAATACGGCTCCAGGCCCTCCGCGTCCGAGGGCTCGTCCTCGATCGTTTATGATGCATGCGATGGGTGAAAGGTTTCTGCCTGCTCCGCCAACGGTCATAACTTTGTGCTTCTTGCTCGTTATGGAATGGACCGCATCGGTCACGGCGTTGGTGTCGGCGGGGTCAGCCTCCGGCGCCGGTTCGAGGCGCGGGCCGTCTTCGTCGATTATAAGGACCGTGAGTTTTTCGGATGAGCCTTTGACCACCAGGGCGTCAAAGCCGGTTTTCTTGAGCTCACCGCCCCATTTGCCTCCGCTGCTGGACGAGCCGATCCCGCCTGTCAGCGGAGACTTGAACGCCAGGTGAATCCGTGAAGCGGTCGGTACGTTTGTACCAATCGCCGGTGATGTGCAGAACACCAGGGCGTTGTCTTTGGAAACCGGATCGAGCTCCTTGATCGGATTACCCTGCGGGCCTTGCTTTCCGCTCAATTGCTGAAACAGCAGGGCGGTCGCCAGAGCACGCCCGCCCACGAACAGCTCTTTAAAGTTATCGGCCAGGGGTATCGTGCGGATGCTTTGCTCGGAGAGATCAACCTCCAGAATTTTTCCTGCGTATCCGTTGTTCGTGTCGTTGCTCATATCTTGTGTCCTTGCCCGCAGGCGCGGTTAATCCTATAGCAGGTGTTATAGTATAGTTACTCGGCGGTCTTTTACAATGTCGCCTGTGATTTGGACCCCGTTCTCGGCTCGTTCGGTGAGATAGTTGCGCCATGTTTTCAGGCGTAATATTGCTGGATGCGGTAACGAAACGAGCCCCGATTTCCAATGGAAACCGGGGCCCGATGTTTAAATAGACCTGGTCAGGTCATAGCGTTCTATTTGGACTTCTTGCAGTTTCCGCAGCAGCCTTTCAGCTTGATAACCGAGATCGTGTGCGGAGCGTCGATTACGTTGTTGTCGTAGGGGATGTCGATGTTGGCGACGTAGACTCTCTTGCCTCGCAGGCGGGCTTCGGAGGGCTTGTCCAGGCGTCCGCCGGTTCCGTCGCTTACGGGGTTCTTCGCCAGCGTGTTGACCGCTCCGGTCTTCGGGCATATCTGGTGGACGGCGTTGCCCAGGAAGTCGGCTACGTAGATCATTCCGTCGGCAGCGTAGTCCATACCGTCGGTGCAGAGCATGCCCTTGCCTTTGACGAGCACTTCGCGGCTTAGCGGTTTGGTTCCGGCTTTGTTCATCTTGAACTTCTCGATTGACGCCTCTCCGAAGTTGCAGACATACATGTTGCCTGCGGGGTCGAAGTCCATCCCGTTTGCTCCGACCGCCCATACCGGGTTGCGGGTTTCCAGGCGTGCGATCAGGTGTGAGTCCTTGGCGTCAGCTTTCAGCATGATCGGTTTGTCGCCGTCCAGTTCGGACAGTTCAAAGCGATATACTCCGCTGTGGTGCACGCCGGTGTCGTCTTTGATGCCCAGTGAGGTTTCGGTTACGTATACGGCGTTTCCGTTGCAGGCGACGGCGTTTGAGAAGTTGAATCCGTCGACCACGGTTTCCACCGAGACTGCTTTTCCGTCTTTGATGGTGACCTTCAGCAGGCGTGAGATTGCGCCTTCGGCGCCCACGATGGCTTGAGCGTCCGCTACGTAGAGATTCCCGTCTGCCCCGAAGTCGATACCCAGCGGGCAGGTTCGTTCGGTATCGGGATGGTCAATCAGTTCGACCAGCGTGTTGAGCTTATCGTTCTTGTCGATGTACATGATCGTGCCGGGCACGGTCTTGTCAGCAAAGTTGAACGTTGAGAGGTACATGTTCCCGTTTTTGCCCAGCACCATTCCGTCGGGCGAGTTGTTCTTTGCCGGCAGGTTCACGGCGATTTTCGGATCGCCTATCGTGACGTCGCATCCGCCCAGCATCGCGGCGCCCAGGACGGCGACCATCAGGGTAAGCAGCACATAAGAACGTCCATTTGACTGTTTCATAAGATTCTCCTTATCTCTTTGTTACAACGTGACTGTTCGGTTCGTGCCCAATCGGCGGTTTGATTAAAACCGACGCTCGCGAGAATTACAACATCTTTGTTAATAATCCTTTGGGCGATTACAGGGCCTTGTCGGCTATGTCGGTTCGGTTGTAGCAGCCTTCCCAGGTGATTTTCTCTACTGCCTGGTAGGCAAGGGCCTTGGCTTGGGCGATTGTTTCGCCCATCGCTGTTACGCCCAGAACGCGTCCGCCGCTGTTTACCAGCTTTCCGCGGTCCATCGCTGTTCCGGCGTGGAACACCTTCACGTCGTCCATCGCGTCGGCCTCTTCGATGCCCGTGATTTCGAAGCCTTTTTCGTAGTCTCCGGGGTATCCGCCTGATGACATTACCACGCAAACCGCCGGACGCGGATCCCATTCTATATTGATGTCCGCCAGCTTGTGCTCTGCTGTGGCGACCATCATCGCCACGAGGTCTGACTTCAGACGCATCATTAGCGGTTGGCATTCCGGGTCGCCGAATCGGCAGTTGAATTCTATTACTTTCGGGCCTGCGTTGGTGAACATGAGTCCTGCGTACAGAAGCCCTTCGTATCGCCCGAAGTCGCGTCGCATGGCGTCGACTATCGGTACGAGGATTTCCTCTTCGATCCGATCCATCGCCGCCCGGTCGACCACCGGAACGGGGCTGTAGGCGCCCATTCCGCCGGTGTTCAAGCCGGTGTCTCCGTCGCCGATGGGCTTGTGGTCCTGCAGGGCTTCCATCGGGTATATGCTCTTCCCGTCGCATAACGCCAGGATCGAGGCCTCCGGTCCGATCAGCATCTCCTCGACGAGAACCGTCTTGCCCGCCTCGCCGAACTTGTTCCGAAGCAGCATGTCTTCCAGCGGTTTTACCGCCTGGTAGGGTTCGGGGCAGACGATTACGCCCTTGCCCTTAGCCAGTCCGGCCGCTTTGACCACCACGCCATGCTCGCGCGACAGCACATAATCCTTCGCCGCGGTCAGGCCGGTGAACACTCGCGCCTCTGCGGTCGGAACTGCCGCCGATCGCATGAGATCCTTCGCATACGCCTTGTCCGATTCGATCCGGGCTCCCAGCGCCGACGGTCCGAAGCAGAGCATTCCCGCCTCGCGCACCGCGTCGCCCAGCCCGTTTGCCAGCGGGTCTTCCGGGCCGATAACCACCAAGTCCACACTGTTTTCCTTGGCGAATTCGATGATCGCTTCGGTGTCGTCAACGGATATGTCGACGCATTCGGCGTTTTGGGCGACCCCGGGGTTACCCGGCGCGGCCCACAGGTTATCGCAGAGGGGCGATTGGCTCATTTTCCAGGCCAGAGCGTGTTCGCGTCCGCCTCCGCCGATCAACAAGATGTTCATCAGATTATCCTTTCGGGTCTGTTTGTTGGATGTACAGTTCGATGCGAGGGGGAGTCTAACCGAACATCGTTAGGGAGTCCAGCCCCCACGATTTTTGGCGGTGTGGTTTGCAGTCCGCAGGCGTCTGTCGGAGGACTCGATTCGGTGGTGGCGGACGTTGGCGTGGGTTTATGTGAAGTTCACAATAGGTTTACACTTTCAGCGTGTAAACCTTGAACACGGAAAAGTGGTACTAGTTTTCCGAGGCATGGTTTGTGTGGCTCTGCTGGGAGGGTGTTGTGTTGTAATAGGTTGCTAATACTAATGTTATGTGAGGTGATTGCGTTGTCAGGTCGCCCGTGTGGTGGTGGGGCCGCTGGCGTGGGGCGTCAACAGGAGGTTTACACCGCGCTTGGCTGTGAACCTGTGTGAAGCTTGTTGTTTTAATAGCAAGGATTGTAAACCGGCTCCATATCCTCCGGCCGGCGGGGTGCGAGAAAAGCTTTTAATGTTTTTATCTGGGGGCGGATATCCGTCAGGCGCTGAGGGTTCGCTTTTGTTTGGGACTGCAACACTTTGCTATCGAGCACAATTACCACATGTTTTCTCGTGCCATTTGCAATGTCTCCCATGTCTGTAATTCGCATATATTCATATCATATGCGCTGAATATACACTTGAACCTTGCTTGTTGTGTCGCAATATTCAATACGATTGTCGCTATTTTCAAGTAATATTATGCGCACAATTCTCAATAGTAGTGTATACTGATGGTGTCCGAGAGCAAATAAAAGATCTGTAAAAGCTAAATTGTCTTGACAATTGGTCTTTTGCACGATATATTTTTGAAACTTGGAGTAGAAACCGCCGTATGTAGACAAGCCTAACCGTGAGGATGTGTTAATAGTAGCTCAAAGCCGTTTTACCGGAATAGTGGTAATTCACCAGTTTTGTAGCGAACTAACAAGCCAATGGAGTTTCTTAGGAGTGGTACATTGATATCGTCGGATTTAGTACAGGTACATGAGGACCTGGCAACTCGAAACAGCAGCGAAGTGCGGACTCTCCGCGCTCGCATCACAAACCCGTGCAGGAGTTTTAGAATGCGCACACGTAATTTTCTCACTATCGTATTAGCAATCGCAATGATCATGGCGCCGATTTCGACCGCCACCGCAGCCGATCTGACCTGGAGCGGCGCCGGAGACGGGACCAGTTGGAATGACCCCGCCAACTGGGGCGGAACCGCACCGGCGGATCTCGGCGACATCCTGACGATCGACACCACTGATACGCTCACAAACGTGCTTCG
>JABGPF010000164.1 GCA_018645065.1 Phycisphaerales bacterium
AATCATACCAAAACCACCCGGTGGGACATATGTCAAGATGCTAGGGGCGCAACTTTTGTGCATGTAGTATGTTGCGCCCTTACAGGGCTTTGATGTTATTTAATCATCATACCCAGGGCGACACTTTGGGCCTACGGCCCGACGTTTTGCCCTGGGCTATCGAATCTCAGCCTTTCAGGCTGAACAGCCAGGCAAAAACACCCTTTTCGGGACTCAATTTTGATCAATAGACCTATATAACGCCAAAATAAAATTTAGATGCGTAAGCCCTGGCACAAGCAGCTTTGAGAAAATACGGGGAGGGGATTCCGGGTTAATAACGTCTGCATTTTGAGAATTCCGGGTTAATAACGGGGTTCCCCTTGTTTGTCCGAAATTACAAAAATGTCTTGAGGATTGATACCTGGATTGATACCGTATTGATACTTAGTTTAGAAAGTGCTGTGTTTTACGGTACTTCCAACGCGGCCGTAATTCAGTGGTAGAATGTCAGCTTCCCAAGCTGAACGTCGTGAGTTCGAATCTCATCGGCCGCTCTTAAAAAAGACCGCCAGCAAATACTGGCGGCCTTTTTTATGCGCTAACCATTATGATAAACGAGATTTGGACTCACGCGGATTGCGAAGCAAGGCGCCCCGTGAGTTTGACGCCAGCGGCGCCCGATCTCGGAATCTCATCGGCCGTTCTTAAAAAAGACCGCCAGCAAATACTGGCGGCTTTTTTTATGCGCTAACCATTACGATAAACGAGATTCGAACTCACGCGACTTGTGAAGCAAGGCGCCCCGTGAGTTCGACGCCGCAGGCGCCCGCGAAGCGGAATCTCATCGCCTGTTCTCAGGCGCTCGTTGCCAAAAGATGGTTTTGGGTGTTTTTATGCTGTTTTTAAGGGGGTTTTGCGTTGTTGCTCTTTGTGGCGGTTTGGCGCTGCGGTATGCTCTTTGGAATATTACCGATCTACCGGGAATTGCAGTTATTTTTTTGGGGGAAATTAATCTCGCCGTTAAAACGGTCGATAGTATGTGTGGATGCACCTGAGGCACACGCGAAGGCTGGGGCCCGACACGGTCCACTACGCAGAAGAACATGCCTCATAATGTGTTATAGAAACCGCAAAGCGGTTTAGTGGGATGGGATAGCATCGGCTGTTGGATCAACCAGATCCTTGTCGAAGGCTTTCCGATAGTTAAAACCGGAAGGGACTCGTTGGTCTGGCCGCCTAATCAGGCCGGTCCGGGCGGGCCCGAAATGGAGTAGGTAAAATGCAGATTCACGCACTGATAGTAGACGATTCGGGCATCATGCGAAAAATGGTGATGCGAAGCCTCACCGAGAGCCGCCTGGCGCAGTTCACCTTCACAGAAGCCGTCGACGGACTGGACGCACTCGATAAGTTCGATACAAAGAAGACGGACATGGCGTTTGTTGACTGGAACATGCCAAACATGTGCGGGCTGGACTTCATAAAAGAACTGCGAAGAACGGAAAAACGCCACGTTCCAGTGGTAATGATCACAACCGAAGGCACGATGGGCAAGGTCGGAGAGGCCCTCGACGATGCGGGTGTTGACGGTTATATCGTCAAGCCTTTCACCGTCGACGTCCTGCAAAAGAAGCTTGGGCCTATGTTCGAGAAAATGACGAAACCCAAGGGGTTCTTCAGCAAACTTGCCACTATTTCATAGTGTGGAAACAGATTTACGGCTATCAAAAGGAAACGTATCAATGGAAACTGCAGAAACGACAACGGCGAACGTACAGCACACTGAATGTGTAGCACAGGCCGCGGCACAAATACTCAGCGCCACCTGCGGCGTGGAAATCGAGCCGCTCGATGAGGATGTGGATCTCGCCACCAGCAATGTCATCATCGGCATAATTTCGCTAGTGGGCGACATTGAATGGTCCGTGTTCCTGGGTATGCCCAGCGATACAGCCGTTGCGACGTCCGCCAAATTCGCCGGCTTCGAAATCCCCTTCGATTCTCCCGACATGGGCGACGCCATCGGCGAGTTGACAAATATGGTCGCCGGACAGGTCAAACTTAATCTGGACCAGAAAGGCGTTAACAGCGACATATCGTTGCCTAGCGTAATACGAGCCGAAAGTATGACTGTTCTTGTTCAGCGACATAGCTCGGTTAATAAGAACTGCTTTACCTCCGAGCTTGGAAAATTCTGGATAGGCGTAACGATGGGACGCTCTCCCGGCATGATCGCCTAAAGAACGCACCCGCCACCGAACCCTACAATATGAAAGGCTCCAGGAAGCCATCATGAGTGAACAACAGAAAACCGTAGATACGCTCGAAAGCCTGACCGCCCGGATTCTGGCGATGGATCCCTCTGATAAAGAGGCGATTATGGAGGTCGGTACCGTACTGGAACCGATCCCCGACATGCTGCCTGACGGATCAGATGAAGTGGTCGCGCTTTTGACTCTCGCTCTGCAAGCTCTGCAGGGCCTGTACCAGGAAACCATTTCGAACACCTCCGCCGCTCTCAACGCCATCGCCGAAGCCGTTGAAGCTTCCAGAGCTTGCCTCGCTGGCGAAACCGAAATCGGTGATGGTTCGCTCAAACAGGCTTCCGAAAGATTCGGCCCGGTCTTAGACGAATCAGACTCAGACCAAAGCGATGATAATCAGATCGAGGAGCCCGAGGTCGAATCTCAGGACGCTCCGGCTGGCGAAGAAGCATTGGATCCGATAGCTGAGATTCTGGCCCAGCAAAAAGCGCAAATCCAGGAAATACAGGCCGAAGCCTCGTCCCAAACGGAACCGGAGCCTGGACTGCAGGAAGATCCGGTCGCCGAAGAAACGCCCGAACCAGAGCCCGAACCGGTCGAGGAGACCGAGCCGGCCGAAGTTGCAGGCGAAAATATGGGGATACTCCCGGATGACGCTGATCCGGAAATTATGGGCGAGTTCATCATCGAGTGCGTCGATCATATCGCCGCGGCCGAAGGTTCACTCCTGAACCTGGAATCCAACCCCAACGACACTGAAGAAATCAACGTCGTATTCCGCGCATTCCATACCATCAAGGGAACATCAGGCTTCCTGGGCCTGACACACACGCAGGGATTGGCTCACTTGGCTGAGAACCTGCTGGACCGCGCTCGCGACGGTGAAATCCAAATCACAGGCCGATACGCCGACTTTTCGCTGGAATCCTGTGACATGCTGCGAACCATTATAACCTCACTGGAAGATGTTCGGCCCGGTGAGGAGTTCCCCATACCCGCCGAATACGACAACCTGATCGCAAGGCTATCCAATCCGGATGAAAACATCGCTTCGGAAGACACCGAAGAGGAAATGCGAGTCGGAGATATTCTGGTCGGTAAAGGGCAAGCCACCCGCGAAGAAGCCGAAGAAGCATTCGAAGAACAGGGCGACCGCCCAATCGGCGAAGTGCTGGTAGAGAAGAAAAAAGTTGCGGTGAAAGACGTAGCAAAAGCCATACGAACACAACAGAAAATCTCTGGAAAAACCAAAGCCAAAGCCGAAGCCACCATCCGTGTCGGAACCGGCAGGCTCGATAACCTTATAAACATGGTCGGCGAACTTGTGATCGCCCAATCCATGGTCAGCCAAGACCCCGACATCCTCCGCAGCGACAGCCCCAGACTCATCAGAAACATCTCCCACGCAGGGAAGATTATTCGAGAACTGCAGGACCTGACAATGTCACTGCGAATGGTGCCCCTCAAAGGAACGTTCCAGAAAATGGCCCGACTCGTCCGCGACCTGGCCCGCAAGGCCGGTAAAGACGTTAACTTTGTCACCGAAGGCGAAGAGACCGAAATCGATCGGAACATGGTCGAGGTCCTCAACGACCCGCTCGTCCATATGATCCGTAATGCAGTAGATCACGGTGTTGAATCAACTGAACAACGTAGAGAATCAGGGAAAAGCGGGACCGGCACGGTGCGCCTCAAAGCCTACCACGCTGCTGGAAACGTCGTCATCGAATTGATCGATGACGGTAAAGGGCTTGACCCGAAGAAGATTATCGCAAAGGGTGTAGAACGAGGCATCGTAGAAGCCGGTAAGGAATTGACCGACACCGAAGCTTTCAACCTGATCTTCCAACCGGGCTTCTCAACGGCGGCGCAGATTACCGAAATCTCCGGACGAGGTGTAGGTATGGACGTGGTCAAGAAGGGTATCGAAGCTCTTCGAGGACGCATAGACGTAGCCTCAAAACTCGGCGAGGGCTCAACCTTCGCCCTGAAACTGCCCCTGACGATGGCAATTACAGACGCCATGCTCCTGCGTGTGGGCAACGAACACTATCTCCTTCCGACCGCTTCGATCGAACATAGCTTCAGGCCCTCCGACGGAGCCGTATCAGCAGTCGCCGGACGCGGAGAAATGGTAATGTTGCGAGGAGACCTGCTGCCGGTCTTCCGCCTCCACAACCTGTTCAACGTCAAAGGAGCCAACACCAATCCGCACGACGCACTGTTCATCTGCATCGAGGGTGAGGGCAAACGCTGTGCACTAATGGTCGATGAACTGCTCGGCCAGCAGCAGGTTGTCATCAAATCGCTCGGGCAGTCTATGGGACAGATCCCAGGCGTCTCCGGCGGATCGATTCTTGGCGACGGTTGCGTAGGACTGATCCTCGACGCTGGCGGGCTTCTCAAGCTCGCATCAGGACGAGCGGCAGCTTAACAATAACCACCGCCTTGACCACAAAGGCATAAAGATTTAGAAACCGCCCATGCTCCAATATCAGGAGCGTGGGCGGTTTTCTATGTGTACTAAAGGCAGTGTCAGTAGGGGATTATATCAGGAATGCGCCATTCGGGCGCACGTCGAATCTGTGGGGATAAAAAACCAGCAGCAGAACAACAGATATGTTTACGCCGCTTCAGGTACGCTTGCGGTTTGGGCGGTGGTGTCGGCGAGGCAGTCGAGGAACCGCGAAACTAGTTCAGGGCCATTCCAGGTTTGAAGTGCGCGGTGGCGATTTTCCTCGTACCAGAATGGTACAAGGGGCATCATTACGGCTTGGACTTCGGTTTGCTCGAGTTCCGCAGCCAGTTGGCCCAATGCGTCCAGAACCTTGACGGGGGCCTCAAGGCTGTTTCCGAGTCCGGGTTGGAATCCATCGCAATGAGCTGATGAACCCCAAACGAGGTGTTCTTGGCAGGCCAGCGGACGTTCGTTGTAGATCGTGCACGCGCCCTGGTTGAGAAATGCACATGGCAAGTTCAGCGAAGCATACCACTGTCCTACTGCTTCGATGTCGTTGGCATGCGATTCGTCAGTCGAATCTGTTTGCGCAAATGGCGACGCGGGCCATTGGTCAACAATTCGGTTTGCCGCGGTGGTTAATGTCCGCACTGTTGCGGGATCGGAGCTCTCTGAAAGAGGGCCGATCTCCCGGCCCATATATAGCGCCTCAGGAGCTGAAAGGGGGACCAGGTAGCTGCAACATGCGGCGCAACCCTTCCGGCAGGCAACTTTATGCCCAGCATGGTTCGCCTCAATTATCGCATCATCACCGATTCGCGATGCCAGCGACCGGGCCAATGGAACTAGGTCGCAAAGGCTTGCTGGTAAATTGGTTACCGCAATATGCGTACCGGTCAATCGCCCGAGTGATTCAGGCTCAATTTCGATGACACTACAGTTATTCGGAATAGTATTTCCCGGGACGCAGTGGTCATCTATTAAGGTTGTGGTAAACGAGCGAACTGACACGAACGGCCTCCAGAATGTAGTATTTTAGCCTCACCTACTACATCGACAACATCTGTGCACGACATAATTAACGGTGGATTTAATCTCCGTCCCGATCATCTCGGCAGTTCACCAAGACGTCCGGGGCGTATTTTTTTGCCATCAAACCCTTAACGTTAGTTTAGATAATTACTTATACTCGAAAATGGCGAAACATCTGCTTTCTACTGCAAAATCCCCCGTTGAATCCTGATGCGCCGAGTTTCAGCAAATACATTGAAATACCCTAACGGATTATCCAGTAATGTTCAGGGTGCTCAAAACCCAGCCAAACCGGCCTGTACCGGTTTTTCCTTCTGCGGTACTATTTCTCTTTATCAAGATTTTTCAGATATTAGTAAATCCTGAGCATTGTTACTCCGATATATAGGATGCTGCCAGTGTTTGTCGGCAGTTGATTTCGCGGGTGCTGCTGAAAGGATTTTGTTTTCGATGGTTTTGGAACAAGATAGAACAAGAACCTTTATCAGACAAGTTCGGCAGGCCGGTAGCGGAAGCGTAATCGCACAAACGAAAGGAAAGTGGATAAGATGGCGGAACTAGATACAGCAGCCACGCAAGAACAAAGCAGCAGAGCAGGCAAGTACCTGACCTTCGCGCTGGCTGAGGAAGAATACGGCTTGGAGATACTTAAGGTTCGCGAGATCATCTCGATGTCAGAGATCACCTCCGTACCGAAGACGCCCGAATACGTGAAAGGTGTTATCAACCTCAGGGGAAAGGTGATACCGGTTGTCGACCTGCGTCTCAAATTCTCGATGGAAGAAGTGCCCTACACCGACGAAACCTGCACCATCGTAGTTGACGTCAACGGTGTGGAAATGGGCATCATTGTCGATCATGTCTCTGAAGTGCTCGACATCGCCGGATGCGACATCGAAGACGCTCCGGAGTTCGGATCCAATGTGAATATCGACTTCATCCTCGGCATGGGCAAAGCCGAAGGACGCGTCACCATACTGCTGGATATTTCGAAGGTGATCGGATCCGCAGATGTCGCTAGCCTTAAAAGCGCATCCGGAGCTTAAACGAAACATAGCCGAAATATCCGGTTGCAATGTGCGAGTGAACGAATAGCTAGCGAGGGAACGGGAGCAGGGAAATGGCTGGTAGCCTAGCTTTGTGGAAAAAAATGACGGCAATTGGTGTGATTGCGATAGCCGCATTGAGCGTACTTTACGGGGCCATCTGGTGGTCCAACGCTATGGTTCACGAGAACATTGCTGCTGAGAAAACACGCGGCGATCAGTTGCAGGTTGTCCGCGGTATGCGAACGGCGTTGCTTGAACTCAACATGGCGGCGATGGACGCGATTATCGACAAGGACGAAGGCAAGGTCGCCGACGAACGGATGGAAACGATAAACGCCAGAGCCAATCTCTTGACCGAGAACCTTCCGATGTTGGTGGAACTCGCCGACACGGACGAGGAAAAGCAGCTTGCCTATGAGGTTCGCACGGGCGTCGAGGGGATAGTTAAGGGGATCCAGACCGACCTTGTCAAGCTGATCGCCGAGTCCGGCGCCGAGGTCAAGAATATCCAGCAGGAATTTGTGAAAATAGATGGCTCGCTGGACAAAAGCGGTGACGTACTTGAAGACGCATTGAGGTCATTAAGAGCGTCCATTGCGTCCCGAATCCAAGCCCCAAACGCCAATCCGGCCGCCAAAGCCGAAGCCGGCGTGATGAGAAGGGGCGTAGAGTTGGCTGACATGATGATTCAGGAGCATCTGACCTTGATGCTTGCTGCGATGGATTCCATCATCGACAAGGATGATGGTAGGATTTCCTACGAACGCCTGACTGGAATCGATCAGGCTTTCGCTGTGCTTGAGGCTAACCAGGAAAAGATTAACTCCTTTGCGATTACCGCACAGGACAAGATTTTTATGGCTTCGATTCGCAAGGGGATTGCGGGGCTGAAGGTTGGGATCAAGACCGATCTGGTCACGCTGATCGAGAAAAGCGCCGTCTGTCTGGGTGGAATCGACAAGGCGTTCTCTGATATCGACGATGTTCTGGACACAAATGGCGAAGCGGCTGGCGCGAATCTCGCGAAGATCGAAGTATCTGTAGGAGAGAAGCTCAAAGCAGCTTCCGGTGAGTTGACTGCGGGGCTTTCTCTGGCCAGCGTCGGCGGATTGATTGCCTATCTTGCCTGTGGCGTGCTGCTGGTTGTAGTCCTGTGGTTTGTGTCGCGATCGATCATCGGTCCGATCAATCGGATAATCGGTGAGTTGGCCGGTGGCGCCGAGCAGACTGCATCGGCCAGTGGGCAGGTCTCATCGGCAAGCCAGTCGCTGGCGCAAGGAGTTTCCGAACAGGCCGCCGCCGTCGAGGAAGTTACTTCAAGCATCGAAGAAATGTCCTCGATGACAAAGCAAAATGCAACCAACGCCAACGAAGCCAAATCTCTGGCTGGTAACGCAAATGAAGGCACTGACAAGGGGACAGAGGCTATGGGACGCATGTCGATGGCGATTGAAGACATCAAGAAATCGTCCGACGAAACCGCTAAGATCATCAAGACAATCGACGAGATCGCCTTCCAGACGAACCTGCTGGCGCTCAACGCGGCCGTTGAAGCTGCACGGGCAGGCGAAGCTGGTAAGGGATTCGCAGTTGTAGCTGAAGAAGTTCGCAACCTCGCTCAGCGGTCCGCTCAAGCCGCACGAGACACCACCGAAATGATCGAAGGGTCGGTCAAGAACGCAGACAACGGTGTTGCGATCAGCACGGAAGTGGCAAGGCTGCTCGATGAAATCTCTGGAAACAACGGTAAGGTTAACGACCTCGTCGGTGAGATCGCAGCAGCTTGCAGCGAGCAGGCTCAAGGCATCAATCAGATCAACACCGCTGTCGGCCAGATGGACCAGGTAACCCAGTCTAACGCAGCCAATGCTGAAGAATCCGCCTCGGCTTCTGGGGAACTCTCGGTGCAGGCAGGGCAACTTAAGGCCATCGTTGGTAATCTCGATGCACTGATCAGCGGGTCCGGTCGGACCACCGCCAGATCGGACTTCCAGACCGACCATCCCAATACGGCTGGAACACACCAACCTCGCCAGGCTCCAAAGGCCCCGTTACCAAGAACTCGCCCCAAACGCGCCAACAGGGCGGCTCGACTGTAAACGAAGAAGCTTACCCGATGAATGACGATACGGATTTGGGTTCATTCTAATTCTGTGGTCATAGACACCCGTCTAGTGCGCCTCGATTCTTCCGGGCGCTCGGGGCAATTGTAGCGACAGGGGCGGTCCGGACCGATCCCCGCCCAAGCCAACGAAAAACCCGTAGCTTCGAAATCGTTCTTGAGCTTATCGACGCTGACGACGCGAGAGGTTCTCACGCAGAACTGGTCCGGATACGGTGAGACGCTCGAAGAGCGTGGTGTTGTGGTGGCTCTTGGCTTGCAAATCTGGATTTCATATCGATCAGCACTCCGTTTAATCCGACTATACTGAGTTTTGGTAAACACGCAGAAAGCGGGGGGGATACCTGGAAAGGCTGTAAGTGTCTGCTGGGTAGTGTTTAAGTTGTGCAAGGTCCGGGATGATCGAACATGCGGGTTGTCTTCTGTAGTGCATTTCTCTTTATCTGGATTTTTCAGATATTAGTAAATACCTACCATTGTTACTCCGATACATGGGGTATTACCGGCACTTGTCGGTAGTCGATTCCGCAGACGCCGCTGAAAGGATTTTGTTTTGATGATTTTGGAACAAGGTATAACAAGCTTCATTAAACCACGTGCCGCCAGGCAGGGTACAAAAATACGTTCTATGTATGCAGTGTCTCACGCAAGCAGGTACACCCGCTTGAGCACCATTTGCGATCGCAACGCTGGCCTTCGTCCCGCTGGCGTCAGCGATTCTCACCGCATATGCACTGCCCCTTCGGCCCACGTTTTATTCATAGCGATGTTCGCAGATATTTATCAGACAGGTTCGGCAGATCAGTTGCGGGAGCCAATCACACAAACGAAAGGAAAGTGGATAAGATGGCGGAACTAGATACAGCAGTCATGCAAGAACAAAGCACCAGAGCAGGTAAATACCTGACCTTTGCGCTGGCCGAGGAAGAGTACGGCTTGGAGATACTCAAGGTTCGCGAGATCATCTCGATGTCAGAGATCACCTCCGTACCGAAGACGCCTGAATACGTAAAAGGTGTTATCAACCTCAGGGGAAAGGTCATACCGGTTATCGACCTCCGCCTCAAATTCGCAATGGAAGAAGTGCCCTACACCGACGAAACCTGCACGATCGTAGTTGACGTCAACGGTGTGGAGATGGGAATTATCGTTGACCACGTTTCGGAAGTGCTCGACATCGCCGGATGCGACATCGAAGACGCTCCGGAGTTCGGATCCAATGTGAATATCGACTTCATCCTCGGCATGGGCAAAGCCGAAGGACGAGTCACCATCCTCCTGGATATTTCAAGAGTAATCAGTGCTGGCGACATAGCCGCCTTGCAAAACACAACCGAAGCGTAATCGGCAAATCGCCGGTTCAACATGCAATCGAAAAACAGAAAGAGTAAGGGAGATGCACGATGAAGAAAATGTCACTGAAAGCAAAGCTGTTGGTATTGTTCCTGGTCGTTGGCGTAACACCGTTCGCCGTTGCGAGCGTAACGGCACTCTGGAACTCCAGTAGCGCATTGGAAGAACAGGCGTACAATAATCTCGTCGCAGTTCGCGATATCAAGAAGGCGCAGATCGAAACCTTCTTCGGTGAGCGCCAAGGCGATATGGGCGTACTGCTCGAGACTGCAGCGACGCTTAAAGAGGAAGCATTCAACAGGCTCCAAGCTGTTCAATCGATCAAGAAGTCGCAGATTGAAGGTTTCTTCGCCGAGCGAGCCGGCGACATCTTGGTGTTGTCGGGCAACGGCGGTGTTGCGACCGCTCTTGGCGCTTTCGAGAAGGCCTTCCAGGCCGAAGGGAACAAGACCGGCGGCCAGAACTGGACCGCAACCGAAACCGACCACGCTCCGTGGCTGGTGCAGTACAACAAGGAATACGGTTACTATGACCTGTTCCTGATCAGCGTCAGGGGCGATGTGATCTATAGTGTTTGCAAGGAATCGGACCTGGGACAGAACCTAGTGACCGGATCATTAAAAGACAGTTCCCTGGGCAAGTGTTTCGCCAATGCGCTCAAAGGCGTAGCAATCGCGGATTTCGAACCATATGCACCGTCCAAGGGTGCGCAGGCGGCGTTCATTGGCGCCCCAGTCAAAGTTAACGGCAGCGTAGTCGGCGTGGTCGCGTTACAGGTCCCCACCGATCCGATCAACAAGATCGTCCAGAACCGCGAAGGCATGGGCAAGACAGGCGAAACTTATCTCGTGGGCAAGTTCGGCGACAAAACGGCCTACCGTAGCGACCGCATCATCAAGAAAGGCAAGATAGGACAGGCCAAATCTGGCCAGAGTGTTACCGAGGGTCTTGCGGGCAAGTCGGGCTTTCAGACGAAACAGGGCAGTTCGGGCGCCATGGAACTCGAAGCCTATTGCGGCCTGAGCATTAAGGGACTCGATTGGTGTATGGTTACTAGTGTGAGTCTTGAAGAGGTCATCGCCCCAAAGCTCAAAGGCGAGAAGGACGATTACTACACCAAGTACATGAAGCAGTACGGCTATTACGATGTATTCCTTATCAGCCCTGACGGCGACTGCTTCTACACCGTATGCAAAGAGGCCGATTACGGGACAAACCTCGTCAACGGAAAGTACGCCAGTTCCGGTTTGGGCAAGTTGACTCGCCAGGTTATCGAGAGCAAGAAGTACGGACTGGCCGACTTCGCGCCTTACGCTCCCAGTAATGGTGATCCGTGTGCTTTTATCGCCCAGCCGGTTCTGGACAAAGAAGGTAACGTGGAAATGATAGTTGCTCTCCAGCTTTCGCTTGGTGCGATCAATAAGATCATGGGCGAGAGAAGCGGGATGGGCGAGACTGGTGAAACGTACCTCGTAGGCGCCGACAAGCGTATGCGGTCTGATTCGTTCCTCGACAAAGAAGGGCATTCGGTAAAGGCCTCCTTCGCAGGAAGCATTAAGGACAACGGCGTGGACACCGAAGCGGCGACGGAAGCTCTCGCCGGGAATACAGATGCGAAGATTATTACCGATTACAACGGTCATCCGGTGCTTTCGGCTTACACGCCGGTAAAAGTCGGCGATACGACTTGGGGCATGCTGGCCGAGGTGGACGAATCCGAGGCGTTTGCGGCAGTAGTCGCAATGGAATGGATGATGGGAATTATCGCCGCGATTGGTGTTACAGCGATCGTGTTGACGGCACTGCTGGTCGCAAACTCCATCGCCAAGCCGATCGGACGCATCATCGAAGGGCTTACCCAGGGCGCCGAGCAGACTTCGTCGGCAAGTGGGCAGGTGTCATCGGCCAGTCAGTCGCTTGCACAGGGTACGTCCGAACAGGCCGCCGCTGTCGAAGAAGTTACCTCGAG
>JABGPF010000165.1 GCA_018645065.1 Phycisphaerales bacterium
CGGTGAAAGGCAAGGCGGGCTTGTATTCAACGGTTCCAAGGGCAAAATTATGGCCGGTGTCTACGGCGGTAGCCCGATGATAATTCCCGAAACGGCGAGAAGATCCGCGAAATATCCGGAAAAAACGCTCCCGCGAGTAAGGACAAGCCACGAGATGAATTGGGTTGGATGCTGCAAGTCCGGCAAGCTGCCCGGCGCCCATTTCGGATATTCCGGACCGCTTACGGAAATGACCGTGCTGGGTAACGTCGCCCGCCGACTTGACACCCGTATCGAGTGGGACGCCAAGGCGCTTAAAGTTACGAATAACCCCAAGGCCGCACAGTACGTCAAGAAGGAATATCGCAAGGGTTGGAGCTTGTAGACTTCAGCGGCGGTTTTATGTTTTGGTCGTGATCAGTCCGTTTATTTTGCTTGCAAGGACGAATTGCTGAGATTCTGCTTTGCGGAGCATGGTGTCGGCTTTGATTTTGCCTGCTTTGGCGAACTCGATTATCTTTGCGCTGGTGAATGGTCCAGCCTCGCCTTTAGCCGTTTTAACGTACCAGTCCTGGTGGGAGGTCTGTTTGGGTTTCACGGTTTTTTTGGGCTGTTTACCGAACAGGTTGGGAATCTTACCGGCGCATATTACCGATTTGCTTTGCGCGTTCATTAGTTCGTTTGCGGCGTTAATTTTCCCGTCTTTTGCGAATTGGACGATTTGTTCGCTAGCGTATGGCCCCCGCGGACCGGAACTGGTCATAATGTACCACATATTCTGTAAATCGGCCGGTCGCGCCGGGCGTCTTGCCTGGCGGCGTCTTCGCCTGCGTTTGTGCCATTGCTCGACGTCATCGTTGGCTCCGATGAGTTCGTCGAGCCTGTTTTGGCCCAGTTCTTCGGGTGCTTCTGTGTCGAGGCCCGTTCCTGCTCGCGGGAGCACCGGGTACGTCCATTCCATGCAGTTGGGGCACCGCACTTCCATATCAAGCATGTCGGCGTTGCCTTCCATGGGCTGGTCGCAATTTGAACACATAATAATCATAGTGCACCCCTTTCATACAGGGCCCGTTGGCGGTCTGTAGCAGTTTCAACGTTATAGTATATAGCATATTGCAGTTGGGGGATCGCGAAAAAAAAGGCCCGTAAATCAAAAAAAAGCCAGTGGGTCGGACGGTAATTCACCCCGATCGCTTTGCCTTATTTCAGATGAGGGCAAAAGTCGTTATACTGTCGGGTCTCAATGGCCCAAAAGAATACATTCTGGCGTTTTATGAAAGGGCAGCGCTTCCGCTACGTTTCGGCGATAGGGGCGATGTTTGTGGGCATGCTCGTCCTGGCTGAGAGGCCTGTGGTGTTCAAAGTCGCCATCGATCACATGATCAAAGGCCAAGACGCCGAGGGACGCTGGGTGGGCTGGCTTGGCGGTAGCTTACTCCTTGCCGCAGTGGCGGTTATCGTGATAACGGTGCTCAGCGGGCTGTTTATGTATCTGAAAGGGCGCTGGGCCGGAATCGCCTCAGAAGCGGTCGCACGCGACTTGCGAAACAAACTTTACGATCATATCCAACACTTGCGGTGCACTTATCACGATACCGCCGATACGGGCGATCTGCTGCAACGATGCACCAGCGACGTCGAAACGTTCCGAGCCTTTCTCGCCGTTCAGGGAACCGAAATAGGACGGGCGTGTATCGCAGTTCTAGTCGTTTTTCCATACATGCTCATGGTCAATGTGCCCTTGGCGCTAATGGCGATGTCGGTGGTTCCGGTAGTGCTCGGATTCGCGATTGTGTTCTTCGTTAAGGTGCGCAACACGTTCCGTCTCTGCGACGAAGCCGAGGCGGTAATGACCACGCGGCTGCAGGAAAATCTTACCGGAATACGAGTCGTCCGCGCGTTCGCCAGGCAAGATTACGAGTGCGAGAAATTCGCCGACGACAATGCCCTCTTCCGCGACCGCCGTTTCCGCCTGATCAGGATCATGGCGGTTTACTGGTCGGTCTCCAACTTGCTTTGCACCTGTCAAATCGGCCTGGTGCTGCTGACCGGAGCATACATGATTCGCGGTGGTTCAGCCGATGCGGGCGGACTTACCGTCGGCGGACTGGTCGCAATGCTGTTTTACATGCGAATGTTCCTCTGGCCGATTCGCCATCTCGGTCGTGTGCTCGGAGAAGCCGGTAAAGCCGTAGTCGCCATGTCGCGGCTCGGTGAGATTCTGGATGTCCCGCGTGAAGAGTCGCACGGGTCGGGCGATGACCCTGAGCGTCTCGAAGGGCGGATCGAGATATCCGGCCTGAATTTTCACCACGGCCAGGTTCAAGTGCTTGATGATGTTACGGTGAGCGTTGACGCCGGTCAGACCCTTGCGATCCTCGGGCCCAGCGGTTCGGGCAAGAGCACGCTGGTGAATCTCCTGCTGAGCTTTTACGACTACGATCCGGGCGATCAGGCCAACGGTTCGATACGGTTCGATGGGCGGGAATTGTCGAGTATGGATCAGAAGTTCGTTCGTTCCCAGATCGGCGTGGTGATGCAGGAACCGTTCCTGTATTCCCGCAGCGTGCGGGATAATATACGTGTTGGGCACGCCGGCGCCGACGAGGAGGAGATAATCTCAGCGGCGGATTCGTCGTGCGTGCATGAGTCCATTGAAGGGTTCGATAAGGGCTACGATACGATTGTAGGCGAGCGTGGTGTTACGCTTTCGGGCGGTCAGCGTCAGCGTTTGGCCTTGGCCCGAGCGATACTGCGTAACCCTCCGATTCTGATACTTGACGACGCGATGAGCGCTGTAGACACCGAAACCGAACAGATGATCCTAAAAGCGTTGCGTGATCGTCACGGGTGCAGCACAACGCTGGTTATCGCACATCGCCTTTCAACCTTGATGCACGCCGACAGGATAATAGTAGTCGAAGACGGGCGGATCGTTCAGGAAGGGACGCACGAGTCGCTCGTGGACGTCGAGGGGCTTTACAGGCGGCTGTGGAGGGTGCAGAACGAGCTGGCCGACGACCTGCGGGCGGAACTGGGCGGTGACGGCGACTCTGCCGGGAAGGAGGGCGATGATGCCTCTTGAGCAACCCTCAGATTACACCGTAAGACGCTTCAGCCTGGATGTATGGAAGAAGTTCCTGCGAGAAGCGGCGCCCTATAAAAAACATATGATCGCCCTGATAGCCTGCGCGGTGGTGCTGGCGGTGGCGGACGCGATGTTCACCCTGATGCTGCGATGGGTGATTAACGATCTCCAAGCCGACGCGATGACTTCGCTCTGGCCTCACGGATGCGTTTACCTTGCGCTGGCGATTGTTTTTGCTTCATGCGTAGCGGTGTTTATACATCTGGGCGGGAAGATATCAACTTACCTGAGTTACGATATTCGCCAGAAGGGTTTCAGGAAGTTGCAGGATCTCTCGTTCTCGTTTTACGATACTCGATCAGTCGGATGGCTGGTCACTCGCCTGACCAGCGACTGCGACCGCCTGACGCGAATACTGGCCTGGGGTACGTTGGATATAGTCTGGGGCGGTATGCTGGTGATATCAATCGCGGTGATATCGCTGATTCTGAATTGGCGTCTTGCGCTGCTGATGCTGCTGGTGGTGCCTCCGATGGCGGTTGTGAGTTTGTATTTCCAGAGGCGAATCCTCCATTTGTCCAGGAAGGTGCGAAAGGCCAATTCACACATAACCGCATCGCACAACGAGAGCATATCCGGGGTTCGGACAACTCGCAGCCTGGTGCGGGAGACCGATAATTTCGACGAGTTCCAGGCCCTGACTACAACGATGTATGATTCGGCGGTCAAGAATTCACTGCTGGCTGCGATGTTCCTTCCGATCATTACATCGATGTGTGCAATTGCGGTGGCCGTTTCGCTCTGGCGGGGCGGTGTGATAGCTCAGGACAATCCTTTACGGATCGGCGAAATGGTCGCTTTTATCCATTTTGCGTTGCATCTGTTCGGGCCGATCCAGGAAATAGCGGCGCGGTTCGTTGATATACAGGCGTGCCAAGCCGCGGCTGAACGCGTGATGGACCTCCTTGAAATAGAGCCTGAAATACAGGACGCGCCGGAAGTCACGCGCGCAATCTCTCAGCGCCAGGCCAACGGGGCTGATGACGATTCGGCGATGGACGGTGGTGATAACGAGATGCATACCATCGAGTTCCGCGATGTCACGTTCGCTTACGAATCAGGCCAGGAGGTGCTGGGTAACTTCAATCTTACCGCAAAGGCAGGGCAAACTATCGCCCTGGTCGGACCCACCGGCGGTGGGAAGAGCACCATCGTCTCCCTGCTCTGCCGGTTCTACGAACCAACGTCGGGTCAGATACTTATCAACGGTGTGGACTATCGAAAACGAAGCCTCCACTGGATGCAGTCGTCGTGCGGGATTGTCTTGCAGACCCCGCACGTTTTCAGCACAACCGTGGGAGATAATATTCGCTACGGACGGCTCGACGCGACAGACGAAGACGTGGTCCGAGCCGCTCAGATGGTCAATGCCGACCACTTCATCCGCGAAATGGACCATGGATACCAAACCCAGGTCGGCGAGGGCGGAGTGAAGCTGTCGACCGGGCAAAAACAGTTGATCGCGCTTGCCAGGGCGATTCTCGCCGATCCGCAACTGTTCGTTATGGATGAAGCCACTTCGTCTGTGGACACCGAGACCGAAGGTTTGATTCAGCAGGGATTGGAAAACGTTCTGGGCGGACGCATATCGTTCATTATCGCACACCGCCTCTCGACGATCCGTTCTGCAGACAGCATTGTTCTGATCGAAAACGGAATGATATCCGAGCAGGGAACCCATCACGACCTGATAGCTCGTAAGGGCGCTTATTACCGCTTGTACACAAATCAATTCCAACGAGAGAAGCAGGACGAGATATTCAGGGGTGGTTGAATCGTTGCATGTAGGTCGGTGTTGTGGTAGTTTTAGCTCTGATTTCAGAGCCATTGGAGATGGATGATGAAGAGAACAATACTTGGATGTGTCATAGGGATTCTATGGGCGGTGGTCGGTTTTCACGGTTGCGTGAAACCGGGTGAGTTGGATCCCAGAGTGGTTGCAGCGTATCAGCGTGATATGGCTGCCTATGCGCCGTCGGAACGTTTGGGCGGCGCGCAGGAATTAGGTCTGCTGTCGCCTGCGCCTCGCGAAGGCGTTGGACCGCTGAAAATCGAAGAGAATAAAGACGATAAGGGAAATGTCACCCGCGTTGCTCGTCTATCGCTTGAAGATGCGATTCTGCGCGCTATCGCAGGTTCTCCGTCGATCCAGGTTGTCAGTTTTGATCCTGCGATAAGTCGTCAGGAGATGATCCAAGCCGCCGCTGCGTTCGACGTTATCGTATTCGGCGACGCGAGTTACGACCAGGGCACCAGGCAACGTTACGCCACCGCACTTGCGTCAAGAACGGACGAACGGAGCTTCCGGGTCGGCGCCAGACAACTGCTCCAGACCGGAACGCGATGGGAAATGACCTGGGGCGCCACACGCGATTGGGATAGTCGCGGATTGGCTACCTCAGCGACCAAGTACGAACCGACGATTGGATTTGAAGTAGCACAACCACTTTTGCGAGGCGGATGGCTTGATTTTAACATGGGGCGCCTTCGCATAGCTCGACTGGCTGAAAAATCGCAACTGGAAGCATTCCGCTCTGAAGTAGAAGGGGTGATAACCGAAGTTTACAGGCTTTATTGGCAACTGCACCAGGCGCGAAGAGATCTGGATATTCAACGGCGTCTGGTTGGATGGAGCCAAGAGACATTCAAGATGGTGGAAGGGCGAGTAAAACTCGATGCCGGTATCGTACAGGTCAAACAAGCCGCCAGCGCCCTTGCCTCGCATAAGGGGAGCATGGTGCGACTGGAAAAAGTTGTCTATGACGTGCAGGAGCAACTCGCTGTGCTGCTGGGCGACCCGCAATACAACGTGATGGGCAAGTTTGAAATCATTCCGACAACCCCGCTGACCGACGGGGCGGTGGTAATTAATGTAGCCGATCAGTTGCTGGCGGCGCTCAAGCATAATCCGACACTGGCGCAGGGGCGACTTGCAATTGAGGCTGCCGGTGTGCAGATCAAAGTCGCCGAAAACGAACTGCTCCCGCGTCTGGACCTGACCGCCTCAACCGAATTGCAGGGAATGGGCGGCAGCAGAGACAAAGCCTACCGCGGGCTGAGCAGCGGAGATTACGCCAGTTATACCGTTGGTATCGAATTTGAGCACCCAATAGGTAATCGTGCCAGAGAGGCGGCGCTTCGCACTCGTAAGCTCGAACGCAGCAAAGCGATCGCCGGATTCCAGCAGAACGCCGACCAGATCGCAGCAGCGGTGAAAGAGCGAGTCCGTCAGATCCAAATGACGCATAAAGCTTTGCAGTATGAACGCGAGGCCGTTGCGGCTTACCGAGCGGAACTTGACGGTCTGGAAACCATACAGAAGACCCGCCAGGGTGGTATGAACCCTGAATTCCTGGAACTTAAACTCCGTTCCAGAGAGAGACTCGCACAGGCTGAGCGTTCGGAAACTCAGGCGATGGTGGATTACAACTCTGCGATTATCGAACTTCGTCGAATTACCGGTACGGTTCTGGATCTTCCGGGTCTGAAATTGTCACTGCCAAATAAATAAACCCGCTTTAACCCACAGTGGGTTCAGATGTCTATGGGGGGCTGCTTGGCCCGGCGTGTCTTGATTGTCGCCAGGGTGACAGGATATGTTTGGGCGGACACTCCGTTTTGTTCTGCGCTGCGACGCAGAGTCCTTTGGGGCCTTCATGAATTCTGCGGGCGAAAAGAATTTCTGAAAAAAAAATTTAAAAGCCCAACCCCGGTGACAGACAGTTGTCACTGGGGTTTGCGATAATGATTGGAGTAATGATGAACGTTAGTAAAGTGCACCGGATACTGAGTTTGATAACGCTGCTCCAGAGTGGTCGAAATTACTCTGCCGCAGATTTGGCTCGGGAGCTTGAAGTTAGCAAGCGAACGGTTTATCGGGACCTGAATATGCTTGAGTTGGCCCATATTCCATATTACTTCGACCAGGAAACTGGCGGATATCGTATTGGCAGGCACTTCTTTCTGCCTCCGATTAACCTGACATTGGCTGAAGCGCTGTCGATGCTTGCTATGAGCGGTCGAATTGAAGGCGCCTGTAACATTCCGCTGCTGGGGCACGGGGCCAGGGCGGCGGTAAAGTTGGAAGGTTCGCTTCCCAGCACCATTCGTGAGTATGTAGGATCGGTGCTCGATAAAATGCAGGTCTCGTTGGGTCCTCTTGCCAATCACGATGGGCTGGACTCAACGTTCGATATGCTTGGCAAGGCGATAGTCAAACGGCGAATCTGCCGGATGAAATATCATTCGGTTTATGAAAAGGAAACGATCGATCTGGAGATTAAACCGCTTAAGCTGCTGTTTATGGGTAGGGCGTGGTATCTGATCGCCTACTCAAAAATGCATCGTGAGAATCGGACGTTTAAGCTGTCTCGGATAGATGAAATAGCCGCCACCGCCCGAGTGTTCAGTAAACCCGCGGATATTGATCTCGACGGATATTTCGGTAATGCATGGTCGATGATCCCCGAGGGGCGTGAATATAATGTCCATTTGCGGTTCGCTCCGCGAGTAGCGCAGAACGTAGCCGAGGTTAGATGGCACAAGACTCAGCAAGTCGCTTGGCGCGACGATGATTCGATGGACTATCGCGTTACGGTTGACGGGCTCAGGGAGATAAGCTGGTGGGTGTTGGGATACGGTGATCAGGTTGAAGTGATAAAACCGGTGTTGCTTCGTAAGAAAATTGTCAAAATCGCAGAGTCGATTCTTTCAAACTATACTTCTGCTTCGGAGAAATTGTAATGCGAGCTGTTCTTCAGAGGGTTAACCACGCCGCGGTAACGGTTGATGGCGCCGTGATCGGAGCGTGCGAGTCGGGATTATTGGTTTACGTCGGCGTGTTCGAAGGTGATCAGGTTTCTGACGCAGCCAAGCTGGCGGACAAAATTGCAGGGCTCCGTATTTTCGAGGATCAATACGGAAAGATGAATAATAATGTCCGGGATGCGCGGGGGGGCATCCTGGCCATTTCTAACTTCACCCTTGCCGCTGACACGCGCAAGGGTCGCAGGCCCTCGTTTGGCTTGGCTGCATGCCCAGGGGACGCCGAGGCGATGTTTAATGCGTTTGTTGAAGCGTTGAAGGATTGTGAGTGTTCAACTGAGACCGGGCGGTTCGGCGCACATATGATTATTGACTCCCAGGCCAACGGACCGGTCAATGTGATCCTTGACACTCGCGGTGAGGCATGATCATTACGGAAAAGTTCGGGGGATCGTGAAAATAGAATATTGGCGGCCTACGGATGAGTTCCGTCGCACCGAGCCAGATCGCCGCGCGACCCCCGCGGGATTTACTCCGTGGGTCGCCATTTTTTCTTGTCTTTTGGAATGTTGTGTAATCGTTTGGCTTAGAAGCTTGACAGGGGCGTTCTGATCCTGTATGATCCCCGCCTTGATTATGGTAGTGTGCCCGAGCGGTCAATGGGATCAGACTGTAAATCTGACGGCGTAAGCCTTCGCTGGTTCAAATCCAGCCGCTACCATTCATCTTGCCGATACGGCAGGATATGTTGCTTCCGGATGATCGCTGATCACCGGAGCTGAAAAATTTACTGCGGGCGTAACTCAATTGATAGAGTGTCAGCCTTCCAAGCTGAATGTTGAGGGTTTGAATCCCTTCGCCCGCTTACAAAGAACCGCCAATAAACATCGGCGGTTTTTTTGCGCCAACCATTAGGAAACAAGGGATTCAAACCCGCGTGGGTTGCCCCAGGCAATACACCCTGAGGGTTTGACGCCGCAGGCGCCCGATCCCGAAATCCCTGCGAATTAGCGGGGGGAGGCATCGTAATCAGCACGCTCGAAACGCTTCGACGATTAAAACGGCACCGCGGCGACACGCCGCGGCTCTGCTAGCAGTTGCGTGACGTAATAGTTGCTTTGCGAATCGGTTGATTCCATATTTAGCAGCAAATCTTTTCGCCACTGCTCGCATGGACGGAGCCGCGGCGTGTCGCCGCGGTGCCGTTAACAGTGCACACAAAGCATTGTTCCCCAGTAATCCGCCATGAACCCTTTTTATGCGCCACCCATTAGGAAACAGGGGATTCAAACCCGCGTGGGTAGTGAGCTTTCGTAAAGAGATGCTTTTTCGAGAGGCTTGGGGCTGATTTTAATGTTCTCGGTTTGCCAGGTTTGTCTATTCGTTGGGGCTCTGTTGTCGGTTCGAGCTCGATTATTTCATATCTCGTGCCGCTCAAGGCGTCTGTAGTCGCTGGAAAATTGTGGAATTGCTTGTCGTATAAGGAGCTATTGCGTTATTTGGTCTAATGTTTTCCCTTCTGAATGCCGATCACAGCAGCAGATGGTCATACTGCTGTTGTATTAATAAATTTGGAATTTGCTTGTCTGCGGGAAGTCGTTACGCTATTATGACTTGTGGACGGATACCGGGATGAGCGGTATCGCACTTTATACAGGTAGCAGTCGAAGGCCGATCAAGTAATATTTTGTTCCTGTTTTTATAAGGATTGCTCATGCATACGGTAACGAAAAAAGAGATGGTGGATCGCATTGCCGACCAGACCAAGTGCAAACGGGTCGTGGTCAAGCAGATCGTACAATGCTTCCTGGATGAGATCATTGGTGAACTCGGACAGGGCAATCGATTGGAATTCCGTGACTTCGGTGTCTTTGAGACGAAGATGCGGGCGGCTCGGACGGCTCAGAATCCTAAGACTCTTGAACGGGTGCAAGTTCCTCCCAAACGCACAGTTAAGTTCAAGGTTGGGCGTCTGATGAAGATCGAGTTGCAGAAGGGTATGGATGGCGCTGCTGCGGGTGAGTCTACTCCTCCTGCGCCCGGATCGACCTTCTGATTGACCAGGCCCTCTGATCTGGGTCACAAGTAGTCAGCCGGTTTCGCCTTTGCCTGCATGCTGGGTTTGTCCTTGCTTGGGTGGGGGCGATATCGGTGAGATAACGACTTAAAGTCCGCCGCGGTTCTCGGCCGCGGCGGTTTTATATTTACAGAATACGGGGTGATATCACTTGTTCTGGGTGGTCCTGTGATTGCTTGGCTTGCGAATTCTCGGTAAACTCATGGAATTACTGGCTAACGCTCCGCTGGTGGGGCATAATATGTTTATCGTTGTTGGATTGCGGCCGAAATGATCGGTAGGCGACGATAATAGGGTTTATGTGCAATATTTCAACTTGCCAGGCCCGTAAGGATTAGACGTGGAGAGCCTCGGACAATACATTCAGAGCGATGCATTAGAAGCAATTCTGGACGAATTCTGCCGCGCAAGCCATGTGTCGGTAGTCGTTTTTGATTCTGATGGTTCTACTCTTGCGCGAGCGACGTCGGATCCGGGAAATTTCGGTAATTCCGACGGTGTCGATGCTGATGTGTGCATAGGCGGAGAAATCTGCGGGCGAATACTCATCAAGCCTATTGGTCCTGATGCGCTGGTCGAGCAGGCGGCAAGGGGGTTCGCTGACCTGCTGGGCGATGTTCTATCTCGCCTGGCCGGTACGCAGAGGGAACTGCGGAAACGTATCGACCAGCTAGCCACCTTGTATCGAGTTACCGCTGAGTTCACCGGGCGACGCGATCTACAGAGTGTAATGGATCTTGTTACAGAGACAGTTGTTACGACGATGAACGCCAGGGCTTCGACGATTCGCCTGCTCAACAAGGAGCGTACGGAATTACTGGTCGCCTCAGAGGCCAGGCTCTCGCCTGAATACCTTGACAAGGGTCCGATCCTCGTTGGCGAGAGCTTAATCGATTCGGCGGTGCTGGATAATCTCGCCGCGGTGCAGATCAAAAACATGCACGACGATCCGCGCATTCTATACCCCGAAGAAGCCAGGCGTGAAGGGCTCGTCAGCGCTTTCTGCGTTCCGATGATCTACAAGGGACGCGCCGAAGGTGTTCTGCGAGTCTATATGGGCTCTGAGCATGAGTTCGACTGGTTCGAGCGTTCGTTGGCCAATACGATAGCTTCTGAAGCGGCGGCTGCGATAGTAAACGCCCGTTTGTATCAGGAGTCTATTCGCGGTGCGAGGATGCAGCGGGAGCTTCAACTGGCTGCGACCGTTCAGCGCAGGATGATACCGTCGAAGGCGCCCGATGTGCCCGAGTTGGATATAGGAATGGCGTATGTGCCTTGTTTTGAACTGGCGGGTGACTTTTTCGACTTTATCCCGCTGGGTGAGGGTAATTTGGGGATAGTTGTTTGTGATGTTGTCGGAAAGGGTGTTCGGGCGTCATTACTCATGGCCTCTATCCGCGCCTCGCTGCGGGCTCATGCGTCATATGTCTATGAACTGTCTGACGTTATAGGCCGTGTTAATCGCGATTTGTGCACCGAAACCGGGAGTAGCGATTTCGCAACTTTGTTTTACGGTGTGTTCAATCCGGCTTCCGGATTGTTCACGTATGCCAATGCTGGGCACATGCCCGCGCTGCTCGTTCAAGACGGGGTTTGCAGTGAGCTTGACACGAGCGGTGGTATTATCGGCTTGGACGAGGAGTCGACGTGGTCTCATCGCTCGGTGCAAATTGATCGTGGTGATACTCTGATGTTCTATTCCGACGGGCTCAGCGATGCTATGAACTTTGAGGATGAATCGTTCGGGCGGAAGCGCATTGTCTCCGGTCTGTTGGACGCTCTGGACGAGCATGAAGACGCCGATACGATAACCGCACACATCTTGTGGGAAATGCGTCGATTTGCAGGTCTGCAAAAGCGTTTCGACGACCTGACGATAGTTACCGTAAAACGTCGCTAAAAACCGGTTGATTTATTAGCATGGATTGGCCAGAAAACACTTTGTAATACGTGGGGAACTGGTATACTGGTAGTATGTCCCGGGAGCAGGCGGTTTCCTGCGGATTCGCATGTCGGTTCGAATGACGTCCAAATCTGGGACGGAGTGCGTTGAGTCCTTGACGGAGGTCTGGATCAAAAGGAGTTTCTTATGGCGATTGGTGGTTCTGATACAGTTGACAGGGCGATTGATGCAAGAGGTTCTGTTACACTTCCGATTCTGGAGCAGCTTGAGCCTCGCCTGCTGCTTTCCGGTAACGTTTTTATCGGTGAGTTCATGGCCGATAATGACG
>JABGPF010000508.1 GCA_018645065.1 Phycisphaerales bacterium
ACTACCATCCGCAGCCGCGAATACGAACTGGATCGTCCCGACCATCGGGAGGTAAGCGATGGTGGCCGACTCCAGCGTCAGCGACAGAAACTCCCCGCCGCCCAAGTCCAGGTCTATACTTCCACCGGCCAGGCTGGTAACCTGACCGCCACCTATGGGAATATTGCTCACGCCGGGGATGAACAGGTCCAGCGTGACTCCTAGCAGCCCGTTGAAAAACCACGTATTTTCGCCGCTGGTTATGCTGTCCGAATACGAAGTGCTAACGGCTCCTTTCGGTCGATGCGGATCAGTATCTCCGTCCAGAGGCGGTACAGATCGCCAGCGGCCGCAAATATCGACCTGCAAACGCACAAGACGGCGGGTCTGCGGTCCTGAAGGACCCGCGGCTTGCCCACCGAGAACAGCTTGCGCATTACAAGGCTAAGGTTGAACCCGGCGACGTGAACCAGAAGCCGTTTGAGAATGTTGGGATGGCCTCGCAGGTGCGTCCGCCGCATTCCACCGGTCTCGTAGCAATGAGCGAACGGACGCTCCAGAAGTTCGCCCCGCTTACGCAGAAGCGCCTTGCCGCGTTTGCCTCTGATCCTGCGGCGGTTGGCGTACACGGCGTTACGTTCGGCGGCTTTGCCTTTCCAGTTCCGCCGCCCGCGGTCCGGTTCGGAGATGTACCCGCGAATCCCGGCCTCGGCCAGATCGCGCGTCGTGTCATTACTGTGATATCCCTTGTCGCCGACAAACTCCTGAACAATCTCTTCGGCAAGGTCGTCTACAGTCTCCGGATCGTCCCTGACTTCCTCAAGGTTTTTCGTGGCCTCGGCCAGCGTCTCGAACATGCTCGTGGTGTCGCCCCGGTCGGCCGGTTGGAGAGTCACCCCTGTAATCGCGCCTGTCTCCAGATCCACTGCGTGCTCGGCCTTGTGGGCCAGGTGCGTCCGGCCGTCTTTCATCTTGGTGATCTTCGCATCAGGGGCGTGCGGGTTTTGCCAATCATTGTTGGAACTCTTGTTTTTACGCTTCTTGTCGATGCGGACTAGGTCTTCACGCGTCGGGGTCTCAATGCCCGACGCCTTGGCCAAACCGGTCAGGAACTCATCGTAGGATTCCCCGGTGTCGCGTCTGATGATGCTTCGCAACGCCGCGTTGGCCTCCAGCGTGGTCGCATCGACACCGATGGTCTTGCCCTTCAGCAGCCCGTTGGCGGTCACAATCTTAAGAACCCGGATGAAGACTTCGTGGTGTGTCTCCAGGTCGAGGCGGCAGCGGATTCTCGAAAGGCTCGAATGATCGGGCGTGCTTTCCTTCAAGGAGTAGCCCAGGAACTCCCGCAGACCCAGCGAGTCGGCGCACCGCCAGGCAATGCCGCGTTCGGAATCAATCCCCTCGAAGTATCCGATCAGCAGCATGCGGAAGTAGACACCCGGCGGAATACTGCCACGGCCTTTGTTCTCAGCGTAAAACCTGTAGCAGGCCGATTCGACGAACGCATCGAAACCGGCGTCGGCCAACAGCCCGTTAAGACGCTTGTAAAACGGATGGCCGGGTGCAGAGGCGATCTGGTCAGCAGCAATCCAAAGCTCCTGCTGACGGTGAGCGTTTCGCTTTTTCATTGACATAATAACGTCCTCCATGACGCGTTGAGATCATTATAATACAACGCCGCCGAACCCACAATTATTCATAACAGCAAATGAAAGTTTTTCAACGGGCTGATAGCCCAGCGTACAGTCGGCGACGATCTGGCCGGGCCTTGGCGCCAGGGCCTCGATCACCTCGTCGGGCATCACCGGCACGTGCGTTCCCGCCGGCGTGCGGCGACGCCCGCGAATATGCTGGACTGTCTCGGCGTCTCCGGCGAGTTCCTTGTAGCGCTGTTCAAAACGACGGGGGTGACTGCCCGGATATCGCTTTCGGCGACGGGGCTTGCCGCCTGGAGCGGGCTGATTGTCGCTATGGTTTGTCA
>JABGPF010000166.1 GCA_018645065.1 Phycisphaerales bacterium
CGTGATTTCCAGCAGCGGGCTCAGGCCCTTACCGTGCGAGTGGTTGCACAGCACGATGTTACCGCTTTGGAGCACTTGCATACCGGCGGCGTAGCCCATTTTAACGCCCTTTAAATCGCTGCGGTTCAGTTGCCATGCGATCTTCTGGTTCTTGTCGTATTCGGTGATCTTCACTTTGCCCGGTCCGCCGGAAACCAGCGTTCCGCCATTTTTCAGACGCAGTGCGCAGAACGGGCTGGGCGATTTCAGGTCGAGCACGATCTTGCCTTTTGCGTCGTATTCGCGCACTCGAGAATCACCTTCGTGACATACAAGGTAATTACCGTTCTTAAGTCGTCGGAAGTTTCGCATGTGGCGATGCGCGTTCTTGCTGGTGCTGGTGATGCTCAGCGGGGAGCCCAGCGATTTGCCTTTGGCGTCTACGCGGCTGATTTTCATCGCGCCGCATTCTCCGATAACGGTGCTGCCGTCAGCGAGACGCCCGACGCCGTGGACCTCACCTTTAATTTTCAGCTCGAATACGACTTTTCCATTCGGGTCCACTTCCCGCACGCCGAAGTCGCGATCGGCGTAGAGCACGTTCCCGCTGGCCAGGACGGTAAGGTCGTTTACCTTGCGGGCCTTGGCGAGTTGTTTGCGCAGTCCGGCGCGGGTTATCCGCCACACCCCGCCGTTACCGCTGCACACGAAAGCGTATTTGAGTTTATCCGGCGCTGCGGTTTTCGCTACGGCTGGTAGATTCAGCAGTGCGATCGAGCCGGCGGATATGGTGGTCAGAAAACTGCGTCGGGTGATAATATTTTTGTTCATGTTGCGTCCTTTGGGGCATATATTGTATTTAGCTGGCGATTATATCTGTTTTCACCGTGGAGTCTGCACAAAAAACAGAGCATATATATTCTATGTCGATGCGAAAGTATAATGGATTGCGGTCTTAGTTACCGAAAGCTATACTGACGGCAGCTTATACGCGGGTTGAGGCGCCGGCTTGTGTTGGCGATGTTTAATGAAAAATTTTGTGACTCTCTACATTCTATTTATCACCGCATCGACTTGTTTTATAGTTGGTTGTGATAAGCCTGGTGATATCGCCAGCGGTTTTCAAAACGAAGATCCCAAGGTTCGGATATCGGCGATTCGACGTGCCGGACAAGAAAAGGATCAATCGGCGACGCCTTATCTCGTCGATCGGCTCAGCGATAGTGAAGCCGAAGTCCGCATGTTTTCTATAATTGCCCTGAAAGAAATTACTGGTCTGACTAACGGATACAGATACTATGATCCCGTTGTCGCCCGAGACAAGGCCATCGAAAAATGGCGTCTCTGGCTTGCTGCTGATAATAACGTGCGATCAGCCCCCAAACCGGTAAACGAAAGGAAAGTCGGATGACCGATCATCCCACACCCCCGAAAGTTGATGTTGAATGGGTTGGTGAAAATGTTGTCGCGCGGATTACCGGTGACATCAACGCCACCCAAGCCGATATCACCCAGCAACCGCTTCTTGAATTACTGGCTGGCAAACCCGGTAAGCTTGTGCTCAACTTCGAGAACGTTGCTTATATGGACTCCGCTGGTCTGGCCAGTTTTGTCAAACTGCTGAGTCGAGCTCGCAAAAACGATATCGAACTGCACATGGTCGCCTTGAGCCCGATGCTCAAGGGGTTGTTTGAGATAACCCGGCTCGACACGGTCTTCGATATTTCCGATACTGAGGAGGCTGTCCTGGGGTGAGCGACACCAATCAACAGCTCGTTCGAAACCCTGTTGTAGTTCTCGGGGCCTGTGTGTTGGGCGTATTTCGATACGCCGGCGGGATGTCTCTGTTGTTTTTCAGCGTTCTGGGAACAACCATTCGGAGCATGGTCTCTGGTAAAGTGCGGTTTCGATGGGGCGCCCTGACCGCTCAGATGGTGCGTGTGGGCATCCGTTCAATGCCCATAGTCATGCTCGTGCAATTGTTCATCGGGATGATACTGACGCTGCAAATGGCGCCCACGCTGTCGGACTACGGGCAGGTGGATAAAATCGCAACGGTGATCGGGATCAGCGGTTTTCGCATGCTCGGTCCGATCATAACCGCCGTTGTTCTCAGCGGATTTGCTGGCGCATCGATCGCCGCCGAGCTCGGAACGATGGTCGTTTCCGAAGAAATCGAAGCGATGCGCGCGATGGCTATGAGTCCGACACTTTTCCTGGTCGTCCCGCGAGTTGTCGCCACGCTGATAATGCTGGTGCTGCTGACAGTTATTGCTGATCTTGTGATATGCTGCGGTGGTTTTCTGGCATGCAGGTGGGCTCTGGGGCCTGACGCTTACGCCGGATACTGGGACACCGTTCGCAGAGAGGTAACCAATATCGATCTTATAACGGGTCTGGTGCAGGCCGCTGTGTTTGGCGTCCTGATCGGCCTGATCGCCTGCTACGAAGGGCTCAACGTACGCGGTGGCGCCGAGGGCGTTGGGCGGGCGACCACCATGACAGTCGTTTATTCTCTGATCGCGACAATTATAGCATCCGGCGTGTTTACCGTTGGTTTCTACATCTTCCGTGTCTGATCACGCGACGCTATTTGGAATTAGCATGATTCAAGCTGAAGACAACCGAACGCCAATAATCAACGTTGTCGATCTCGAAAAGAGTTTCGGCCAGACCCGCGTGTTGCGGGGCGTTAACCTGGAAGTGTATTCCGGTGAGACGATGGTGATAATGGGCGGCAGCGGATGCGGGAAGAGCACTCTGCTGCGACATATGATAGGCTCGCTGACCCCCGACTCCGGACGAGTTGAACTGTTCGCCAGGGACATCGGCAGCCTGCCGGAACGCGAGCTCGACACGATCCGCAAACGGTTCGGCGTGTTGTTCCAGTCCGGGGCGTTGCTGAATTCGCTGACGGTGGGGCAGAACGTCGCCTTGCCTCTCAATGAGCACAGGGACCTCGACGCGGCTACGATTGACATTATCGTTCGGATCAAACTGAACCTGGTTTCGATGCGTCATGCGATCGACCGCATGCCGGCTGAAATATCGGGCGGTATGAAAAAACGCGCTGGACTGGCCAGGGCGATCGCACTCGACCCGGACATCCTTTTTTACGACGAACCGTCGGCGGGGCTCGATCCGGTGACCTCCACGCAGATCGACCGCCTGATGATGGACCTCTCGGGCAAGCTCGGCGTCACCACCGTTGTTGTCACCCACGAAATGGATTCGGCGTTTAGAATCGCTGATCGAATGTGCATGCTCGACGCCGGGGTGGTGCTCAAGGTTGGGACAAGGCAGGAATTCGAAGCCATTCGCGACGGAGACGTCACCGGCGACGAAACAACCGATCTGATTCGCCAGTTCCTGCGCGGCGATGCGGCAGGACCGATCACTCGCAGGCAGGCCGGTTCAGAATTCGAACAAGAAATACTCGAGGCCGGAGAGAAATAAAACCGATCGGCGACAGACGCGCCGCTTAGTATAGGACAGGATAAATGGCACGAAAACAACATAACGAACTTACCGCGGGGATCTTCACCATCCTTACGCTGGTGCTGCTGGGCGGTGTGGTCTTCTGGTTGGGGGCGTCGGACATCCTCAAACCCGCTGCACAGGAAGCGTGGTTCTATGTCGAACTCGACCGGGGCGAGCAAGGCTTGAAGCCAGGGGCGCAGGTGAAGATTACCGATGTGGAGGTCGGAGCAATTAGCGATGTGCAACTCGATATGGACTCCGGCAGGACATATTATATCGTGAAGCTTTTCGATGATCGGACGAAGGTTTATTCCGACGCCCAGGCCAAGGTCAACGCCGCACTCGTCGGCGGAGGGGCGGTCCTGCAGATACTCGACTGCGGAAAGAGCGGTAAGGCGCCTGTGAAGACTGACGCGATACTGATCCAGGCCGGCGATTTGGCGAAGACGCTCGCGCAGTTTAATTCTCTGGGCCAGCAGACCGGAAAAGTGCTGGAGACTATCGGCGACGAGATGAGCGGTGGGCGCGAAGGCTCGGCGATGTATAAAATCCACGCTATGATGGACGTGCTTGACGAAGCCCTTAAGAGTATTCGACAGGAACTGGACTCAGGCAATAAGCTGGCGATGCTCGCGAAATTGCACCAGACCGTAGAGCATCTTCGAACCATGGCCGCCGACGCCGAACCGAAAGTCGCCTCCATGCTGACCGGTCTCGATACGATGGTCAAGAAGGCGACGCCCAAAGTCGACACCCTGCTCGCCAACGCCAATAAGGTGGTGGGCGACGCTGGTGAATTGGTGGCTGAGTTCAAAAAACTCACCAAGGGCGAGGTCGCTGAGATAATCAAACAGCTCCATGAGACCACCAGGCAGATGGTGACCATTGCAGGCAACTTCGCGAAAGTGTCCGAGGGGCTCCAGGACGTGGTCACGGTGAATCGCGATAATATCGACAACATCATCGACAATATGGGTCAGGTCGCAGCGAATCTCAAGTCGGCCAGTAAGGAAATACGCCGCAACCCGTGGCGATTGCTTTATAGGCCCGACAAAGCTGAGATGCACTCGTTGAACATACACGACGCGGCCCGATCGTTCTCAGACGGGGCGTCGCAACTTGACCAGGCGCTGGCCAAACTCAAAGGTCTTGCAGCCGCCAATCCCAAGGGCATACCCGCCGCCGATCCGCAACTCAAGAAAATCGCCGAGCAGATAAAAGTAACCTTCGAAAAGTTCACCGACGCCGAAAAAGCGTTGTGGAAAGAACTACTCAAATAAAACGGAACAATATCCAATAGCCAACAAGAAATGTCCAATTTCCAAGTAACGACAACGACAACGGCAACGACAACGGCAACGACAACGGATGACCGATTATATGGAGGACTGTTCGATGGGGAATGAGAGAAGTTACGATTTGCAGGATAGGTTGGTTGACTACGCTGTCAGAATTATTAAGCTCTCCGAATCACTGCCGCCAACGAAGGCGGGAAAGCATATTTCCCTGCAAATATTAAGAAGCGGCACCTCGCCTGGGCCTAATTATGGAGAAGCCCAAAGCGCCGAATCCCGAGCTGATTTTGTTCACAAGCTAAAAATATCCCTCAAAGAACTTCGCGAGACTCAGACGTGGATAAAGATTATCGCGAACGCTCAAATGATCAAGTCTGAAGCTCTGTTGGAGCCTCTTCTAAAGGAAACTGATGAACTAATCGCAATCCTGTTTAAAAGCATCGAAACCGCCAAGAGAAACAACGAACGATAGCAGTTCTTGCCTCAGCAGATTGTAATCCCGTCGTGGTAGTTGCCGTTCGCTGTTGCCGTTCGCTGTTGCCGTTCGCCGTTGACGTTCACTTGAAATTTGGACATTTCTTGTTGTTCGGTTGGATATTGATCCGTCATATATAAAAAAACACCCCGGGCTTTTTAACCCGGGGCGTGATTAAACTTTTTAAGGCGGCGGGCGTTAGTTGCCCTTGCGACCGGCTACGCCTTTTGTGGCTTTGGTGACCTTCTTGGCCTTTTCGGCAGGACGCAGTGAACGTGTGGCCGCTCCTGCCTTCCACATTTCCGAATCGCCGATGGTCTTCAGCTCTTTTGTCAGCCGCTTCTTGTAGTCCGATGCGCCGCAGACCTTCAGGACGCGTTTGCACTCCGAGCCGTCGGCGACTTTTTTGTAGAGTTCCTGGAATACCGGGAGAACAGCCTTCTTGAACTTGGGCTTCCAGTCCAGGGCTCCGCGTTGTGCGGTGGCTGAGCAGTTCATGTACATCCAGTCCATACCGTTTTCGTCGACCAGGCGGATAAGGCTCTGGGTGAGTTCTTCAACGGTTTCGTTGAAAGCTTCCGAGGGGCTGTGCCCGTGCTTGCGGAGTACCTGGTATTGTGCTTCCATGATACCGGCCAGGGCGCCCATCAGCACGCCGCGTTCGCCGGTCAGGTCGCTGTATACTTCCTTCTCGAATGTCGTGGGGAAGAGGTATCCGCTGCCCACTGCGATGCCCAGGGCGATGCAGCGGTTGCGGGCCTTGCCCGTGAAGTCCTGCTCTACGGCGAAGCTGGAGTTGATTCCGGCGCCTGACAGGAAGTTACGACGGACTGACGTGCCTGAGCCCTTGGGGGCGACCATGATCACGTCTACGTCTTCGGGCGGGATGATTTCGGTCTGATCCTTGTAAACGATCGAGAAACCGTGTGAGAAGTACAGTGCGTCGCCCGGGTTCAGGGCTTTTTTGATCGTCGGCCAGATCTGCTTCTGGGCGGCGTCGGAAACGAGCACCTGGATTACAGTCGCCTTCTGGGCGGCTTCTTTGATGCCGAAGAGGGTCTTTCCGGGCACGAAACCGTCTGCTACGGCGCGGTCCCAGTCTTTTTTGTACTTTTTGGCTTGTCCGATGATAACGTTGAAACCGTTATCCTTCATGTTCAACGCCTGGGCCGGACCCTGGACGCCGTATCCGATAACCGCGATAGTCTCGTTCTTCAAAACGCGTCTTGCCCGAGACATCGGGAATTCTTTACGCATGACAACGTCTTCTTTAACGCCGCCGAAATCGATAATAGCCATGAGGTTGCTCCTTGCTTATCTAAGGCTTTCTTACAGTATTGTAATTTGTTGGCTGTGTTGGAAACCGCATAATTTACACCCCAAAGCCGCCAGAGTCAAGGGTTTGTTGAATACTGTTGGGTATCGGGATTGCTCCTTGAGGCTTTACTGTGACGCGGTTTCGTGAAAAAACGCTGGTGCGGGATTGCTATCTGCGGTTTGCGGTTGCTTGACGGGGCGTTAACGATTATCCTTTACCGACTGTTATTGTTGAAACTAATGTCAAGGAAAAGCGAATGAATGTATTAATTACGGGCGGCGCCGGGTTCATCGGGTCGCACCTGAGCGAAGCACTGCTGGCCGCTGGACACTCCGTGACGGTTGTCGACGATCTGTCGACCGGATCATTGGATAATCTCGCTGGCGTGATAGAGAATCCCAATTTCCGGTTCGTACGTGAAACGGTTTGCAATGTCTCGACGATGACATCGCTTATCGATCGCTGCGATCTGATCTACCACCTGGCAGCGGCCGTTGGCGTGCAGCTTATCGTAGATCGTCCGGTCCACACCATCGAGACCAACATCCACGGTTCGGAGGTTGTGCTGGAATTGGCAAATAAGTTCGGGCGGAAGATCCTCGTTGCCTCGACGAGCGAAGTCTACGGTAAGAACACCAAGGTCCCGTTCAACGAAGACGACGACACGACGCTCGGTTCGACGCGTTTCACTCGCTGGAGCTACGCGTGCAGCAAGATGATCGACGAGTTTCTGGCGTTGGCGTATCACCAGGAAAGCGGGCTGGAAACAATCGTCTGCCGCTTCTTCAACACAGTTGGCCCGCGCCAGACCGGTGTGTATGGTATGGTTGTCCCGCGATTTGTGCAGCGAGCGCTGCGCGGCGAAACGATTGAAATATACGGTACGGGCGATCAGTCGCGTTGCTTCTGCAATGTTAGCGATGTGGTTGGCGCGTTGGTCAAGCTTGTCGATTGTCCCGGCGCGGTCGGTGAAGTTATTAACGTAGGCACTACAGAGTCGATCACCATTGACGGCCTGGCCGACAAGATCATCGAGATGACTGGCTCGACCAGTGGTAAAACATCGCTCAGTTATGAAGAGGCCTATGGCAGACCTTTCGACGATATGCTCGTTCGCATGCCTGATCTGGGTAAAGTCAACGGACTGATCGGTTACAAACCGACCGTTTCGCTGGAAGAAACGCTGCAGCAGGTTATCGATTTCGAGAAAACGCGACTTTAGTCCGCACCCGCATGAATTGTATTTGAACGCTCCATACCACCAATAGAAGTCAACGACGCCATGAGTCAAACTTACTACGTTACAACCCCGATTTATTACGTGAACGACGTACCGCATATCGGTCATTCGTACACGACCATCGCCGCAGATGTGCTGGCAAGGTACTTCCGCGCTGCCGGTAGAGACGTGCGATTCCTGACTGGAACCGACGAACACGGAATCAAAATAGTTAAAGCGTCAGCCGAAAAGGGAATGACTCCCAAAGAGTTGTCCGACCAGGTTGTTGTCGGGTTTGAATATCTCTGGAAAGACCTGAACATCTCGAACGACGACTTTATCCGCACCAGCCAACCGCGTCACGAAAAACGCGTTCAGGCGATTATCACCCGCCTGCTCGAACGAGACGAAATCTATCTCGGGCAGTATGAAGGTTGGTATGACGAAGGGCAGGAAGAGTTCATCACCGAGTCGACGGCCGCTGAAAACGAGTTCAAAAGTGAAGTCAACGGTAAGCCTCTGGTGCGATACCAGGAGCCCACGTATTACTTCCGCCTGAGCAAATGGGTCGATAAGCTCATCGAGTACATCGAGGCCAATCCCGGTTTCATCAAACCGCAGGCGCGTCGCAATGAAGTGCTCAGCAAATTGAAAATGGGCGTTGAAGATCTGAGCATCTCGCGCCACAAAGACAAGCTCGGCGGGTGGGGCATTGAGATGCCTAACGACCCGACCCACAGCGTTTACGTCTGGATCGACGCCCTTAGCAACTATCGCACTGCGCTAGGTTGGCCGGAAATCGGCGACGAGCACGATGCGACGGATGAGAAATACTGGCCCGCTGATGTGCATCTTATCGGCAAGGACATACTCTGGTTCCATACGGTCTACTGGCCCGCGATTCTGATGGCGATGGACCAGCCGCTTCCCAAGTGCGTTTTCGCACACGGATGGTGGACCTCCGAAGGTAAGAAAATGTCCAAATCGTTGGGCAACTTCGTTTCGCGAGAAACCATCGCCGAGATATGCGGTGAGTATTCGGTCGACGTTTACCGTTACTTCCTGCTGCGTGCAGTTACATTCGGAGCCGACGGCGACTTCAGCCACGACGCCCTGAAGGGACGCTACAATACTGATTTGGCCAACGGGCTGGGTAATTTGTTGAACCGCACGTTGAACATGATTACCCGATACTTTGACGGTGTGCTTCCGGCTGCGTGCGAAAACGGCGAGCATGAAAAAGTTGTGATCGACGCGGCAGCGGATCTTGAAGCTGCGGCGTGCGGGGCGATGGAGGACTGCGATTTTGGTCTGTATCTCGACAAGATTACAGCCCTTATCGGCGCCACCAACGGGTACATTGAAGTTACCGCTCCGTTCAAACTGGCGAAGGACGAATCGCAGCGTGAACGCCTCGGTACGATCCTTTACACCTGTGCTGACGCGGTTCGGATAATTCTGAACTATCTTTCACCGTTCATGCCCGAGATGATGGCTGCCGGGCTGAAACAGATGAACTGGTCGCTCGCCGACGGGCAGACTATCAGCGATGCTGGTAAGTGGGGGCAGTTAACCCCCGGTCAGCAGGTAATGCAACCTGAACCCCTTTTCCCGAGGAAGTCGTAATGGTAGGGCAGTCGGGCAAGACAATGGAAGAAGTAATCCGCAGCGACGGGCGATATCCGCTCGAAGCGTTTGCATTTTTACATGACGCGTTGAACCATGCGGTGGCTTCGGTTCACGGTGGTGAGATGTCTCCAGAGCAGGATCCCGACAACCCCGCCGGGCGGCACGTTTCGGGCTCTGAACTGTGTTACGCGATGCGAGACCTGGCGATTGAACGCTGGGGGCGTTTGGCGAAAACGGTTCTGTCCAAATGGAATATCCACGCCACAATCGACTTGGGCAATATGGTTTACCTGCTGGTGGACAACTCGTTCATGCGGAAAACGGCTGAAGACAGCGTCGAAGATTTCCGCGAGGTATACTCGTTTGACGAAGCGTTTGATATTTCGATGAACCTGAGGCTCGATGTATGAGCGACAAGACCGATAAAAAGCAAGAGCAGACACCGCCCGAGCCGGTTGACATCAGCGACGGGGTTCCCGACCGCAGCGTGTCGATATCCTGGCCGGTTGTCGCGACATTGGTCGCAGTATTCCTCGGATGGTGCATTTTCCTTCTCTATTGCCAGTACGGCGGCAGGGTATAGTTCAAACTGTTTGGTTAACCTGAAGATACTTCGGAGCATAACGTGAAAAAGAATGGATTATGGCGCCTTGCGATGGCAGCAGTTTTTGTCATGTCCGCTGTTTTAGGCGGTTGCGATCAGGTGCAAGTTGACGCTGGCGCCGCCGGTCCGATAGGCTCTCCGACCGTCAGGCCGCAAGGGACGATCAGCGCCGCCCAAATGGGCGCTCGTCTCGGTTTGGGATTGCAGAAGAGCTCGGCTCATAGTGCGACTCTGGGCAATCAGGTCAACACCGTGATGTTCTTTGCTGATCCAGGCGGGGTGGCGTACGTTAACGGAGTGAAAATCAGTCCGCAGGGCGGTATCATGCGTGTTGGGCGGGTGATTTACGTACCGCAATCGATGGAACAGCAAATACGCGCCTCGCTGCGTGCGATTCCCCGGCCTCCGGTTCGGGGCGCCTCTCCGGTGCGGGTTGTTCATGCGACCCCTACGTCGAGCGAGCCAGTGCTAAAATACGGGCCGGTAATTGTGGACCCCGGACACGGTGGTAAGGACCCCGGCGCCGGACACAACGGATGCACTGAAAAGACCATTGTGCTCGAAGTGGCCAGGATGGTCACCGAAATGCTCAGGGCCTCGGGCGTTGACGCTCGTATGACCCGAAGCGACGACACCTTTGTCGAGCTTAACGATCGGGCCGCCAAGGCGCGGCAAGTCCGCGCGAAACTGTTCATTAGCATTCATTGCGACGCCGCGGCGAATAGAGGGGCTCGCGGATTTACGATCTACACACCCGAAACCCGCAGGCGCCAGAGCAGCGCCTTTGCCGCTGCGATCGAAAAAGCAATGCTGGGCACGAACATGTCAAGCCGCGGCGTGCGAGGCGCCGACTTCCGCGTATTGATGCGAACCACCTGTCCGGCAGTGTTGCTGGAACTGGGATATCTAACCAACAGATACGACGCAAGACGCCTGGCTTCGAGGTCTTATCAGATCGCATCGGCCAGGGCGATTGCAAATGCTGTAACTGCCCACTTGACAAAGTAGGGCGTATCTATTTCAATTACACCTATGTGACGTTCCTTATGTTTCAAACCAGAGACCAAATAATATGAAAACAACCGCATTGCTGACAACATCGCTGGACAATTACCCTAAACGCACCGGGAAGGTTCGTGATCTTTATGAACTGTCCGACGCTTTGCTGATGGTCGCTACAGACCGTATCAGCGCCTACGACGTGGTCATGCCCAACGGTATACCCGACAAGGGCAGGGTCCTGACGCAGATATCCGTGTTCTGGTTCGATCTTCTGGGCGATACCGCCAAGAACCATCTTATTTCGTCAGATGTTAAAGACCTGCCCGAAGATCTGCGCGACATGGAAGAGCTTGAAGGACGCATTATGCTCTGTCGCAAAGCCCAGGTAGTTCCCATCGAGTGCATCGTCAGAGGATATATCGCCGGTAGCGGATGGCGAGAGTACAAGAAAAGCGGTACGATCTGCAGCATGCCCCTGGAATCCGGACTCAAGCAGGGGTCCAAACTGCCCGAACCTATCTTCACCCCGTCAACCAAAGCCGAACAAGGCCTGCACGACGAGAACGTATCCTTCGAAGTAGCCTGCGATCATGTCGGTGAAGAAACAATGAACGAACTGCGGGATAAGTCCATCGCGATTTATCAAAAAGCCTCTGAGTATGCTTCAGAACGCGGGATTATTCTTGCAGACACCAAGTTCGAATGGGGTCGGGATGAAAATGGCGAGATGATGCTGATCGACGAAGTCCTCACCCCCGATTCATCGCGATTCTGGCCTGTTGACGGGTACAGCCCCGGAAAAAGCCAACCCAGCTTCGACAAGCAGTTTGTTCGCGACTATCTTGATCGGGTCAAGTTCGATCGTACGCCTCCCGGTCCTCCGCTCCCGGCGGAGATTGTCCAACAAACCCGCGAGAAGTACATCGAAGCGTACACGTGCCTGACGGGCAAAAGCTTCGCCTGGGAGTAATCGTACTCACCTGGCGTTATACCACGTATACGTAGATGTTCCACATGACGTGCGCCCCGACCGCGATCCCGAATCCACGCAGGACGAATAGCGCGCCGAGATAAGTCCCCGCGGCCATCCGGGAAGCGAACGCATGGGCGGAAAACTGTTCGCTGGCGT
>JABGPF010000509.1 GCA_018645065.1 Phycisphaerales bacterium
CGGGCCCCAAACATTAACCCACGCCTCCTTGACCTCGCCGATCGCACCGCCCTGGACCATCTTGTGGAACCAGTTATAGTCGCCCCACACTCGCTGGGAACCACCGGAGAACACTCTACCGTAACGACGAGCAATTTGGGTCATCGCTCGTCCCTGGCGGATTGTCAGCGTCTCGGGCTTCTCACAGTAAACATCCTTACCGTGCTTCATCGCCTCGATAGAAATGCCCGCATGCCAGTGGTCCGGTGTGGCGATCAGCACCGCTTCGATATCTTTGCGCGTGGTGACATCGCGGAAATCTACGTATGTTTTGCAGTCTTTGGACTTGTAGCGTGAGTCGACCATGCCCTTGGCCAGATCACGATGACGCCCTACAACGTCACAAACCGCAACGACCTGCACCTGTTTGAATCCCAGGAACCCTCCCATGTCGCCGCGTCCCTGTCCACCCATTCCGATGCAACCCATAACAATGCGATCATTAGCGCCGAACGCCTTGGAGTTAACGAACATCGGGACCGCAGCCGCTAAAGCCGCCGTCTTCATGAAACCGCGACGCGTTACTTTTGATTTGTTCGGCATATAAATATCTCCAACACAGGGTTAATTCACGTTGAGTATAGCATTGGCGCCCCCCCGTGCAACTGCAAAACTTCCGACTCACTCTTGCGATAAGGGGTGGTAAACCTCTACACTGCTCGACGCAATGAGCGAATTGAACGACAACATGCAGCGGTATCATCGCCAGATGGCGTTTGGCGAAATTGGCCTCACCGGGCAGCGGACCATCCAGGCCTCCTCGGCGATCATCGTGGGCGTAGGCGGACTGGGTTCCTGGATCGCCGAACTGCTGGTAAGAAGCGGTGTCGGACGCCTGATAATCACCGATAACGATAAAGTGGATATAACCAATATTCACCGCCAGGGCCTTTACGACCAGAGCCATGCCGACGCAGCCGAGCCCAAGGTGACCGCAGCGGCAAGGCGATTGGCGGAAATCAATCCTGCGGTGACAATAGAACCCCGCCAACTTCGCCTGGACGCCGGGAACATCGCTGAACTCGTCGGCCGAGCCAATCTGATAATCGACGGGACCGACAACTTTCACACGAGATTCATAATCAACGATTACGCGGTGAAGCATTCGCTGCCCTGGATATTCGCTGGGGTCGTATCGGCCGAAGCACAGATAATGTCCGTCATACCGGGCCAAACCGCCTGCCTGCGATGCGTGTTCGACGCCCCGCCTCCGCCATGCTCAGATCCAACCTGCCGCCAGGCCGGAGTGCTCGGACCGGCTGTGGCGACCATAGCTTCAATGCAGGCAATCGAAGCGGTGAAAATACTGTCCGGCCGATCTGATGCGATCTCACCGGTGCTGACAAAGTTCAACTTCTGGGCAAATACGATCCAACGCATAAGCGCGACAAAATCGCCTGATTGCCCCTGCTGCGCCGCCGGTCACTTCGACTACCTCAACGCATAATCGCCCGTGCATTCGGTTCACAACGTTGAATGCGACGTGTGAATCGTGTACATTCAGACACCTTGAATGCATAAGGATGCACACCATGACCAAGATATACAACGACATCACCGAGACTATCGGAAACACGCCTCTGGTGAGAATTCGCAACATTATTGACTCATCGGCAACGGTCCTGGCCAAGCTGGAAAGCTTCAACCCGATGGCGTCGGTTAAGGATCGTATCGCCCTGTCGATGATCCAGGCCGGTGAGGCCGACGGCTCGATAAAACCAGGTGCGGTCATCATCGAACCGACAAGCGGGAACACAGGCATCGGGCTGGCGCTAGTCTGTCGAGCACGCGGATATCAATGCATACTGACCATGCCCGACTCCATGAGCCACGAACGACGCGCAATACTGATTGCAATGGGCGCCACGCTGGAACTCACACCCGCAGTAACCGGAATGACCGGCGCAATCCAACGGGCCG
>JABGPF010000167.1 GCA_018645065.1 Phycisphaerales bacterium
GCAACGGCAACGGCAACGGCTTTTTTTTAACCACGGAAAACACGGAAGACACGGAAATTAACGACAACGGCAGTAGTGAGTAGTCAACCTGTGTTCTGTAAATTACCAAGCAGAGTAGTGCAACATGTTTTCTGTAAATTACCGTTTGCTTCGATCATTTAACGCTTAGGCTGAACCGGAGGGAGTCCGTAGCCATGTGTCAGGCCCTTGCCGTTGCCCTTGTCGTTGCCCTTGCCGTTGCCCTTGTCGTTGCCCTTGCCGTTGCCCTTGCCGTTCTCTGTGTTCTCGCTTTTGGTTGTTTGCCTTTGCCTTTGCCGTTGCCGTAAACATCTTTCCCGCCGTTGCCGTTGTCGTTCTCTGTGATCTCTGTGGCAAAGCCGTTGACGTTCGCCGTTTGCCGTTTGCTGTTGGCTGACCCGTTCAAACCGCTCAGCGGTAATCTTTTCCGTTCAGGCTGCGGAGGACTGATCCTTGCCATCGCTGTAGTGCGGTGGTCATTGTCTTGACGCGGGCGGCGTGTTTTTGTGCTATGTTGTCGGCTTCGTTCGGGTCGGATTCGAGATTGTACAACTCCACCTTGGCGTTTTTCAGGTTGTGGAGTTTCCAAGGCCAATCGAGCCATGCGGCGTGTCCGGGGAATTTGTCCTCCGGATATATCTTCTTTATTTCGGCGGCGTCCATGTCCAGACGGTTTGGGTCGCCGATTTTCTTGCCCTGCTTTTGTGCTTTCAGCAGGGCGCCCATGATCTTGTGACTCCAGGTTGACCGCCCGCGCCCCAGTGGGCTCCAGAAGCCGATCGGGCGGCTTCGCGAGGTCATTGTCCCGTCGATCAGTTTGACGAGGCTGACCCCATCGAGCGGGCGTTTGTGGGGCATTTTCGTTCCGGTCAGTTCGAGCAGAGTTGGGAAGATATCGGACGTGAAGCAGGGCACATTGCTCGTTCGCGGTTTGGTGATTCGGCTCGGCCATTCGATAATCGCAGGCACGCGCAAACCGCCTTCGTAAATCGAGCCCTTCCGCCCGCGTCCGCCGCTGCTGGCGTTAACCAAACCGCCATTGTCGCTGTTGTACCATAGGATCGTGTCGTCGGCGATGCCCAGGGTCCGCACCGTGTCGCGAAGCTTACCGAACGCCCGATCCATCGCGGTGATCTCCGCATAGTAACCGGCTGCTTGTTTGCCCTTGTACAGCGCCTTGTCCTCAGCCGACGCCACGTGCGGGTCGTGCGGCGCGGCGAACCAGACCACCGCCAGGAACGGATTGGGCGACTTGGCCTGTTTGGTTATGAACTCAAGGGCGGCGTCCACGGTGATCTGCGAACTCTCACCGTGATATTGGACAGCCCGTCCGTTGCTGCTCATCACCGGGTCCTGGTCGAAGAAGTTCGGCGCAGATACCCATCGATCGAACCCGAACTTGCCCGGGTTCACCGGGCTGGAGTTTTGCATCGAGCCGACGTGGAACTTGCCGAAATGCCCTGTGGCGTATCCGGCTTTTTTCAGTGCGGCGGCGATGGTGATCTCCTGCGGCCGCATCGATCGTCCGTGACTCAGAACGTTTGAGCGGTGGGGGTGTCGCCCGGTCAGCACGCTTGCCCGCGTTGGCGAGCAGATTGGCGCTGCTGCGTAGAAGCGGTCCAGGCGGAGGGAGGCTTTCGCCATCGCGTCGAAGTTCGGCGTTTTGACGTATGGGTGATCGTAGTAGCCCATGTCGCCCCAGCCCTGGTCGTCGGCCATTACGAGGATTATGTTTGGTCTGCGTTTCTTCGGCGCCGCCGAGGTCCGCGTATTACCGAGGCAAACCGCCCCGGCGGTCAGCAGTGTCGTGTTCAGGAAATCGCGTCGATTCATTGTTTGGGCTCCTGTGGTTCAGGGCGATGGGGTCTGTGCTTAGTCGTCCATTACTACTCGTATTCCGACGTTGTAAACGCGTTGGTAAGGTTGGTAGGGTACTCGGCGGCCTGCGGGTACCCAGCGGGGCAGGTCGCGCCATGAACCGCCTCGGGAGACCTTTTGACCGGTCGATCCATAAGACGACGAGGTCCACTCCGCCACGTTTCCGATCATGTCGCACAGGCCGAAAGCGTTGGGCTGGTACTTGCCTACCGATGTCTGCACCTGGGCTCCGTCATTGGCGGAATCCACGCGGAGGAGGTAGTTGTAGGTTGAGATTTTGTCGAACCTCTTGATGGTCGCGTCGGCAAGGTTGGCGTGCTTTGAGAAGTCCGCGTCGGTTTTTCCGTAGAACATTGGCGTGTCGGCCCCGGCGCGTGCGGCGAACTCCCATTCGGCTTCGGTCGGCAGGCGGAACTTTTTGCCCGTCTTTTCGCTGAGCCATTTGCAGAACGCCACCGCGTCCTGCTGCGATACTCGAATCACCGGCCAGTCGGCGCCCTTGGCGTTGATGCCTCTGTTCTTCTGATCCTTGCCGTGGAGATCGATGAATCCGCTGTCGTGCTTTGGTGCGAACGCCAGGTACATCGCATTGGTCAGTTCCGTGCGGGCCATCCAGAACGGTTTGGTGATTTCAGCGACGCGCGGCGCCTCGTCGCTCGGCCCGCCCGGTGTGCCCATTACGAACTTGCCCGCCGGTATCCGCTGCATAGCAAGCTTCCCGCCTGGGGTGGCGATCTCCATTGCGGGCCCTGTTTTTGCGACGAAAGGCCAGCCCGACGGAGCTTTTACCGCCTTGGTCGCCGCAGCTTTTGGCGGCATGACGGGCTTGCGGGCAGCGCGGTCTTTTGCGGCTTGGGCGAAGGTGTATCCGTCGTCTTCGTAGTCTTCGTCGATATTGGCGTACTCTTTCTGGAGGCGTTTGCGAAGGGCTTGGCTTTTGGCGATGAGCGCCAGATGGTCGGCCTCGGACTTCGCGCGGTGTGCCCAATTTCGATGGAACACGTTGCCCCAGTTTCTGTGGGCGTCGGCCCAGGTGCCCCAGAACGGCGCGTTCAGGTCGATCCAACTGTTTATCGTCATCCACTCGTCGCTGGTGAGCTTCACGTTGTGATGGCCCTTGGTCAGCATCTGGGTCAGTACGCTGGTAGACGAGTGATATTCCATCGGCGTCAGCAGGTGGTAGTCGCTCTCGGGTCCGGGGCGGCGGACGTATGGATTCAGCGCCAGGTAGCTTGCGCTGAAGGCTCCGCCGCGTTCGGTCGGGCGTCTGGGGTAGGTAACTGTCTTGCCCGTGATATCGTCGAAATTGGGGCGGCCGGGCTTCTTACCGTCATGACATCCGATGCATTTGCGGTCGAGCACGGGCTGGACTTCGCGAAGGAACGAGAAGTTGCGGGCCTTCCCGCTTATCGCGACCGGCTTGCTGCGACTGGCGCTGGACTTGTGGACAGGCGGCACGTCGTTCTGGTTTTCGTGGCACCCGATGCAGCTTACCACTTCGCCCGGCATGGCGGTGAACCAGCTTCGCATTAGCTGCAGCGAGGCACCGTTTTTGTCGAGTGGTTGTATGGCGATCGGCGTGTTGGCGGGCACTTTGAAAACGGCCGAGCCGTCGGCGGCGACGGGCACGGTTCCGAGCAATCGTTTGGCGTCCCAACTGCTCTCAATCCCTATTGCCTCGTGGCTGCCGGCGTGGATATACGCGAAGTGGTATGCGAAAAGTCGTATCGATTTCACCGAACCGCGCGGGAGGCCTTTGAGGCCCTCGCCTGCGTAAATGTCGGTGATGTAGACCACGCCTTCCTTGGCTCCGGGCACTGTTCTGTCGACCAGGACGGGCGGTTTTTTGGCTTTCGCAAAGGGGATCGGCTCGTTTGTGGCGAATGAGTCGGTCTCGGAGATCAGGACGATATTATCGTAGATGTCGACAAGATAGACGCCCCAGAGCGAGTTGCCGGTCGGCTTGACCGAGGCCAGGTAGTATCGCCCGGCGCCGTCTTTATTGCTCGTGCCCAGCGGATAGGGGGTCAGGAATTTGGGGTAGCGTCCGTTGTATAATCCGTCGACGATGACGGGCTTGACCTTCTGGGCGTAACCGGGGAACAGTTGCAGGGCTCCGTCGGCCTCGTGACGCCCAACAGCTACATCGAACAGGACCATAGGCCCGGGTCGCTGCCCGTGATGCCCGCTGACGATACCGACGAACTGCGAAGGTTTGCCCGGGACCTGCTTTGGGTTGTGCGTCGCGGTCGGCCAGTATGAGTTCGACCCGTAATGGTGCGTCTGGTTCGTACCATCGGGGTTCATCGTCATGACCACCCGAGTGAACACGTGGGGGGTGTCGCTGTATTCCCATCGCACGTAGATAACCCGCCCGTTTTCCATGATCGACGGGCCCCAGTTGGAGTCCTGCTCGAAGGTCAGGCGGCGGATCTTGCTTGTCTTGGGATCCAGGACGTAGATGTTGGCCATCGCTCGCTTACCGTACTCGCAGGGCAGGCCCTGGATGGGTGCGGTCGATGTGAAAATGACCTTTCCGTCGGGCAGGTAGCACGAGTCGAAGCTGTGGTATTCGGCGTCTTTGGGCGTGAGCTGGCGTAGGTATTTACCGTTTGCGGCCACCTCATGAATGTGCCATCTACCATTGGACCCAACACCGGTGTACATGATCTTGTCGGCGTCGAAGTTCAGGTCGATCTCGGTGATCGCGCTGGTGGTTTTAGGCTTGTAGAGGCTCGATATTTTCGGCGTTTGGCGAATGTCGCTTATGACGATCAGCTCGCATTCGGGGGCAGCGGGATTGACCTCCGCCAGCGAGTAAGCGCCGATGCTCGGCGTGACAGTTTTGGTTTCCCTGCGGGCGCCCTTGCCATAGTTACGCTTAACAGCCAGTATCTTCATGTCGTCCAGCAGCGGGTTAGCCAGCAACGCCTCACGCTGGAACGCCTGGAGGTCGCTGATCGCCTCTTTGGAGTTGAGCCTTGTCAGGTACTTCGACGGGTAGCGTTTTGGGAAGGTTTTCGTCAGATCCTCCACCGCCAACCGCAGCGATTTTTCATTGGCTTTCACCGCGGCGGATTGACCCCCTCGCTTCCGGGCCGACTGGGCCACGCCGACCAGCAGAGTGACTGAAAGTAACAGGGCGATTATTTGTTTGGTCATGATATATCCGTCCATTGTGTCTTAGGGTTGAGAAGGTCAGCTTCGGTCATGGGCCATTATATTCCCCCTGCCGGTGATCTACAATCACGAACTCAGCGGCTGGTCGAGCGGCAGGGCGATGGTGAATTGGGAGCCCTTGCCCGGTTCGGATTCCACTGTGATATTCCCGCCGTGTTCGCGGATGATTCGTCGCGATGTCGGCAGCCCCAAACCGCTGCCGCCTGACTTCGTTGAGAAGTAAACCCCGAACACGTGGGGCAGATCGTCGGGCTTGATTCCCGGCCCGGTGTCGGTCACTTCGATAACGCCCTTGCCCTTGGCTGACGATACGCTGATCATCAATTCCCCACCGTCGCTCATGGCGTCAACTGCGTTTATCATAAGGTTTAACAGCGCCTGTTTGATCAGGTTGGTGTCTATGCTGCACCCGATCGCCTCGGAACCGAGCGAGGTGCGCATTATCACGTTTGACGCCGCGGCCTGGGGCGTGAAGAAGTCGGTGAGCTCTTCAACCAGCGTGCGCAGGTCGCAGTCCTGCAGTTGTAGTTCATGCTTCCCGGCGTAGCGGAGGAAGTCGTCGAGGATGGCGCGCAGACGCTCTGTTTCGTGCTGGACCGATTCGAGACGCCGGCGCCAACGACGGTGCAGTTCGCTATCGTTATGTTCGAGATCCTCAGCCAGCAGCTTGAGGTTCATATTGATCGTGGACAGCGGGTTTTTGATCTCGTGAGCCAGCCCGCCGGTGAGCTGGCTGAGCTCGCGGATGTGTTCGGTGTCGCGTGCGCGGGCCGCGAGCCTGCGCGTGCTCCGCCACGTCCTACGCGAAGCGCGAAGCGTTATGAGCACCGCTATGGGCGAGGCGATAACCGCGCCAAGTAGTATCATCAAAAAGATCATGATCGAATTATCGCTGTTGGAGCGGAAAAACCAATAAAAAAAGGTTCATAACGGCTCCGCGGCGACACGCCGCGGCTCTGCCCAGAAGCTACTGGGCGCAATAGTTGCTTTATGAATCGGATTATTTTCAATCTCAATTTAAACAATTAACTTTATCGTTACTGGCATCTGGACAGAGCCGCGGCGTGTCGCCGCGGAGCCGTTGTGACGCGATACCCGCTAATCCGTCATAGTCTATAAAAAACGGACCGGCCGCCGAGGCGACCGGTCCGCAATGAAGCAAATTAACAGGCTCTTACATCAGAGCTTTGTGGGAGAGCTTGACTCTGCCCTGGTCGTCGATGTTGATGACCTTGACTTCGATCGTGTCGCCAACGCTGATGACTTCCTTGACGTCCTTGACATATTCCTTGGACAGTTCGGAGACGTGGCAGAGGCCTTCCAGTCCGGGAAGGATCTCGATGAAGGCTCCGAAGTCGCGGATCGAAACGACTTTGCCCGTGTAGGTCTTGTCCATTTCGGCTTCGGCGGTGAGGTTCTCGACCATCGCCTTGGCTCCTTCTGCGCCCTCTTTGGAGAGGCAGAAGATCATGACGGTTCCGTCTTCCTCGATATCGATCGTGGCGCCGGTTTCGTCCTGGATGCTGTGGATCGTCTTTCCGCCCGGTCCGATCACCTTTCCGATCTTGGAGGGGTTGATCTTGACCGACATGATCCTCGGCGCCAGCGCGCTGGTGTCTTCGCGCGGTTCGGCGATGATTTCCGTCATCTGATCGAGGATGCACTTGCGGGCGCCGTAAGCCTGCTTCAGCGTGGCTACGATGCGTTCCTGGGAGATGCCCGGGGCCTTCATGTCAAGCTGGATGGCGGTGATGCCTTCAAGCGTTCCGGCGACTTTAAAGTCCATGTCGCCATGGAAATCTTCTTCGCCCACGATGTCGGTCAGGAGGACGAAGTCAGTTTCGTTGGATACCATTCCGATGCTGATGCCCGCTACGGGCGCCGAGATCGGAACACCGGCAGCCATCAGAGCCAGCGTGGCGCCGCAGATCGTCGCCTGGCTGGTCGAACCGTTCGAACCGAGCATTTCAGCAACTACCTGTGCGGTGTAGGGGAAGTTGTCGCGGTCGGGCATTACCGGCTGGATTGACTTCTCAGCCAGGATACCGTGTCCGTAGTCGCGACGGCTCGGTCCGCGGATGGGGCGGATTTCGCCAACGCTGAAGGGCGGGAAGTTGTAGTGCAGCGAGAAGGGCTTTTTGTACTCTTCCATCAGCCCGTCAACTATCTGCATGTCGCGGGGCGTACCGAGCGTTGCGATGCAGAGCGCCTGGGTCTCACCGCGTGAGAAGATCGCCGAACCGTGTGTCCGCGGGAGCGTGTCGAGCTCCATTACCAGCGGGCGAACTTCGTCCATCGCGCGTCCGTCGGGACGGATCGACTGCATGATCAACTCGCGTTGAATCTTGCCCTGGGTCTTGTAGAACGCACGTTTTACCTGTGCGACGGTGAATTCGAACGTCTCGGCGTCGCCGTCTTCGGGGCAATACTCAGCCAGTACTTCAGCTTCGATTTCCTTCAGAGCGTCACCGCGTTCGATCTTGGCTTTGATCTGCTTGGCTTCGCGGATGCGGTCGCCGTACTTGTCTGCGATTGCGGCTTTGAGCTCGGGTGAGACGGGGTTGTCGTTGTATGTGCGGTCGATTTCGCCGATCTTCGAACCGAGTTCTTCGATCATCGAGATGATCTCTTTAGCGGCGTCGAACGCCATTTCGATTCCACCAGCTACGATCTCGTCGGACATTTCCATTCCGTCCATTTCGATCATATTTACGCCCTGGGGCGGTCCGGCGATCAGGAGGTCCATGTCCGACTCTTCCATCTGTTCGATGGTGGGGTTCAGGACATATTCTCCATCGACGTATCCGACGCGTGCGGTTCCGACCGGTCCCTGGTAGGGGATCGGGGTCAGGTGCAGTGCGGCGGAGGCTCCGATCATCGCCAGGAGATCGGGATCGTTTACGTTGTCAAAGCTCAACGTCATGCACTGGATCTGCACTTCGTCGGTGAAATCTTCGGGGAACATGGGGCGGTTGGGACGGTCGATCATTCGCATTGTGATGATCTCTTTGGTCGAGGGACGTCCCTCTCGCTTGAAGAAACCACCGGGGATTTTACCGCCTGCATAGCGATTTTCGCGGTAGTCGACATACAGCGGGAAGAAGTCCATATCCCGGTTCGGAGCCGCCGACAGGACGGTGCACAGCACTACGGTATCACCGTAAGTTACCTTCACCGAACCGTGGGCCTGCATCGCCAACTTGCCAGTTTCGAGCGATAGCGTACGCCCGCCAATTTCTTTCTCAACTCTAATTAAACTCATTCTATCTTTCCTTACTTGACACAGCCCACAATTGGGCATTATTTGGCGGCCCAATGCCGCCCCGACAATATTAAACCTGTACTTCCGGTTTTATCTTTTTGTTTGAGTGCGCTTGCTGGTCCGGATGTCCTCAAACGGACCTTTCGCGTGCAGCGTTTAGTACGCAATTTGGATTGCAGGAGAGATCCGCCCATAGGCAAATCCCTGGTGGTTAAGGGCTAACCATCGCTGAATCGCCTTGTGAGCGATGCTCGATATTTACTTACGCAGGCCGAGTTTCTTGATCAGGGCGCGGTAGCGTTCGTTGTCGGCCTTGGAGATGTACTTCAGCAGACTACTTCGCTTTCCGACCATTTTCAGCAACCCGCGACGCGAGGAGTGATCCTTCTTGTGGGTCTTCAGGTGCTCGGTGAGATGGAGAATTCTCGCGGTGAGGATGGATACCTGCACTTCAACCGAGCCGGTGTCTTCGTCATGGCGGCGGTTGTCGGCTACGATGTTCTTACGGTCAACTGTTTTTGTATTCGGCATTTTCTAGTCCTTTGTTCGCCGCCACACGCCAAGGCCACGAGCCCTGCATGCAGCGAACATTACTCTAACGTTAAATAACGTGATTAGTGCTTCTATCGGTCAAACGGTCTTGATTTCGACTGCGAAACTTACTCTTCAAGGAGTTCGGTAATCGCTTCGAGTAGTTTGTTCATTCGGAACGGTTTGGTGATATACTGGTCAACGCCAAGTCGTTCGGCGTATATCTTGTGCCTGTTGCCGAGGTTACCGGTCACCATTATTACAAACGGTTTCTGTCCAGGTTCGCGATCTCGCTTGATGCGTTCGAGCACCAGGAAACCACTGCGTTTGGGCAGCATCATATCGAGTACTACGAGATCCGGCTCGTTTTCCTCGATCTGTTTTACCGCTTGATTGCCGTCGCCCACGGAGACCACTTCAGGACCAAGATCCTTCAACGCCATTTCCATGGCGATCCGGATGTCCCTGTCGTCGTCAACTACCAGTATTTTTTTGCCTTCCAACTTACCGGCCATCAGTAATGCTCCTTGATGCGTCTGGGCCTATTGATTCGAACGGAGTATTGTATACGCCGTCTATCGTCAGGTCAATACTCTAAATAAAGGTAAAAACAGGCGCTGCGTGTTTTTTTACCCATCGTCCCTTTGTGCTGCGAGCCGGATATTGGGCGACGCACGCGGTTTGGGCGGTTATATTTTGTCCCCGTTCAGCAGTGATTGGGTGAATCTGGGCACTACTCGTTTGTTGGCGAACAGCAGCGGGACGAGCATCTGGAGGCTCGCGTCGGGCGGGCACAGATACTGCCCCAGCGTTTCCCGCCACGAGTCCTTGAACTTATCGAGATGCTCCTGGGTGTTCTGGTCGTCCTGCCCCAGAACCGAAGCCGCACAGTCAGCAGCCAGCATCGCCGAGTGGACCGTCGGGTAGAGCGTCTGACCGGTGACTGCGGCGGCGAATCCACCGGCAGAACCGGCAAGCAGGCACCTTTTGGCAGTGTGAGAGTTCATTTCCATCGCCACGCCCGCCTGAGGCCGCCATACCGCGCCGGTAGCTTTTCCCAACGCTAATCTCGTCGGAAGCAGCCCCGCGGCGCCCAACGCCATAATCAACGCCGCCAACTCCTCAACGCCAGGCCCCTTGCCCGTAGACTCTGACATTATCCGAGCGTGGAGCATTCTGCCTGAGACAAAATACATGCCCAGGTTGCTGCGTTTGGGCGTCTCGATCAGGTTCAGCGATTTGTCGGTCATATGCTTCAGCATCGTCGCAGTCAGCGGGATATCCAGGCCCGCAACACCCAACTGAGAGGGTAGCGAACCACCGTTCGGAAGCGAAAGATGCCCGATAGCCTCGGCGGCCGATCCGCCGGCGAACATGAGTATCCGGGCCCTGGACTTGCACACGCCCGAGAGCACAATACCGCTTTCCTGGAGGTCGACCCCGGGTAAGCCCGCTGTTTTTCGAATGCTCACGCCAGCCTTGCGGGCCTCTGCAGCCAGGGCCTTGCACAGCTTCTGCGGGTTGACAAAGTAGCCCAGCACCACTCGTCCGCGATGCTCGGCCTGTTTGGTGAAGTCGACATTATGGTAGCGAACCGAGCGGAACGCAGTGGCGCCGCATTTCTTGGCCAGCGACTTGGGCATGCCGTCCAGCGCGAACAGGCTCGCCGGAGCCCAGTCGCTCAGGGGCGACCCCTGGCCAGGACACGGGCAGTCGACCAGGATAACGCTAAGCCCGTCCTTGGCTAGACGATACCCCGCAGCCAGCGCCGCCGGCGTACCGCCCAGGATTGCGATGTCATATACTTTTGCCATGAAGACCCAACAGCCTATCAGCCCAGCGACCGGCACGCAATCGCAAATCCCCACGCCCCAGCGTCGCGGACGCATCTTGACATCTTTTTACTTGCGATCATCCGCACAATACCGCACAATTCCAATCGCTAATTACGCTCCCAAACCTAAGGAATACACCATGAATATCGGACATGTAAAAAACGCGTTAGCCCTGGTTTCAGTCGCGATGTTTCTGTTCCTGGCCGGTTGCGACGGTGGGGCCAAAGACTGGTCGCTCGAACCGGCAGGGACCGTCGAAGGCTTCAAAACGCCCGAGTGCGCACGGGTCAACCCTGCCGACGGGACCGTATACGTATCCAATATTTTCAAGATCACGCGCGACGCGAAAGACCCGCTTGACGCTAACGGTTTTATCTCGAAACTCGCGCCCGGCGGGAAGCTGGTTGACAGGGCGGCTATCAAGGGAACCGCCAAATTTCCCGTCCATAGCCCCAGCGGAATGTGCATTTTAGACGGGTATTTGTACTTCAATGACGTCAACGCGATGAAGCGGCGCCCGCTGGACGGAAGCGGTCCGACCCAGCTTGTCCCCGTCCCCGGAGCCAAGGGCCTCAACGACGCCGCCACCGACGGGAAATACGTCTACACCACATCGACCGGGCAGGGCGTGATATATCGATTCGACCCAGCCACAGGCAAGTCTGCCAAGCTCATGGACCTGCCCAGAGTCAACGGGATTACCTTCTGGAAAGGGCGGATGTTCGGCGTGACGATCGACAAGGAAAAGTCCGACGTATACGAGCTCGACCCGACTGGAAAGGGCGCCCCCAAGGCCTTCGGCCTGGCCGGGACCTTTGTCGGTATGGACTCCATCGAGGTCCTGCCTGACGGGACGGTCCTGCTGACCGACTGCCTCGGCCACAAGATCTACACCGTCTCGCCCGACCGCAAAACCGCCAAAGTGGTAGCCTCTGAGGGCCTGGAATCCCCCGCCGATATCGGCGTTGACCTCGAACGCGGCTACGTCTACGTTCCCCAATTCTACCGCGGGACAGTAGAGGTCTTCCGCCTGAAGAGCACCAACAAATAGACGCCCGCCGCCGCCCGACCCCCCAGAGCCATCTTCACAATTGCTTCACACTTTCAGGCGTGTGAACCTTATACATACATAAGTGGTACCACTTATCCGGGCCATGGGTAGCACCACTGTTTTGAAGATGGAACACGCTGTAAACACACGAGTTAAGCAGCCGCCACTTCGCCGGCCCCAGCCGCCATCCGCCCCGCCTGACGCCGGAAGCGGACCTTCACACCTCACCACCCTGTGAACATGCGAACCACGCCATCCCACCGCCATTTTCAAACCGAAGCAACTCCCGTTTAAACTTCGCCAGACCGTATATTTGTCACAACGTCTCCGCGGCGACACGCCGCGGCTCT